>JADZAF010000205.1 GCA_020852755.1 Bryobacterales bacterium
GGGCTTTGGCCGCCGAGTTGAAAAGTTTTCTGGCGCGCAACCACCTCACACCCGGGAGACACGTCGAATTTCAGCCCGGGGTGTTGGAAGGCGCGCGGATCGCCGCCGAGGCGGCGCAACTGAAGCCTCGGGCGGTAGCGGTGATCGCGGGGGCGGTGGACAGCGCGCTTGTGGTTCGTGAGCTGCGCAAGGCCGGGGTGAGGGAGGCGGTATTCGCCGGACCGGCAGCGGGGCGGGAGACTTTCCTTGCACGGGCGGGGACCGCGGCGGAAGAGGTGCGATTCCCCTGGCTGGAAGAGACCCCGCGTCCGGAATTGCCCGATTATGCGGCGGCCTCCGCCTATGACGTCACCGCGCTGGTAATCCGGGCGATCCGGCGGGCGGGCCTCAACCGGGCGCGCATCCGCGACGCCATTCAGGAGATGGGCGGCTGGGACGCCTCGGGACGCAAGGCCCGGCCGGTGCGCCTGGGGGTGATTCGCGGCGGGCGCCGCCGCCTACTCGGCGCTGGCTGAAGCCTGCCGCTCGCGCCGCTTGCGGGCCCACCCTTCCTTGTTCACCTGGCGGGCGCGGCCCACGCCCAGGCCGTCCGGCGGCACCGCGTCCGTGATCACGCTTCCGGCCGCCACGTATGAGCCTGCTCCGATCTGTACCGGAGCCACCAGGGTGGAGTTGCTGCCGACGAAGGCGCCGTTCCCGATCTGCGTCCTATGCTTTTTCACGCCGTCGAAATTGCAGGTGATGGTGCCCGCACCGACGTTGACCTCCTCGCCGATGTCGGAATCGCCCAGGTACGCCAGGTGCATGGCCTTGGCGCCCTTGCGGATGCGGGTCTTCTTCAACTCGACGAAATTACCGATGTGCGCGCCGCTCTCGACCTGATTGTCGAAGCGCAGCCGGGCGTACGGTCCGATGCGCGCGTCGTTCTCGACGTGCGAGCTGCCGATGAGAGTGAACGCGCCGACCTCGACGCGGTTGCCAAGCCGCGAATCGGAAACAACCGAGCAGGCCCCGATGCGGCAGTCCTCGCCGATCTCGGTGTTGCCCAGGATCTGGGCGAAGGGCTCGACCACGGTGTCGGCCCCGATCCGGACCTGCGGATCGATGGTGACCGTCTCCGGCTTCTCGATGGTGACGCCCTCCAGCATGAGCCGGCGCACGGCCCGTTCGCGGAAGATGCGGTCCACCTCCGCCAGTTCCACGCGGTTGTTGATCCCCAGCACCTCGCTGGGGTCGTCGATGAGCATGGCTTCCACGGCATGGCCGTGGTGGTTGAAGATGGCGACGATATCGGTCAGGTAGTACTCGCGGGCGGGGTTCTCGGGCACGATCTCGCCGATGTGCTTCCAGAGCAGATCGGAGCGGAAGCAGTAGATGCCGGAGTTGATCTCGCGGACCGCCTGCTGCTCCGGCGTGGCCGCCTTCTGCTCCACGATGGCCCGAACACGCCCGCGATCATCCTTGATGACGCGGCCGTAGCCGGTGGGATCGTCCAGCCGGGTGGTGATCACGGTGGCGGCGGCCGGGGACGCCGTCTGCTGCGCGACCAGGCGGTTCAAGGTGTCCGCGGTGATCAGCGGGCAATCCCCGTAGAGCACCAGCAGCCAGCCTCCCAGCTTCTCCAGGACGGAGCGCCCAACCATCAGGGCGTGCCCGGTGCCTTTCTGCTCGGCCTGTTCGATGAAGCCGATCCCGGCGGGGGCAAGAAGATCGCGCACGACCGCGGACTGGTGGCCCACCACCGCGAAGATGCGGTCCGCCGGGGTCAGCCGGGCCGCGGCCGACAGCACCTGCTCGATCAGGGCGCGCCCGCCGGCGCGGTGCAACACCTTGGCCTTGCGGGACTTCATGCGGGTGCCGAGTCCGGCAGCCAGCACCACGACGGTAAGGGAAGCGGCCATAAGTAACAGCGTATCCTAAGCCGGCCGGTAGAAACCCAGCACGCGCACCGCCGGGGGCCGGCCGGATGGAAGAACGCTCACCGCAACTTCGACCTCGGGAGACTCTCCGGGAGGGGAGAGCGGGAACTCCACGTAGTGATCGCCGGGGCCGTCCAACCGGGCGGAAACGGTGGCCAGGCCGTCCACGCCGACACAGACCTCGCGGGGTGGGAACGGCTCCTCGGGCCAGAGGTAGAGGCCGAGGAAGAAGCGCAGGGGCCGCTCCGGCGGCAGGGCCAGGCGGCAGCGGCTGCGGGCTTCGACCGGGCGCCAGCTCTCTTCCACGGCATCGCCCCAGCCCTCCAGCAGTTGGCCGGCGGCCCAGGGTTGGCCCGGGAACAGGTAGGGGCGAGGGCCGGCGGTAGGGTCGTCGTGCGCCTTGCGGGCGGTCAGGACAAAATACTGGGTGCCGGCGCCTTCGGCCGCAAGCAGCGAAAGCCCTGCCCGATCAAGCATTTCGCGCACGTCAGCCAGGGAGAAAGTCTTGCCGTGCCAGGTGTCCGGGACGTGGTTGGCGTACTCCGGCGACTGGTCGCCGTTGACCTGGAATTTGAACACCCCGCGGGGCCTTAGGACCCGGGCGGCCTCCCGCACGTAGTTTTCGATGACCGCGCGCGAGGGGATGTGCTGGAAGACGATGTAGGAGAACACCAGGTCGCAGGCTTCGTCCGGCAGCGGGGAGAGGTCGCGGCCCGAGCACTCATGGAAGCGCACGTTGGGAAGATCGGCCAGGCGCAGCCGGGCCTGCCGGACCATCTCCGGGGAGACGTCCAGGGCGTCCACCTGGCCGAACTGGCAAGCCAGCCAGCGGGTCATGCGCCCCAGGCCGCAGCCGATCTCGACCGCCCGGCACTGGCTCGGGGAGCGGCCTTCCAGGAGCACGGGAAGGAAGGGGCGGACGAGCTGATCGTAATTGGCGCGTCCTGATTCATAGAAGTCCGGCACGTCTGCGGCCGAGTCGCGGGTGTAGACGTGGCGCTCCGCGTCCAGGTGCGCCCGCCGGTCCCAGTCCTCGCGCATCTGCTGGAGCTGGTCAGGGTCCGGCGTCTTCACGGGAGCTCAGCCTTCAGACTGCGCCATGCCGGCGATCTCCTGCCGGACTGTCCGGGCGGCGGCTACCAGGCTGCAGATCTTGCCGAAGGCGGCCTGCCGCGGAATTCCCGCCAGCCCGCAGTCCGGGGCCAGGGTGAGCCGGTCCTCGGGGACGAAGCGCAGCAGGGTGCGTATGCGCCCGGCCACCTCCTCCGGTGTTTCCACCCAGGAGTGCCGGGCGTCGAGGACCCCCGCGCACAGCCGCTTGCCCGGGTTGAACGTAAGCCACAGATCGGCCTCGCACATCTCGCGCGAGGCGAACTCCAGGGCGACTTCCGGGGCCTCCAGTTCCAGGATCAGGGGAAACAGACGGGCGTAGGAGCGCTGCGCCGGAGCGTTGCCCGCGAAATGAATCCCGACGGTCACCGGGATGCCGTGTATGGCCGCGTTGACGGTACGCACCAGTTCCCCGGGCAGGGCCTGGTGGGAAGCCAGCGCGGGCTCGTCCAGGTGGATGTGGCGGCAGCCGGCTTCGGCCAGGCGCAGCAGTTCCTGGCGGATGATCAGCGCCAGATTCTCGGCGACAACCAGCGGCGCGCGATAACGCCCCCCCGGCGCGAGCAGCTCACTGAAAGTGAGGGGGCCGGGGAGACTTATTTTGGTCTCCGGACCGGCGATCGAAGCCAGGTAGCGGAATTCCTCGACCACACCGAGGCCGTGCGGAGCGGCCAGGTCCCCCACGATCTCGTAGCGCGGCCCGGCGGTGCGGCCGGCAACGCCCAGGCAGTGGAGGGGGGCCAGGGGGCGCAGACCGCTGAGGCGCGAGCAGAGGCTGGCGACTCCGGCCAGGCGGCCCAGTTCCCCGTCGGCGATCCAGTCGATGCCGGCGCGGCGCTGGTCTTCGACAGCCACCATGACGGCGTCCTGGTGGAGTTCAGCGGCGTCGGCGGGGCCGTAGCGTCCCTGGACGGCTTCTTCCCGCGCCTGGCAGTACCACCCGGGATGGGCGTAGCTGCCGGCCAAAGTGGTAGGAAGAAGCGTAGTAGTCATGGTAAACACTTCAGGATAACTGAGTCCGGGGCAAGTAGCGCCGCCGGCTTACGGCGCGGGTGCGGCCGCTGTGGCGAAAAGGCCTGTGTCAGTCGCCGGAGGCGCGGCGCGGCACCGGTTCGTACCAGGGGAGCCGGAGGTTGGGCAGCCAACCGCTCCAGCGGTGGTAGTTGGTGCGAGCCAGCGACAGCAACTGCATGAAGACGATCATCGCCAGGGCTGCCGCCACCGTCTGGCCGATCTCCAGGCTTTCCTTGAAAAAGTAGAGGGGCCGGCCATAGACCAGCTCAATGTGGACCCAGTAGACCAGCAGCGAGGTCATGCCGAACTGCCGTATGAAACCCCAGCGCTCGCTGCTCACTCCCTTGTTCCAAAGGAAAGAGAAGGCGCCCAGCCAGAGAATCACGCCCAGCTTGATCAGCACCAGGGTCGGGCTGTTCAGCCAGTAATCCGAGGACGGATAAAGGGAATACGGACTGCCGGAGAAGTAGTAGCCGGCCAGGAACAGGACTGTGCCGGCCAGCGCCGCCCACTGAAAGATGCGGTCCAGATGTTCGGAGGAAACCGAGCGGATCACGCTGCCCGCGGCCACGCCGAATGCCGCGTAGGCCGCGTTGGGGAAGAAGCCGAAGCTGGTGTGACTGGGGGCCAGGTAATCGTGGAGTCCTTGCGGGACGGCCGTCCAGTCAATCAACGAAACCAGCGGGGAGGCGAAGGCGATGCCGAATCCTGCGATGGCTCCCAGGCGGATGCGGTCCACGGTATGGAAAGCCGCCAGAAAGGAGAAAACCGCGATGGCCAGGGCCATGCAGTTCAGAATGTCCACCCGGAAAAGGTCGGTCCAGGGACTGAACGGCAGGCCGAAAAGCCACATCTGGAGCCGGAAGAGGATGGCCACGGCGAACAGGTATCCGGCCCTGCGGAGACCCACCACGATGCGCTCCACGGGCGGGACGCCCTTGCGTTCGCGACCGTCCATGAGAAAGGCCAGGGTGACTCCGGTGAGGAACAGGAAGATCACGGCCGGCATGCCGCCTACGAACTGCGACAGCACGTAGATGGAGGACTCGCGGTGTTCCGGTTTGAGGAAAGAGTGAAAAACATGACCCTGCAGCATAATCAGGGCCGCAAGCCCGCGCATCCAGTCCAGATAAGCGAGCCGCTTGGAAGTGGGAATGGCCATGAATGATTAGGATTTCTTCAGGAAACTCAGAATTTCCAGTGCAGCATTCAATTCACAGTATAGCGGACTCGAAGGGGAACCGCGCTCCCATGCGGCCGGGGTCTTTGGCCCGCTATACCGGCCAAAGGCCCGAGCCGCACGCGCGCCACCATCAAGTTGGATGCGCGGGGAGGAAGAAAGGTGACAGGGAGATGCAGAGGGTGTACGGTAACGCACCCTTTTAGGTTGATTGCCGTGCCGTCGAAAAACCTGGGACGGCCGGGAAACCACCCTGCCTATTTCTGCGGGAATTCGCGCTTGACGCCGCGGGGCAGCTTGAGCTTCACGGCCGAGTCCGCCATTTCCGGGTTCAGTTTCAGTTCGCTGTAAGTCACCAGCATGTAGTCGCCGCCGGGCAGGTAGAACTTCTGCTGCACCGGATAGCCGCCGGAATCGGAGATCCACAGCTCGACCTTCTTCAACTGCTCGAGTACGGCGGCCGACTTGGGGGTCAGTTCGAGGCGGGTCGTCTTTTCTCCCGAAACGCTCTCGGAACCCAGCGCCTTCAGGGCGTAGTTCGCGGCCAGTTCCCTGCCGGAACTGCCGAAGCCCAGGAGCAGAAACTGCTCGAGCAGGCTGCGGTTCTTGCCGACGTCGTACTCCTGGACGGTCTTGATCTTGGGGAAATAGATCTCGAGTTTGCGTCCCTGAAACGCCACCGACTTGGGATCGGGTTCCGTCAGTTCGACCAGCATGCGCAAGTCGCGCGGGCGGGCGCGCTTGAGGAACATGGTCCCGCTGTCGATGTTGTTCTCGTTGATGACCGCGGTGTAGGACACCCGCCGGATCTTGGAGGTCATGCCGCGGAACGCGGCGGAGGACTGGTCCATCCGGGCCAGGGTCTGTTGCAGCGGCTGCGCCTGGGCGCCGGCCAGCATGCAGAAAGGAATCAAAAGTGGAAAAAAACGCATTGGCGGTACTCTTTCGCACCCTTACATACTGAGACGCAACCGGCGCCCCTCCAGGTACTTCTTTCCGGGGGACGCTATGATCCGTGCGCTTCTGCCGCACCACCGGCAAAGCCGCGGGCCGGGGACATAGCCTCGCGCGTTAAGGCCGGGTAAAGGCCATATAGCCCTTGATCTCCGCCTCGGCGTCGTGAACCGGCTCGACGCGCAGGATCTCGAGGTCTCTTCCCGTGCGCGTCCGCAGAACCGCGGCCGCTTTCTCGCCGCGCCGGGCTGCGGGAGTTCCGGCCAGCAGTTCCGGATCGATCCAGAAGACCGAGGTGCCATGGTGATTGGCCGGCAGCATGACCACCGGGCTCGCCCTGGGAATGCGGGGCTGATCCCGAAACCACTCCCGTGGAGTGAGGAAGATGAATGCGAGGATCAGGGCGACCATCAGATCGTACTGCCAACTGGCCCTGGGGTAGTCCCAGAGGACAAACCGCCGAAGACCGCTGCGCCATCCGCCCGTCATAGCTCTTCATAATAGCGAATCGGGTAGAACCGGCAAGCAGCGGCGAAGCGCCAACCCGGCCAGCAGGCCGCACACGATGCCGGTCAGGTTGGCGGCCAGGTCGCCCGATTCCACGGAACGCCCCGGGGCGAACCGCTGGCCGTACTCGAGCGCCGTGCTCAGCAGGATCAGCCCCAGCACGGCGAGCAGGAGGCTGCGCTTCCTGATCATGGCGATGGCGGGAAGCGCGGCTGCGAACACGTAGCCGGCAAAGTGCAGCAGTTTGTCATTGGGCAGATGCCGCCCCGCCAGCCAGTTGCCGGGGGCCAGGGTCCCGGCGGCCACGCCGCAGAGTTCCAGCACCCAGAGGATGAGCAGAAAGGGGCGCACGCGGGATCTCAGTCGGTGTGAAAAACTTCCTGCATCTCGGCCCACCATTCCCCTTCGGCACGGCTTTCGAGCGGCTGCTGTAGGGGACGCATGATAGCCCACCACTCCTGGGTCTTGGGATCGGCCGCCATCTTCGCCATGTCGGCCTCGAAGTCGTCGCCTACGTATTCAAAGTAGGCGAACAGGAAGCCATCTTTGTGGTAAATGGAATAATTACGGATCCGGCAGTCCTGGATTTTTTCGAGGACTTCGGGCCACACTCTGGCGTGGTAGGCCTTGTACTCCTCCAGTTTCTCCGGAAGAACCCGAATCACCTGGCCGTGTCTCTGCATGGAAGTCCTCCCTTGATCGTAGCGCGTGCCGGGGCGGGCGGATTGAAAATCGGCCGGGGCGGAGGACAGCGCGGAATTGGAGCAGTACGCGAACTCAGCCGCCACCGGGGGAGCGAGGCACGGCTTGATGGCGGCTCACTATCCTTCGCGCAGGCGATCCAGGACGATGCCGGCCAGGGCGGGGTGGCCGTCCAGCGGCCGGGTGACGCGAATCGCCAACCCGGGATGCAGGCGGCAGAGTTCCTCGACCTGTAGCGGCAGGTCGCGCTGCAGGTGGATGCCCAGCGTCAGGAAGTAGGGCACGATCACGACCTCGGCCACTCCCCGTTCCGCCAGGCGGGCGACGGCGTCCTTCAGCAGGGGAGGAACGTCCAGGAAGGCCGTCTCGACAGCGTCCAAGGAGCCAGCCCGCTGCGCCTGCCGGGCCACGGCCCGCACCGCCTCATTGGCGGCTTCCACAGTGGAGCCGTGGGCAAACAGGACGACGCCGCTGTTCACGAAGCTCCGTGGATGTAAGCCTGCATGTGGTTGAGTTCCTCTGTCTTGCGCGCCAGTTCGTAATTCATCAGGTCGCGCATCGAGATGAACCCCACCACGCGGCCGGAGCGCGTGACCGGCAGGTGCCGGCAATTGTGGCTCTGCATCAGCGTCATGGCCGCCGAATGATACTCGGTTTCCTCGATGGTCTTCACATCCGTCGACATCACCGCGCCGACCCTGGTGCTCGCCGGGTCGACACCCGCCACGACGACACGAGTCATGAGATCGCGCTCGCTGAACACGCCTCGAAGTTCCCCGCCTTCGAGAACCAGCGTGGCTCCGACTTTGCGCTCCGCCATCTTGCGGGCGACGCCGGCCACGGTCTCATGAGTCTCTACGTAGAAAAGTTCTCTTCCCTGAAGAAGATCCTTGATACGGCACATGGCCCCTTCCTCTGGTAAAGTTGTTCCCCACCATATCACAAAACGGCCGGGATCAAAAATGTGCGTACACCCGTTCTCCCGCCCGTCCGCCCCCGCTCGTGCCCGGCCGGGGCGCAGACTTTGCGCGGCGAGGCCGCCAAGCCGCAGGATTTGCGGAGGGAGACCGGCCGGCCCTTCGATAACTCCTTCTTTTTCAATACGCAACTGGATGGAAAGGGCTGTGCCTTTTCCGGGAGCGAGGTCAGAAGGAGACCAGAACCCATGAAGAAGAGCTTCTTGACGGCGGCGATCGCGGCCGCATTCCTGTTTGCCACGAGCGCTCCCGCCCAGTTCGTGGCGGGCAACACGGTGTTCAACCAGAACCAGAATGGCCGGCGGAACGGCCCGGCCGACGGCACCGGCAACAAAGGCCAGGGACCACGCGACGGCACCGGTTACGGCGCCAAGTCCGGCAAGCGGTCGGGCCCTCAGGATTGCACCGGAGCGGGCCGCAGCAGCCAGGGCCGCGGGCAGATGGGCGGCCGGGGCGGCCGCCGCTGACGGCGTGAGGCATCCGCTCCCTCATACGCGGTTCAGAGGAGCCCCTGGCAGTGCCGGCTTGAAGCGGGGGACCGCTCCCTCCGGTTGCGGCTCGGAAACGGGAATACGGAATGTCCGAGCCGCGACGGCAGGGAGCGGCGGCACTGCGGGCGACCCATGCCCACAAGATGTACCTGGAAAACGCTCATGCTGGTTCAGATCAAGTCGAATCGTTCGCGAAATGCCTGGTGGCGCTCGCCGTTGGTCCTGCGGCACGCCGTCATGCTTTTCTTCTTCATTTTCCTGCTCCACGTTGCCTATGACCACCAGGTGAAAGGCGGAGGGCCGCGCGGCACGCCCTCGGTGGAAGCCTACTGCCCGTTCGGCGGCCTGGAGAGCCTGTACCATTTCCTGACCACGGGCGGCTTTATACGGCGCATTGAGCCGTCGGCTATGGTCCTGCTGGCGGCGGTGGTGGGGATGACGCTGCTGTTCAGCCGGGGCTTCTGCGGCTGGGTATGTCCATTCGGGTCGCTGCAGGAGTGGCTGGGATTGTTGGGCCGGAAGGCGCTGAGGAAACGATACAACCCGACCGGCGCCTGGGATCGGGGCCTGCGCTATCTGAAATACGTGGTTCTGGCCGTGGTTATCGGCCTGACCTGGTGGACCGGCGCGCTGGTCTTCCGGGACTACGATCCGTTCCTGGCTTTCTTTCACCTGGGCGCCGGGATCGATGAGCTGCCCTGGGCCTACGCGATCCTGGGCGTGGTGCTCACCGGCTCGCTGGTCATTGAGCGGTTCTTCTGCAAGTACGCCTGCCCGCTGGGCGCGGTGCTCGGTATTCTGGGCAGGCTGGGCATCACCCGGATCCAGCGCGACGCCGCCAACTGCAAGGGCTGCAACCTGTGCCGGGTCAAATGCCACGCGCACGTCGAATTCCTCCCGGTGACGGAAATCCGGGACCCCGAGTGCAACCACTGCCTGGACTGCGTGGCTCACTGCCCCAAGCCCAACGTGCTGAGCGTGCGCGGGCCGAAGTGGCGCTTTTCACACCCGGTCTACGCCACGCTGCTGATTGCCGGCCTGTTCGGCACAATCTGGACCAGCAAACTGGCCGGCAAGTGGCAGACCAGGCCGGAGAGAGTGAGTTACACGAACGCGGCCGGAAAGCCGGACGCCGAGAGCATACGCGGCTGGATGACCCTGGCCGAGATCGGGTCCGGCTACGGCATTCCTCTCGAGCGGCTTTACCGCGAAGCCGGTATTCCCAACCGCGTAGCCCCGGCGACGCGTTTGAACCGGATCGGGCCGGAGTACAACATCGAGTTCGAGCCTGAGACGGTGCGCGGCATCGTGCAGGCGTTCCTGGCGGGGAAGCCGGAGGCCCCACAGCCGCACGGGGGAGGGAAGCCACCGCATGCCGGCGAAGGGGAGGAGCCAGAGGTGCGCGGATTCATGACGCTCAACGAGATCGTTCTGAAAACCGGCGTGCCGCGGGAGTTCTTCGTGCGAGCGTTGCAGCTTCCGGCGGGAATCGACCCGCGCAAGCCGGTGCGCGAGTGGATGCACGATCACGGCAGGAGCATCCAGGATTTGCGGGACGCAGTGGCCGCGTACCGCAAGGGGAAGCGCTGAGCCGCGGCCGGGGGGCTCCGCCTGGTTGCCCCCGGTTGCGGCCCGGCATGAACGCTCCCCGGGCCCAAGGGCTTCTGGCCGGCGCCCGGGAGTTTTGCCGCCTCTTGCGGTGAAGCCGGGATCGTGATGTATTGGGAGTAGCGGATGGAAGTACTGGAACCTGAGGAACAGCGGCGCGAGCGCGGCGCCTTGCGCACGGCGCTGTACTGGCTTCGCGATCTGGGCATGTCGCTGGTGATCGCGGCCATCCTGATCGTCTTCATCTACCAGCCGGTAAAGGTGGAAGGCACCAGCATGATGCCGGCCCTGACCGATCAGGAGCGCATTTTCATCAACAAGTTCACCTACCGCTTCGGGATCGGGGCTATCGAGCGCGGAGACATGGTGGTCTTCTCGTTTCCGCACGACCGCAGCAAGTCCTACATCAAGCGCGTGATCGGCCTGCCCGGGGACACGGTCGAGATCGACCGCGGAACGGTCATCGTGAACGGCAAAGCTCTGGACGAACCGTACGTGCCGCCGGAGTTCCGCGACCAGCAGTCCATGGAACGGCGCCGCATTCCGCCGGGAGAGTATTTCGTACTGGGCGATCACCGCAGCAGTTCGAACGACAGCCGGTCCTGGGGGACCGTCGAGCGCGGCTACATTTACGGCGAGGCGGTTTTTGTCTACTGGCCGCTGAACCGCATCGGGCGGCTCAGATAGCAGCCGCCGGCCGGGTCCTTCCCGCCGCCGCGGCCCGGCGAAGGTCTTCCACGAAGCGCTCCGTCTCGCGGCGCCGGGTTTCGCTGTCCGGCGCACGGAGAATGGAGGCCGGATGCACGGTGGCCAGCAGGAACGGCGCGATCGTGGACGGTATCAGTTCGCCCCGGCGCCCGGTCACTTTGAACCCCCTGCCGAGCAGAGCCTGGGCCGCCGTGGCGCCGAGGCAGACAATCACTTGCGGCTTCACCACCCGGATCTCGGCCTCCAGCCAGGGCTTGCAGGCGGCAACCTCGCGTGCGACGGGTCTGGCGTGGATGCGGCGCTTGCCGCGCGGCTCCCACTTGAAATGTTTGACCGCGTTGGTAAGGTAGATCTCGGAGCGCTCCAGTCCGGCCTGCTCCAACGCGCGGTCGAGCAGCCTTCCGGCGGGGCCGGTGAAGGGCCTGCCGGTGCGGTCTTCGTCGTCGCCCGGCTGCTCGCCGACCAACAGGATCCGGGCGCCGCGGGGGCCCTCGCCGAAGACGGTTTGGGTGCCCCGCTCCCACAAGGGGCAGGCCCGGCAACCGGCGGCGGCCTCCCTGAGGGCCGGCAGCGAGGGCCGCGCGGGGATCAGGGGCGCCGCGGTGATCGGGGCAGGTCTCACTTTCTGACCATCGGCACGAACATAACGCCAATCGTGCTCCGCCGCCGGATGCTGCCGTCGGCCCGTTTCTCAAGCACGATCAGTTCCTGTCCGAGCGCACTCGATCCTACCGGAGCAACCAGCTTGCCACCCGGTTTCAACTGGTCGACGAGCGCCTGGGGTACTTCCGGGGGAGCGGCGGTCAGGATGATGCGGTCGAAGGGCGCTTCCTCCGGCCAGCCCTGGTAGCCGTCGCCGTGGCGCACGCTCACGTTTCCGACCCCCTGGGCGGCCAGGCTGGCCTGTGCGGATTTGGCCAGCTCGGCGACGATTTCCATGCTGTAAACCTGCTTCACCAGGGGCGCCAGCACCGCCGCCTGGTAGCCCGACCCGGTCCCGATCTCCAGCACGCGGTGCGATTTCCGCACGTCCAGGAGTTCGGTCATCAGGCCCACGATGTAAGGCTGCGAGATGGTCTGACCGTGGCCGATGGGCACGGGATGATCGCGATAGGCCATGCCGCGGACGGCTTCGGGCATGTACAGGTGGCGCGGGACCTCGCGCATGGCGCGAAGCACGTCGGGATTGCGCACGCCGCGCGCCTCGATCTGCTCGCGCACCATGATGAGCCGCTCCGCCGCGCGGGAATCGCCGGTCCGGAGCGGCGCCAGCAGCACCAGCAGACAGCAGAGCGTTCCCATACCCGCATGATACGCCGCGTGGCGTAGAATGACTTCGTGGCCACTCAACTTCAGGCGGGCAAGACGGGCGATCTACTCCGTCAACTGGGCGTCGTCAGCGCCACGGCGCTGGTGGTTTCCAACATGATCGGCACCGGAATCTTCGCCACCACCGGCTTCATGGCGGGCGACCTGGGCAACGCCCGGCTGATCCTGCTGTGCTGGTTCGTGGGCGCCCTGTTTGCCCTGGCCGGCGCGCTCAGCTACTCGGAGCTGGGCATCAATTTTCCGAGTTCCGGCGGCGAATATGTTTACCTGACCCAGGCCTACGGTCCGACCTGGGGGTTTGTGACCGGCTGGGTCTCGTTCTTTGCCGGCTTCTCGGCGCCCATCGCCGCGGCGGCCCTGGCGTTCTCCGACTACCTGGGCTACTTCTTCCCGGCCCTGAAGCAGGCCAACGCGCAGATCACGATCGGAGGCGGGGCATTCTCATTGAAGCTGGGCGCCGCGCAGATCATGGCTTCGGCCCTGATCGCCATGTTCACGCTGCTGAACTGCTTCGGCATCGGACGGGTGGCCAAGATCCAGAATGTGCTCACGGCCAGCAAGATCGTGGTGATTCTGACGTTCATCGGCTTCGGGTTCCTTTTGGGCCAGGGCAGTTGGGACAACTTCTCGTCGCCCGCCGTGCGGACTTCCACGACTTCGCTGCCCGCGCAGTTCGTCATCAGCCTGCTGTGGGTGATGGTGGGCTACAGTGGCTGGAACGCGGCGACCTATGTAGCCGAGGAGTTGAAGCGGCCGGAGCGCACCCTGCCGGTCGCGCTGGCCGTGGGTACGAGCCTGGTGACGGCCATGTACGTGGGTCTGAACCTGGTGTTCATCTACTCCACGCCGCTGGAGCAGATGAAGGGAGTGCTGGCCATCGGCTCGCTTTCGGCGGCCAACCTGTTCGGCCCGGGGATCGCCGGCGTTTACAGCGCCTTGATGGCCCTGGCCATCATGTCCACGGTGAACGCCATGGTGACCATCGGCCCGCGGGTCTACTACGCCATGGCGCGGAACGGCGCGTTCTTCAAGGCGGCGGCGCGGGTGGAGCCGCGCTGGCATACGCCCATCGTGGCCATCCTGGCGCAGGGCGCCTGTTCCATGCTCATGACCCTCACGCCGTTTCCGCAACTGGTCATCTACATCGGCTTCAGCCTGACGTTTTTCACGGTGATGTCGGTGGCTTCGGTGTTCGTGTTCCGGCGGCGGCCCGGCTGGCAGACGCTGCGCCCGGTGAGTTTTGCCTTTCCGCTCATCCCGGCGGCGTACATCGCCATGGGGGTGGCTATGATCGGCTACGGCGTGGTGTGGCAGCCGAAAGCCTCGCTGATGGCGCTGGCCACCATGGCCGTGGGCGCCGCGGTGTACCATTTCTCTCTCGCGCGGCGGAAGGCCTGCTGAGCGTTTAAGTTTCCCTGAGTCCAAGCCCGGCCGGCACAGCGCCCGTGGCGCCGCCGCTTCGGTCGCGGGCCGCTAGACGGCCGGTTCGCCGTGTACCTCGATTTCCTTCGGCTCCACTCCTTCCGGGGGCGGTTCCGGAAGCCGGCCGCTGAAGTGCGCCCATCCCCAGAACAGGGCCGTGCT
Organism: Bryobacterales bacterium; assembly: GCA_020852755.1. Taxonomy (GTDB): domain Bacteria; phylum Acidobacteriota; class Terriglobia; order Bryobacterales; family Bryobacteraceae; genus JADZAF01. The sequence goes on from JADZAF010000205.1 coordinate 14,084, forward strand.
GGAGCTCAGCAGCCCC
>JADZAF010000206.1 GCA_020852755.1 Bryobacterales bacterium
TCCGCGCGCTGGTCCCCCCTTTCTCGTTGGCAGAGTGCCTTGACCGCTGGGAAACAGTGGCCCGAAGCTTGGCAGAAAGCCCAAGACACCGAAAGCTCCAGAGCTGCTCGTTAAGTTAACGCTAATGGGGTTGTGTAGCCTGTCACCGAAACTCTACGTGTACACAAACTCGGCCGAAGCCACGCAGTCCGTTCCGGGAATCAGCCGCACCCAGTGCGCGCTGAAGCCCGGCTCGAACACGTGATAGGCGTATCCGTTCACATCCAGTGTCTTGTAAGTCACCCACTCGCCGCTGCCCAGAAAATCCACCTGGATCTCGAACGCCGCGCGCCGGCCGGCTTTCAAATGCAGAACCTTCCGGTCGAAGCCGGTCATCAGGAAAGGTTCGGACGGCTCTCCGCCCTTGACCGCCGCCCGCCGCCACGGCCCGCCCCAGCCCTGCGGCTTGCCGAAACTCCACAGGTCGTCCGTCTTGCAGAACCAGATGCCGGACTGCGGCTGTCCCGCCACCGGGTTGGAGTCGCCGTTGGGCGTGGTCTGGTTCCCGCCCAGCGCCAGCAGCCCCCGGAAGGCGCAGTAATCGGGAATGATGCGCAGGTGCTGGCACACCGGCTTCAAACCCCAGATCGCTCCCTCGAACGGCATCGGCTGCAGTTCCAGAAACAGGCCCTGGATATCCACCAGGAAGTGCTCCGTTTCCACCTCGCGAATGCGCATCCATTCGGTCTGGTAGGCGTGCGCCATGGCGTGGCTGGCCTTGGGCAGCCGGTAGCGCCGCCACTTGCCGTCGAACAAAGCCCAGAACAGGACCGACGATTCGTCCCACCCCGTGCAGAACACGGCATTGCCCAGGGTGCTGCGGCCCGCGCAGTCCATGTGCGGCTTCCCGCTCAGCCGGTTCCACGTCTTGCCGTCGAACTCGAACAGCCCCGCCTGGTCCTCGCCGAACGCGTAAAACCCGTTGTTGGCCACCACCACCCGGTCCGGGCCGGTGAACCCGCCTTTGAAGTGCGGCCGCCGGCTCAATTGCATGGTCTTCACCAGGTCGAACAAGAGGCGCGGCTTGAGATCGCCCACGTCCATTTCGAAGAACAGGCCTTCCATGGTCTGCACGTAGACCCGTCCGGCGGGATCGCCGAGGTGGCGCATGGTGGCGGTCAGCCGGTGATTCTCGAACTCCGGGATGAACTTCCAGTTGCCCTTGGCGTCGATGGCGTACGGACCGATGAATGCCTGGTTGGATTCCTTGTGCACCAGCCGGTTGGCGTGCGTGCCGTTGTGAACGTGTACCCGCTCCACCGTCTTCAGGTCGTCCGCGATGCGGTACAGCGCCAGCCCGCTGCCGGTCGCCTTCATGTGAGAGTTGTAGGTGACCGTCCACAACGATTCCGCCCAGGGCAGCAGCGCGCCCACGCCGCATTCGGAACGCGCCGGCCCCATGTCGGCGCGAAAACCTATGTTCGGCAGCGCGGGGAGATGGGACTGTCCCGCTGCACGCCCCGCCGCGGCCGCTCCCAATAACCCGAGCCACTCGCGCCTCGAAAGTCTCACGGATCCTCCCTTCACTGCTTCTTGCCCACTCCCGCGCGCAGCAGTTCGCGCAGCTCGTCCAGGTGGCGTTCGTACACACCGCGCGGAGCCACCCCGTGCTTGCGGCACAGCGAGGCCGCCATCCCGACCACCTCGCCCATCATGCCCGTGGTCCGCATCACCCGCACGGTTCCCAGCGCCACGTGGGTCACGCTGATGTTGCGTCCCGCCATGAACAGGTTATCGATGTTGCGCGAGTAGAAGCAGCGGTAGGGGATCGCGTAGGGCCGCTTCTTGCCGAATTCCGCCACCGAGCGGAACTCCTGGCCCGGGAAGAACTTGGTGTTTTTCGCGGCCGGATAGTGCAGATCGATCGACCAGGTGGCCGTCACCGAGGCGTCGGGAAACTCCCGCTGTTCCTGGATGTCCTGCTGCTTCAGGATCACGTCGCCCAGCAGGCGGCGCGATTCGCGCTTGCCTCCCACGTAGGCCACCCAGGCCAGTCGCAGGTTGGCGTACTTCTCCCGGCTGCGGCTGCGGTTCTTCTGAAACGACCAGTTGCCGTAGACGGCCCGGAAGGAGTGGTCGCGGATGGATTCGAAATCGGCGATCTGGTCCTGGTTCTGCCCGGCCTCCCAATCCCAATCGCCGCGGGTGGCGTTCTGCGCGCTCTCCTCGGTGAAGGGCAGGGCCCAGGGCGTCTCCGGAAAAGGTACCGGCTTTCCGGCGTCCTCGGAGTACCACATCACGGAAGTGCCCATCACCAGCCGGTCGGGCGTTTCCGGCGCCAGGGGCTCCCCGGTCTCGGCCCGGCTCTCGCGCCCGTAGCGATGGTCGGCGCCCGCCATGGACCCCAGAACCGCGTCGCCAGTGCAATCGGCGAACAGCGGGGCGGCGAAGCGATGCTCCTGCCCGCGGAGCACGTCTCTCGCCACCACCGCGGCGATCCGGCTGCCCTGCTTCTCCACGCCGATGGCGCGCATGTTCAGGAACAGGCGAATATTCTTCTCGCCGCGCACCACCGCCAGCTTCCTTTCGTCATCGTAGTTGGCCGCGGGCTGCGCGTTGCCGTGCCCGCCCGAATCCAGCTCGGCCACCACCGCCCCCAACGCCGGATAGGGCGCCAGGTGGATTTCGCCCCCCAGGTGTACCCGGACCTCGGAGCTGTTGTTGCCCCCCAGCACCGGACGGTCCTGAATCAGGGCCACCTTCAACCCCAGGCGCGCCGCGGAGATGGCGGCGGCTGAGCCGGCCATGCCGCCCCCCACCACCACCAGATCGAATTCGCCCGCGTCCCCCGGCGACGCCGGCAGCTTCAGCAGGCCGCGCCGCCACGCAGCCAGTTCGGCGCCGCCATCGGGCGGGCGCAGGCTGCGGTCGCTGGTGAGCACGACGGCGTCGCAGCGTCCCTCGAAGCCGGTGAGATCGTGCAGGGCCAGCTTGACGCTGTTCGTGCTGAGCCGTACCGTTCCGCCGTCCTCCCAGTGCCAGGCCGCGCCTTCGGCTCCAAACACTCTGCGCAGCGGTTTGCCGTTCACCGCCAGCCGGAAGCGGCCCGGAGCGCCGGAAGCCTTCCACGGCGCCACCCAGTCGCGGCTGCGCACCCAGACCCGGTAAGTGCCCGGCTCCGGCACCCGGGCGATGGTCCAGGCATCGTTCACCGGAGTGCCCATGCCGTGGGCCAGCAGAAACGGCGAGCCCATCTGGTCCATAAACTGCTGGTCCACCGCCCAGCCCCCGTGGTACTCGAAGCTCTCGGCTTCCACCAGCACCGTGTGAGCGGGCGCGGCTTGAAGGGTGAACGCCGCCGCCAAAGCAAGTATCCATCGTGCGGTCATTGAAAATATCCACCTGGGAAAATCGGATCTCTTCTACCTTAACCGACCTGCGGAAAAAGGGGACAGAGGGATTTAATTCGCTCGTCGAATTAAGTCCCTCTGTCCCCTTTTTCTTCAAGGTCCGCGGCGCAGCGGAAACCGGCGGTCGCGCAGCGGTCCAGGCCGGGCCACATCAGCAGGAACTTGGCCGCGAAGCCGGCCGGCCGCGGCCCGCCGTCCATGTACCAGTCCGAGCCACTGGCGCGATACCAGGAACCGCCGCGCAGGATGGAGAAGCGCGTGCGCCCGTCGGCGCGCTCGCTCTCGGTCCATTCCCAGGTATTGCCGCACATGTCGTAGCAGCCGAACGGCGAACGCCCGCCCGGAAAGGCCGTAACCGGAGTAGTGCCGCCGGTTTCACCCGCGTTGCACACCCCCGGCTTCATCTCGTTGCCCCACGGGTAGCGCAGCGCTTCCGGACCCTGGGCCGCATACTGCCACTCTTCTTCCGTGGGCAGCCGCTTGCCGGCCCAGCGGGCGTATGCCCGCGCATCTTCAAGGTCCACGTACACTACCGGATGATCCCCCATGCCCGCCGGCGGCGCTCCGCCCTGCCAGTGCTTCAGAAAGTTCTGCGCGAAACGCAGCCGGTAGCCTGAAGCCTTCAGGAACCGGGCATACTGCGCATTGGTGACCGGAGTGAGATCGATCGCATAGCGGCTCAGATCCGCGGCCCGTTCGAAGAAGATCGGCCGGTGCAGCGGGTGGCCGCCGGAACCCTCGAAGTGGGAGTGCTGCGGCTCATAGAAGCCCGGTTCACGAATGCGAAACTCGACCTTCAACCGGACTCTGGCGGAGGGAATCGCCGCCATGCCGGGCGGCGCCTCCCGGTACAGCCGGGTCCGGCCGGCGGGCTTCAGCGCGGCGGTTCGGGCGGGGAATGTCGTATCCCCGCGGTACTCGCGCCAGGCTCGCGCCTGCCGCGAAAGAAACTCCTGAAACCCCGACCCGAACGCCTCGCGCGGCCCCGCCGCAATAGCCCCCGCTCCGCGCGCTTCCATGCGCCCCGGCAGCAGGCCGCCGGACCGCAGCCGCTCACCCCGGAACAGGTCGTAGTATTCGTCCCCGGACCGCTCCTCCACGCGCAGCAGATCGCCTTCCACCGCCCGGTCATTGCGGTTCACCAGGGTCCACAGGCGCATTCCTCCGCCCTCCCACTGGCTGGCGTACACGCCTTCCGTCTCCGCTTCCACCAGCGGCGTCCAGCCTTCTCCGCTAAACAGAAGGGCGAAGCGCCGCTGCACCGGCAGCATCAGCCGGTAGAGCGAGCGGTCGCGCGCGTTCCAGCCCACCCAGGTGCCGAAGACGTTCTCCCACACCATCATCCCGGTTCCGTTCATCCAGGCGGTGTGCAGTTCCGCGCTGTGGTCTCGGCTGAAGCGGTCGATCTGGTGCAGCATATGCCGCCGTTCCAGCCACTTGTTGCGCAGCACGCCCGGAGCCCGGCTGTCGCGGAACCACTGCGCCCAGGACATATGGTGGTCGTGCAGGTTGGCCAGGGGCAGCGCCAGTTCGCTCTCCAGAACCACGCCCTTCCTGGCCGCGTCCAGCTTCGCGCGGAACGCCGCCGCGCCGCGGTTCATGGTGTCGAGGAAGATCCCGTCGGCCTCCACCGCGGCCACCAGCGCGACCAGCGCGTCGATATCGTCCACCTGCTCGCGGCGCGTGCCGCGGTCCCAGGGGTTGTAATCGACGAACACCTTCACGCCCCGCCGGTGACAGGCGCGCGACACCTCGCGCAGCCCCTCCAGCCCGCCCGGCATGTCGCGATAGAAGTCGAACTGGTTGCGGTCGTCCAGGCCGATGCGCGGGTAGGCGTGCCAGAGCACCAGGCTGTCATAGCCGCCGAACTCCTTGACGCCGTGGTCGAGAAACGCGTCCACCGTGTACCGGGCGCGCGCGTGGTCGTAGAAAGTCTCGTCGCACAGCATGACGAAACAGCAGGAGAAGCACGAAGGAACCCAGGCGAAATCCGGGCGCCGGTAGAGAGCGCCCGAGTAGCCGAGCCGCGTCCGGGCCGCCGCGCGCCAGCGGGCCAGCGCGTCCCGCCATCCCGGCCATTCCGCCGGGCCGGCCGGCGCCTGGATCAGGTTCTGTTCAAATCCCTCCTGCCCGCTCGCCGCAGCCGCGCCCGCGAGCAGCAGGAACCGCCGGCGGTTCATAACCTCAGGCAATGCGCGGCAGTTCGTACCCCTTCCGCCGGGGACGCGAGAGCTGCCGGTTGGCTTCCTCATCGCCGACGAACTTCTCCGCCTTGGGATCCCAGCGCAGCTTGCGCCCCAGGTCCCGGCAGATGTTCACCAGGTGGCAGACCGTATTGGAGCGGTGCCCGATCTCCACGTCCGCGTTGGGCCTCTTGCGGGTGCGCATGCAGTCGAAGAAGTTGCGGATGTGGGGCACGTCCTCGCCCGGCCCTTCCTTCATCATGTCCGGCGCGCCCTTCTTCAGTTCCGGCCGGTCGGGGAAGAAGTCGCCGCGCACGATCTGAATGCGCCCCTGAGTGCCGATGAAAATCGCGCCGAGCTGCTGGTGGTCCTTGATGATCTCCTGCTCCAGGCAGACCCGCGTTCCGCTCGAATACACCAGCGTGATCCTGCCCTGCGGCCCCGGCTCCTCGGGGATGATCTCGACCGGCCCGGTGTGGTCGGCGCCCAGGGCGGCCTGCACCTGGTCGAGCGAATGGGTGCCCCATCCGCTGACGCCCCAGCTCTGCCCGCCGCCGTCATAGTCCCACCACAGGGCCCAGCGCCGGTGCAGATCCTCGTGGTACGGGCGCAGCTCGGTCTGGTTGCACCACTGGTCCCAGTTGAGACCCGGCGGCATGGGCTGTTCCGGTTTGGGCGTCCAGCGCGCCGGCCCGATGAAGTTGCAGACCACGACCTTTTCGATCCTGCCGATCTTGCCGCCGGACACCAGCTTGCTGGCATAGATGTTGATCGGCATGGAGCGCTGCTGGGTGCCGGTCTGGAGCACGCGCCTGTAGCGCCGCACCGCGTTGGTCAGCACCCGGCCTTCCTCCACCGTCAGGGTGAGAGGCTTCTCTCCGTACACGTCCAGTCCGGCCTGAAGCGCGTGGATGCAGACCAGGACGCGGGCGTGAGTGGTGGTTTCGACGAAGACCGCGTCCAGTTTCTGCTTGTCGAACATCTGGCGGTAATCGGCGTACTTGGCCCACTTCGGGCCGTCCGGGTGCAGCTTGGCCGCTTCCTCGCAGCGCGGCGCCCAGCAGTCCGCCACCGAGA
>JADZAF010000207.1 GCA_020852755.1 Bryobacterales bacterium
CTGGTGCTCTCGGCCCTGCTGGAGTTCGACCGGCAGGGAGACCTGGTGGGCCGGCAGTTCACCCCGGGGGTGATCCGCAGCGCCGAGCGCATGACCTACGGCGATGTATACCTGACGCTGGAAGGCGACGCGCGCCTGCGCGACCGCTACAAGCCGCTGGTGGGGCGCCTGGAACTGGCCCGGGAACTGGCCCTGATCCTGAACCGCAAACGGGTGAAGCGGGGTTCCATCGATTTCGATCTTCCTGAGCCGCTCATCGAGTTCGACCAGTGGGGCATGATGGTGGGGGTCTCGCGGGCGCCGCGCAACATCGCCCACAGGATCATCGAGGAATTCATGCTGGCGGCCAACGAGGCGGTGGCCTCGCATTTGGAAGCGGCCGGGCAGGGCGCCCTCTATCGCATACACGAGCCGCCGGATCCGCAGCGGGTGCTGGAATTCGAAGAGGCGGCCGTGCACTTCGGCTATTCCCTCGGGATCGGCGCTCTCCCCGTGAAGAAGTTCGCCAACGTGCAGCGCACGCGCGACGGGCGCAAGCTGCGCCGCGATGTCGTGCTGGCCGATTCCTCGGTCAAGGTGTCGCCCCGGCAATACCAGAAGCTGACGGCGAAACTGGAAGGCCGGCCCGAGGAGCGGATTCTCAATTACCTGATGCTGCGGTCCTTGAAGCAGGCCCGCTACAGCGCGGAGAACGCCGGCCACTTCGCCCTGGCCGCCGGCACCTACACGCACTTCACCTCTCCCATCCGGCGCTACCCGGATCTGATGGTGCACCGTCTGCTGAAGGCCAACCTGTCAGGCGGGCGTCCGGTGATTCCGGCGGAACTGGCGGCCATCGCGGAGGAGTGCTCGCAATCGGAGCGGCGCGCGGCCGAGGCGGAGCGCGAGCTGGTGGAGTGGAAGAAAGCCAAGTTCATGGCGGAGCGCCTGGGCGAGGAGTTCAACGCACTGATCATCAGCACGACCCGCTTCGGCCTCTTCGTGGAACTGGAAAACCTGTTCATCGAGGGGCTGGTGCCGATCGACACACTGCCCGGGGACCGCTACCTTTATCACGAGAACGCGCGCAAGATCGTCGGGCAGCGCACGCGCCGCGAATTTTCGATCGGCGACCCGGTCCGTGTGGCCCTGGACCGCGTGGACGCCCTGGAGCGGAAGCTGCAGTTTTCCCTCGTGGAGCCGGAAGCGAAACGCAGAAATAAGCGGTAAGTCAGGTGCGCGCCACCCGCCATAGCCAGGCCGTAAGCGCGAGCGTCTGGACCGCGCCGGCGGCCAGCAGCCATGCACTCCACCGGGTCGGGTCGGCCAGCAAACTCCGGACTCCAGCCAGCCAGCCGCCGGCCAGCAGCCACGCGCTCAGCACCGCGAACAGCAGGCATGCGGCGGCCACGGCGTAGGGAAGCACGCTGGGCTCGGCACACTGCGAGGCCACCCGCCGGGCGAAGCCTTCCGGAATGCGCACGGGGACCGGCTGGCCGAGGGACTGCTCGAGCATTGCCTCGAGGCAGTCGTCGCAGCCGGACAGATGTTCCGCTAGACTCTCGTTTTGCATGTCTCCAGTTGCCCTCGCACGCTGGCTTTCAGTCTCTCACGTCCCCGATGGAGAAGCGTCTTGACGGTTCCGCAAGGCGCTTCCAGAATCGCGGCAATGTCCTCGTAGCCGCGCCGCTCCTGATAGTAGAGAATCAGGGCCGCGCGCTCCCGCAGGGGAAGGAGCTGCAAGGCGGCTTCGATCAGGGCCGACACCTGCTCCCGGTACAGCGCGTCTTCCGGGTCCGGCGTCCGGCAGGACAGCCGGTTGTCCCAGCCGGCCCCGGGATCGTCGAGGGAGACGGCGAGCCGCTCCCGCTCGCGGCGCCGCCACTCGTCGTTCACCACGTTGAGGATGATCCGGTAGAGGAACGTGGAGGCCTTGGCCCGCCCGCGAAAGCGTGACAGACCTCGGAAGAACCGCAGGAACACCTCCTGGGCCAGGTCCTCCACATCGGCCTCGCCGGTGAGACGCGCCAGGGTTCGAAACACCATCTGCTGGTGGCGCTCGATGAGTTGGGCGCGTTCATCCAAGCCAGTTAGACCGCCTTCCCGGTCAATTGTTTCACGATTTCGGAAGGAGATGAAACAAACCGGGCGGCGGCGGGTCTAATAGCTCTCACGGAAGAGTATGGCCGGGTTGCCTTGCCTGGCTCGCACTTCTTCACTCCTGGAGGTATCAATGGACCTTACCGAACTGGTCGCGACCCTGGGCATCTGCGTGGTGGTGCCCCTGGCCGTCCTTACCGTCGTCTACCTTTCCCGCCGCCTGCAGAGCCAGGAGCGGATCAAGGCCATGGAGCAGGGCGTCAACATCCCCTTTGAAGTGGCCGATCCCCGCGAGCGCGCGGCCCGCACCCGGCGTTGGGGCGTGGTATGGATAGCTGTGGGGCTTGGCATGATCCTCTCGTTCGCGGCCGGCGCGCTGATCGAACAGGACCGGGACACGCTGATGGGATCGGCTCTGGGCATCATCCCCCTGTTGATCGGAGGCGGGTTGCTGATCGACTATCGCTATCGCTCCAAGGAACTGGCCGCTGAGGAACAGGTCACGCCACCAGAGCCGGCTGCTCGATAGTCAGGATGCCCTTATCGGCGTCCAGGGAGGACATCACTCCCAGCGGCAGGGTGAGCTGATCGTCGGTGTGCCCGATGGCCAGCCCGCTGAGCACGGGCACTTCCAGGCGGCCGAGGATCTGGTCGATCACCTCGCCTAGCGACAGCGTGGACTCGAACGACGGCCGGAATTCCCGCGGCCGACAGTTGGCGCACTCGCCGAACACCACACCGGCGACGTTCCGGAACTTGCCCGCCAGGCGCAACTGGGTGAGCATCCGGTCGACGCTGTAGGGCTGCTCGTCCACGTCCTCCAGAAACAGGATCCGGCCGCGAGTGTCGATTTCGTAAGGCGTTCCCATCAACGCGCAGATCAGCGTGAGGTTGCCGCCGGTGAGCGGGCCGCGAGCCCTCCCCGGGCGGACGGTGCGGATCGTGTGGGCGGGCCGCAACGGGTTTGACTCCGGGGGATTGCTCAATGCTCCCAGGGGCGCGGTCTCGAATAGCGCCTGCCGGAAGTGCTTCTGCGTGTACTCGGAAAAGCCGGAGATGGTGACCGGGCCATGGAAAGTCACCAGCCCGGTGCGTTGGTGTATGGCCAGGTGGAGGGCGGTGATGTCGCTGTAACCGATGAGAATCTTCGGGTTGCGGCGGATCAGGTCGTAATCGACGCCGTCCAGCAACTGGGCCGAGCCATAGCCGCCGCGTACCGGGAAGACGGCTTTGACCTCCGGGTCGGCAAACATGGCGTGGAGGTCGGCCAGCCGTTCCTGGACGGACCCGCCCAGGTAGCCCTCCCGCTGCCGCACATTTCGTCCCAGTTTCGCTTTCAGCCCGAAATATTCCACCGTACGGACCGCCAGGGCCAGCCGGTCCGGATCGGAAACGTAAGTCGAAGGGGTGATCAGCCCGACCGCGTCGTTCGGCTTGAGTACCCTGGGCCTGAGCGGGCCGCCGGGCGCCGCCGGCGCCGCCCCGGTCAGTCCGGCTCCTGAGGCCATGAAGTCCCTGCGTCGCATACCCCTATGAAACCACCGCGGGGCAGGCCGCGCACGGATCAACTCTCCAGCCCGGGCAGCTCCACGACCTGGAAGTGGAATCTTTCGGGGGGGAACAGGGCAGCTTCGGAACGAATCAGACCTGCCCAGGCCTGGTAGGCGCTGCGGGCTACCGGCGAGTTCAGGTAGAACAGGAACTGGTTGGAAAAGCAGTCGATGGGAGGCGGGTGGCGGAAGGTCAGCCGCAGGCCGACGGCCTGTTCGATCACCACTCCGCGGGTCGGCACGGCCTTGTCCTCCAGCAGGGTCACGAAGCTGCTCCGCCCGGCGTGCGGCCAGACATCGGGGTGCAACAGTCCGCGCAGCACGGATTCGGATGCGAAAGTGATCTCACACTGCCGGATCCACTCCAATACCGAATCCCCCCATTCCCAGTGCGAGATCAGCCGGAGGTATTGCTCGGTGAGGTTCAAGGCAAGGTCGAACTTGCGCTGCTCGGTGGACCGCTCGTCGCTGTCTGCGGCCAGAACGTCGTCGGATTCGACAATCTCGGCGGCTCTGACGACCATCTGGTCCAGCGGTCCGGTTTCTCTCTCCCTCCGGATCAGCAGTGGAGGCAATTCGTGAGTAGCGCTTCCCGGTATGTCGACGTAGCTACGGTCTCCCATTCCGGCTCCACCTAATTTATCGACGCAAACCGGTCGAATCTGTTTCAGGCAGGTACGACGCCTGCGGCAGGACACGGGCCGGACAGCCGCCGGATGGAGGGGAAAGCGTGGGAGATAGTACTGTGTAAAATCTTTAGGAGTGTGAAAAAATTTCCATCCGCCTTTTCCGTCCAGCCTGTCAGAAATACATCCTTCGAAGCCCGCTGTCAAGATGCCCCTGAAGAAATCCAACGACTTAGAGAATGGCACATCCCGTGCTTTCAGTAAGAGCAGATGAAGTGGCGCGAACCGGCGTAGGGCCGCCCTCACAGCTCGGATGAGCGGTAGGCCCCGCCGGTTTTTTTTATGCCTTCACTCCAACCGGGATCCCTGCCCGCCGCATGACAGCTTCCACCTCCTTCGGAGCCAGCCTGGTGGCGTCGTACTCCACCACAAGAGCATCCAGCGAGGGATCCGGCTTCGCCATCAGGATTCCGTAGACCTTGTGGGTGGCGGCCAAGGAGGCCAACTGCGATTCTGTAAGCGGCGTTTCGAGCCGGAAACGGATCTGGACCCGGGTCATGTCCCAAGCATAGCGCCCTTCAGGACTTGCCACGCCCCAGGGCGGCCGTTGCGTGGTGGTTGACGGGGCCCGAGCCGCGCCCCAGGCCCGGACCCGACCGGATCGCTTCCCCGATGTAAGCTTTCGCACGGAAGACCGCCTCGTCCAGCGGAGTGCCGCGAGCCAGTTCGGCCGCGATAGCCGCCGAATACGTGCAGCCGGTGCCGTGGGTGTGGCGGGTCTCGACGCGCTCGCCCGATAAGTCCGAGAACTCGCCGCGCCAGTACAGAACGTCGGTGGCCGTGCCCGGCAGGTGCCCGCCTTTCACCAGCACGGCTTCGGGGCCCAGATCGCCGATGCGTCTGGCCGCCTCCCGCATGTCCGGAATGTTCCGGACCTCGATCCCGCTCAGCACCGACGCCTCGGCCAGGTTGGGCGTCAGCAGGAAAGCACGGGGCGCCAGGCAGGTCTTCACCGCCGCGACGGCGTCGCTGGAAAGCAGCGCTGCGCCGTGCTTGCTGATCATCACCGGATCGACCACCAGGGGGAAATCGAAGTCGCGCGCCGCCTCGCCGACCGCGATCACCACCTCGCGGTTGCCCAGGGCGCCCGTCTTGGCGGCCCCCGGCGGGATGTCCGCCAGCACGGCCCGCAGTTGCTCCAGCACCAGTTCCGGGGAGAGGCACTCCACCCGTTCGACCCCCAGAGTGTTCTGGACGGTGAGCAGCGTGAGCACGGCTTCTCCATACACCCCGAACTGGTGGAAGGTCTTCAGGTCGGCCTGGATTCCGGCGCCGCCGCTGGGGTCGGAGCCGGCTATAGTGAGGGCAACGGCTTGCACACAGCCAGCATATCCCAGGCGGCGCCAAGCCGGCCCGCCGGCCGCCTACTCCACGGCCATGCTGATGCCCGGCTGGCTGGAATAGCGGCCCACGGTCAGCACCACCGGCTGCCGTCCGGAAGGGAGGAATCCGCCCGGGACGCGGGCGTTGATCTGCATCAGCCCGGCAAAGCCCGGGGCGCTGCCGGCGTACAGAATTGCGGCCTCATAGCCACCGATGGTGAGGGTTACCGGCAGCAGAGGCCGGGGAAACGGCGGAGTGGAAGGAGCGGGCTTGCCGTCGACGTTTTCTCCGGTGGTCAAGCCCTCGCCGGTCGCATAGATGGTGATCACCGAGTTCCTCCTGGCGGGCAGCAGCTCGGAGTTCACGCTCCAGTCTTCGTTGATGATCACGCCCTGTTTCGGATCGCCCGGGATTGCAAACAGGCCCGGCGCCGCTTCGGCCACGGGAACCGTGACCGCCCCCCGGGGATTGCCGTTGAAGGCCACTTCGATGACCGCCCGCGGCTCGCCTGCCAGTTCGTAGGGCGCCTGTGCGTTGATCTGGCTCTCCTGAACATAGAACAGCGGCGCGGGCCTGCCGTTGAAACGAACTTCAACTTCCGCCACCCGGGTTTCGAGCACGCCCGCGGAACCCAGTTTCGCGCCGGCGCCGGCTTTAGGTCCGAGGCCGCCGCCGAAGATCGAAACGATCTCGCCCGGAGCGATGGGCCCGGGCAGCAGGCTGGCGGCGTTCAACACACTGAGAGCCTGGATCTCGCCGCCTTGCAGCACCTTGGGAGTGAGCTTGCGGACGCGGTGGTTGTAGTAGTCGCTCACGTAGACCTGGCCGCGGGCATCCACGGCCAGGTGCGCGGGACCGTACAGGCGGGCTTTGGCGGCCGGGCCGCCATCGCCTTCGAAACCCTGCCAGCCGTCGCCGGCAATGGTGGTAATGATGCCGTCCGTCCCGACTTTGCGAACCCGGTGGTTCCTGCAGTCGGAAATATACAGGTTTCCTTCGGCGTCGACTGCCAGGCCCGGACGCCAGCCGTAGGAGCCGAAATCCAGACTGGCCTCGCGGGCCGGGCCGCCGTCTCCGCTGAAGCCCTGGATGCCGTTGCCGGCGACCGTCTCGATGATCCCGTTCTCATCGACGCGCCGCACCCGGTGGTTGTCGCGGTCGGCGATGTAGAGGTTTCCCGCCCCGTCCACGGCCAGCCCGGCCGGGTTGTTCAACTGAGCCAGGTTGGCCTTGCCGCCGTCTCCTGCAAAGCCCTGGGAGCCGTTGCCCGCGTAGGTTCTGGCGGTTCCGCCGGGCGCCACTTTCAACACACGGTGGTGCCCGGTGTCGGCAATGTAGACACTGCCCGCCGGACCGGCTGCGATGGCCATCGGAAGGCAGACCGGCACGTCGTCGATGCTGTTGTCGTCGGCTCCCAGGGCCACGCAGCGCCCCAGCTTGCCGCCGATCGGATCGGCCTGGCCGGACGGGGAGATCTTCAGGACCTGGAAGCCTTGCGGGTCGGTGACCAGCAGGTTATATCCGGAATCGACCGCCAGGCCTTCCGGCGTATTCAAAGCGACAGGAAGGGTGAGGAGCGCGCCGGATTCCGGGGGTCCGGCCAGGGTGTGGATCATTCCGGCGCCGTTCACCCGGCGCAGGCGGTGGTTCCCCGAATCGGCAATCAGGAGATCTCCGTCCGGGCCGAGAGCGATGCCGGAAGGCTGGAACAGCAAGGCCCGGGTGGCCAGTCCGCCGTCGCCCCGGAAACCAAACGACCCGTCGCCGGCCACGCTGCGCACCCGCCCGGCCTCGATCTTGCGGATGCGGTTCGGCTCCGCTACGTAGCAGTTGCCGGCGGAATCGAAGGTGAAGGCCCGCGGCGCCAGGCCGGCCTCCGAAGCGGGCTTGTCCTCGCCGTTGTATGACGGCGAGCCGGAGCCGGCGAAAAGCTGGAGCCTGCCCTGGGAGTCGGTTCGACGGATCCGGTAGGCTTCGTCGGACACCACCAGGGCGCCCGAGGGATCCACGGCCACCGAAGCGCCGCCATCGTAATTCCAGTTCAGCGGCACGGCCGAGTCGATCGTGCCGCCGATCACTCTGCGGACCACCCGGTTGTCGGTGTCCGAGATGTAGATCGTTCCGAGGCGGTCCACGGCGATGCCGGCGGGCCGGGAGAGCTGCGCCAGTTCGGCCGGGCCCCCATCTCCCTTGAACCCGGCCACTCCGGTGCCCGCCACCGTCCGGATGCGGCCGTCCGGGCTGATGCGGCGCACCCGGTGGCCTTCGAACTCGGAGACGAACAGGTTGCCCGCCGCGTCGAAAGCCAGGTTGCGCGGCGCCATCAACTGGCTGGTAAGCGCGAGGCCGGACTCGGCCGATCCCTTCTCTCCGGTGCCCGCCACGGTGCGGATGCGCCCGTCCTGCCCGACCTTGCGGATCCGGTGATTGTAGGTGTCGGCGATGTACAGGTTGCCGTCCGGGTCGACAGCCACGCTGTATGGGGCGTGGAGGCGGGCGGCAACCGCCGGGCCTTCATCCCCGCTGAACCCCGGCCGCCCCAAGCCGGCGACCGTGGAGATCCGCCCGTCCGGAGTCACTCTGCGAATGCGGTGACCGTCGGTGTCGGCTATGTAGAGGTTGCCCCGCTGGTCCACCGCCAGGCCGTACACATTGCGCAGTTGCGCCTCGACAGCCGGACCGCTGTCGCCCATTTCGTCGCTGCCGGCCACGGTTTCGACGGTGTAGATCACGTTGGGCGGGCCGGAAGCCGCCAGCGGCAGGCAAGGCAGGACGGCGGCGATGGCTCCGAGCACACGCATCCCGATTCCAGACAGAGTTCGCACCTGATAGGGTGGCCCTGCCCTTCAGGAATTCTCGAAAAAAACCGATCCATTCAACGAATGCCGAGCACCAAATTCATCGCTCTTTTCCTTCTGTTCACTGGCGGCGCCTGGAACTCCGAGTTCACAATCCGGCTCAAGACCCGCGAAATCCGGACCTCCGAAGACGGCCAGGCCGGCTCTGCCGGGTTTCTGAAGCGGCGAACCGCGGGAATCTCCCACTACCTGCTGCAATTCCGTGAGCCCCCCGGCGAGGACCTGGTCGAGGAACTGGAGCGGCGGGGGGCCCGGATCACCGGGCGCGTGCCGCGCTCCGGGCTGATGGCAGCTGTCCCGGACGGCATGGATTTCGGAAGACTGGGGCTTCGCTGGGCAGGCCGCCTGGCCGGGGAGGATAAGATCAGCCCGCTGCTCCACGCGGCCGCGGATCTGAGACTGGCGCCCGCCCGCGAAGCCTTCCTCGTCGAGTTTCACCCGGACGTGGATATGCAGGACGCCCGGGGACTGGCCGCCGAAGAGCAGTTGGAGGTCCGCGAGAACCCCTACCTGCTCGGGCGCCACCTGCTGGTCGAGGGGGCGCTCCAGGCCGCCTCGCGCCTGGCGGAATGGGACGAAGTGGCCTACCTGTTTCCCGCTTCGACGGAGTTGCGGCAGGGCCTGCCGGTGACCGCCTGTTCGGGGGCGATGCTGAACCAGGGCTTGGCCGGGCAGTACGTCAGGATCGCGGAAGGCTGGGGGGGCTCCGGTCCGGACGGCCTGCGGCTGGGCTACTTCATCGGTAATCTCCCGGGCAGTCTCCCGCCGGATGCGGCCCGCCGGGAAATCCTGCGGGCGCTGGCGGAATGGGGCCGGTACACGCGCCTGGAATTCGTGCCTGTGGCGTCTCCACAGATCCCGCTGACGGTCGCGATCCTGTTTGCGGCCGGCAGCCACGGTGACGCCTACCCGTTCGACGGGCCGGGCAGAATCCTGGCGCACACGTTCTATCCCGCGCCGCCGAACCCGGAACCGATTGCCGGCGACATGCATTTCGACCTCGAGGAAAGCTGGCGCACTGGCCGGGCGGTGGACTTGTTCTCGGTGGCTCTGCACGAGGTCGGACACGCCCTGGGGCTGGGGCATTCGGACCGGCCGGGATCGGTGATGTACCCCTATTACCGTATGAACTGGGGATTGGCCCCGGACGACATCGAGGGGATCCAGTCGCTGTACGGGGTGCGGGAATCGACCTGGAAGCCTCCGGCGGAGCCTGGCGTGCCCAACGCTCCCGATCCGCCCGGCCCGTTTCCTCCGCCTGGAAAACCGCCCGCGCCTCCCGCTCAGCCCGACAGGACGGCGCCGGCGTTGCGGATTACCGTCCCGGCCTCTACCATCGCGGCCACACCGGCGGCGGCGTTCGTTCTCAAGGGAACGGCCTGGGACAACACCGGGGTGGTCTCGGTGCGATGGTCCAATTCCGCGGGCGGGTCCGGGGAGGCGGACGGAACCGCTTTCTGGTCGGCCGAAGTGCCCGTCCAGCCGGGAACCAACGCCCTGACGGTCCGGGCGTTCGATGCGGCGGGCAACAGTTCCTGGCGATCGGTGACCGTGGTGCGGAAGTAGCAGTGCGGATCGGCCGGTTGATCCCGAGTCTTTTCTTTGCGGCGGGTCTGTGCGCGCAGGAGCCCGATCCTTACCAGGCGGTTCGGGCCGCGCAGGAAGCGGCTGCCCGGAGGCAGCGGGAATCGGTGCGGGCGCAGATGGGAAATCCGGCCGGACAGCCGCATGCTTTTTTCACGCTGCCTTTCCGGGCCCCCGCTCCCGAGCTTCCGGAGGCGGAGGCAGAGTGCCGCGCGCTTACGGGCGGGGAGCTGCGGGAGATCATCGACGATGCCGCTCGCCGCGAAGGGGTTACGCCAGATCTGCTGCGGGCGATGATCGGACAGGAATCCTCGTTTCGCCCCTGCGCGGTTTCGCGCAAAGGCGCGCAAGGCCTCATGCAACTGATGCCCGCCACCCAGGCGGACTTCGGAGTGACCGATCCCTTCGATCCGAAGCAGAACATCGACGCGGGCGCCCGGCTGATCCGGCAGTTATTGAATCGCTACGGCGGCGACCTGGCGCTGGCCCTGGGCGCTTACAATGCGGGTCCCGGCCGGGTGGACGAGCAGGGGGGACTCCCGGACTTTCCGGA
>JADZAF010000208.1 GCA_020852755.1 Bryobacterales bacterium
AGCACCGCCTGCGGAATCCCTTCGAGGGAGGGGAGCGGGTTGCTCAGCGCGTTGTAGCCGTCGGCCGGTATGTACCAGCTGGAGCCGATGGCGTTCACCATGGGGATGGCGTAACGCGCGTAGCCGATCCGCAAGGCCGTTCTTTCGTTGACCCTGATGGCCAGGCCGACCCGGGGCAGGAAGATGTCCTTGGGCGCCTTGTAGAGCGCGCGGTTCTCGCTGTCGGTGTAGACCCAGGCCCCGTTGTATATGGGCGCCGAGGTCCGGATGGCGGTCACCGCCGCGGGCATGACGGGCACGTTGGCCTGCATCTCGGGGATGGGCTGCGTCAGGTCGAGGTAGCGGGACATGCGGTCCAGCTCCTCGATGGGCGCGGTCTCGTACTCGTAGCGGAGACCGAGGTTGAGGGTGATTCTCCGGGTGAGCTTGAAATCGTCCTGGAAGAAAATGCCCCACTGCTTGCGGATGATGTTCTGGGGCGTGATGAAGCGGGCATCCGAGTTGTTGTCGATGGCGCCCAGCAGGAACGTTGCCCAGGCATCGCCCGAGAGGTTGGTGTTGGGACTGATGAACGTGTTGGCCGTGTAGGTCGGATAGAAGTAGTTGTTCATCAGGTTGGGATTCAGGCTGGTGCCGTAGGAGTAGCGGAAGGCCAGGCCGGTCTTCATGTAGTGGCGGCCATGATCCTTCGCTCCGGTGGCCGACATGCTGTACTTGCGCGGGCGGTAGAACCAGGTGCTGCCCTTTCCGAAACCCGCCTTGCCGGAAATCGACGTGGACGGGTAGTAGATGGCCGGGATGCCCTGAATGTAGCTCTTGTACCAGGGATTGCCGGGCCAGACCTTTTCCAGGCCGGCTTCTCCCACCTTGGCCCACTCGGAGTCGTAGTCGTCTTCGAGATAGGTGGTGCCGAAGCGGAAGTTGAGCACCGTGGACGGGTTCAACGTGTAGACGCCGTCGGCCGCCGCGTTCATGGAATCCATCAGGCCGCCGTTGTCGGAAGGCACGGCGGGCGAGTCGGCGTAGTTCAGGTTATCCAGACGCGTGCGGTAGTAGCTGTAGCGCGCATACATCCGGAACTTCTCGCTGGCATTCCAGTCGGTGCGGTTGGAGAAGTTGTAGTAATTGGTCCACCACGGGTAGGTGATCTTATAGTTGTTGATGCCGGTGATGTCGTCACCAGGCCCGTTGGGCTTCCAGATGTCGCCCATGATGATCTTGGAGGAAGGATCGATCCGGTTGGCCGGAATGATGTTCCCCGCAAAGGGCGTGCGCGTGGCGGTGGAGGTCACCGGGTCGAACTTGGTGGACCAGGGATCGTAGATGGTTCGCAGCCCGCCGACGCCGTTCTTCGACTGGGAGAAATCCCCCAGCCTCTCCAGGTCGGTCGGCAGGGTCCGGGAGCCCTCGCGCGGCTGGGTGGCCTTCCACTTCTCGTAGGAGAAGAAGGTGAAGAGCTTGTTCTTGGCGATGGGGCCGCCTGCCGTGAGGCCGTACATATCCTGCTTTACCACGTTGACGCTGCGGGTGTACCGGTTGGCCAGGGCGTTCAGTTTGGGCCTGCGGCCGAAGTAGTAGACGGTGCCGTGGTAGTCGTTGGTGCCGGACTTCATCGACACGCTCATGTTGCCGCCGGCGCTGAATCCGAACTCGGCATCCACGCTGTTCTGCTGGATCGACACTTCCTGCACGGCGTCCATGTTGGGCGCGTAGGAACCGCGGGAGTCCACGCCGATGGGAACGCCGTCCAGCAGCAGGTCGTTCCGGCCGCCGGTGTTGCCGCCGATGTCGACACCGTTGGCGGCCTGCATGTAGAACGGGTTGCGGTGAGAGACGTCCCAGTATTTGTTCACCACGGCCGGGTCGAGCAGAACCAGGGTAAAGGGGTTCCGGGCCAGCACCGGCAGATCGCCGAGCATCTTGCCGGTGACGGTCTGGGCCATCGTGGTGGTGTTGGTTTCCAGGGTCAGGGCCACCTCGGAAACGTTCACGGTTTGCGTGACGCCGCTGATCGCCAGCTTGGCGTTGACGGTTACGTCGCCGCGGGTCAGGACGGTAATGTTCTCCTGGGTGAAGGGGGCGAAGCCGGCCATCTCCACCTTAACCGTGTAGGTGCCGGGCGGAACGTAGTCGAACAGGAAATGCCCGGTGGCATCGCTCGGGCGGTTGGTTTCGACGCCCGTGTTGACGTTGAGCAGCGTCACCTTCGCTCCGACGACCGCCGCCTCGCTCTGGTCGAGCACGCTGCCCTGCACACGCGCGCGGTAGTCCTGCGCGCCGGCCGGCTGCGGAGCGAGGGCGGCCAACAGGCAAACGGCGACGAGAAACAAAGTACACTTCTGGCTTAATTGCATTACATAACTCCCACACTGAATTGCTGTTCCCCAGTCTTGCCGAACCGTGGGCACCGGTGCCCGGATGCCGCCGGTTCAGGCGCTTCGTGAAAACGTGAGAAGAGGTCCGCGTACCGCAACGGGGCTGTTACAGAGAATCATCCCCGTTTCCCCGAAACCGGCGAGCCCGTTTTCCCCGCCGGCAGCTAGACTCGCGTTCATGGTCATCGCCTAAGTGGCCACCCGCGCCCTTCGGAACGCCGCGCCGGTGTACCGGTGTCCTCCGAGGACTTCCGCCGAAATCGCCTGCACCGAGGGAGCACGGGCCAGGCTAACCCGCATGGGTGCAATCCTCCCACAGCGGGGGCAGGCGCCGCAAGCGGCAGGA
Source organism: Bryobacterales bacterium (assembly GCA_020852755.1). Lineage (GTDB taxonomy): Bacteria > Acidobacteriota > Terriglobia > Bryobacterales > Bryobacteraceae > JADZAF01. Next base: position 2,722 of record JADZAF010000208.1, read on the forward strand.
AGGAGTATTAACCTCGTTTGGTGGTGGAGGGAGGGCGGCTTCGAGGCGATTGGCCCTCGCGGTTCCGGACGCAGGATGGACTTGCACCGGCGATGGCGCACTACACCCACGCGGCGCGGACGCGCCGCACGCCGTCTTTAGAAGTACAGCTTCATGCCGAACTGCACGATGCGCATGGGGCTCTGCAGCGTGCGGATCTCTGCCTGGCGCGGAGCGTCGGGAATAATGGAATCCAGGGTGGAGAAGCCGATGCCGTTTGGCCGCCCGAACTGCGGCGTGTTGAAAGCGTTGAACAACTCGGCGCGGAACTGCAGCCGCCCGCTTTCACCCAGCGGAGGAATGCGAAAGTTCTTGCCGAAGGAAAGGTCGAAGTTCCGGGCGCCCGGCATGGTCAGGATTCCGGGTCCGGCATTGCCGTAGTGGCAGAGATCGGGCCGGCCAGGGATGTTGCAGTCGGTCCGGCGGAAAGCGGTGGGGTCGAACCAGAGCTCGCGCCGCGCTTCCCCGAACAGGCGCCCGTCGGCCACGCGGTCCGGGTAGGTGGGTCCGCCGGTGTTGAGGCCGCCGCCCGAGACGTTGAAGGGCAGACCGGTCCGGAGATTGACGATGCCGTTGGTTTGCCATCCGGAAAGCACGGCGCCCCCGACGCCCCGCAGGCTCTTGAAAAAGGGCAGATCGTACACGAAGTTCATCACCGCGTTGTGCGTCACGTCAAAGGTATACCGGGAGCGATCGCTGCGGCGGTCCCGGGGATTCTGCAGCGTGTGGGCCACGCCGCTGCCGCCGAGGTTGCGCTCGTACCCTTCGCCCAGCGCCTTGCTGTAAGTGTAGGAGAGTCCCGCGCTCAGTCCAAAGCTGTACCGTTTCTCGACACTACTCTGCAGGCCGTGGTAGTTACCGTTGCCGTTGAAGTCGAGGTAGCGGATGGTTCCCAATCCGCGGGCCTGGCTACCCTCCCCCTGGCTCACGTATGCCTGCCAGGGCCGGCGCGAGTTGATGTCGGTGTTGGAAGAGGGATCGGGGCTGTTGAAGTTGCCGACGTTCAGGTCCAGGTGCGTGCTCTTGCTTCCGACATAGCCGACCGTGAGGAAAATCCGGGCCGGGAGCGAGCGCTGGATGTCAAGGCTCCACTGCACATGGCTGTTGTACTTGTTGTCCGGCGGCATCAGGGTCAGGTTGGTGCGGGAAGCCGCCGTTCCCTGCCCGGGGAAGATATCGTCCAGCGTGAGGATGGGAGTGCCGGGGCGGAACTTGCGCGTCTGGATGTTGAACGTCTGCCCGGCGTATGCATACTGGATGACCTGCGCCACGTCGGTGATCTGGTTGAAGGAGAGGGTCCCGGAACGTGGGGGCGAGAGAGCCATCACCGAAGAATTGTTGAGGTTCTGCGCATTCACAAACCAGCCGAACCCGCTGCGGATCACCCACTTGTCCGTAGCCCGGTAGGCCAGACCGATACGCGGCATGAAGTAACGGTTGTCGGTCTCATAGAAGCGGTAGCCATTGGTGTCCGGGTTGGGAACCAGGGTGGGCAGTTGACGGCCGTCGGCCGCGGTGCTCAGAACATCGAGCCGCAATGACCGCATGCCGCCGGCGGCGTCGTAGGGAGCCTGAAAGAAGTCCCAGCGGATTCCGACGTTCGCGGTCAGCTTGCGGCTGACCTTCCAGTCGTCAAGAAAATAAGCGCCCCAGCGGTTCTGGCGAGGCTTGGTCGGCGGCAAACCCTCGCCGGTCTGGCTGCTGTTCGGGTATCCCATTAACCAACCGGCCAGGGAATAGGCTCCCGCGCCGCCTCCGAGGGCTCCGATCACGGTATTGGCCACGGCGGCGTCCATGGAAACCCGGCGGTACTCGAAGCCGAGCTTGAGATTGTGCTTGCCGTTGGTGATCAGGAAGTTGTCGGAGAACTGGTGGATGGCGTTGCTGCTGGTCGAGGCCCGCGCGTCGCCGGGAAGGATCCCGGTGCTCGGGATACCCTGCTCCTGGGGTGTCAGCTTGCGGCCCTCGGTTCCGACACGGAACTTGCCGATTCCCAGCGAGTCCAGGTCAAACCCGGTGTTGGCCCGCGGGTTGCCCGAAACGTCGGCGGTGTAGTTGAAGCCGTAGCGAAACTCGTTCAGCACAGCCGGAGTGAAGACGTGAACATGCTGGAAGGCCACGTTGCGCGGAGTGGCCGTGCCGAAGGAAGGAAAGTTGGGATTGATGTTCTTCTGCTCGAACTCGGCCCAGTCGCCGGCGAACCGGAAAAACACGCGGTCATTGGAACTGAAGTGGTGGTCGATGCGGAAGAAGTACTCGTTGTTCGTCAGGATATTGGGCACGGAGGCCCGGACGTTGCTGTCGAGTATATCCTCCGGCTGGAACATAGGCAGCGGCATGAATTGATTTACGAAGTTCTGCGCGCTGCGGTTGATGCGGCTGGCCGGAATGAGGTTGGTGATGCGCCCGCTGCCGTCCCGGAAGGGCTCTCCATTCAGCGGGTCGTAGATGATGATCGGTGACCGGATGGCCTTGCCATCGCGGACGAGCGGGGTCAGCAGCGCCGAGAAATCCCCCCGCCGGAAAGGTTCGGGGAACCAGAAGGTTTCCTGAACGGACTCCTGGGTTTCATGCTTGGCTTCCCAGTTGAAGCTCCAGAAAGTGCGGTCCCTGCCGTTGTAGATCTTCGGCAGGACGACCGGGCCGCTGAGGAAGGCGCCGAACTGGTTGCGGCGCAAACGGTTCTTGGACTGCTGCTTAGCCCCGGCAGGCAGTTGGAAGTTCAGGAAGTAGTCCTTCGCGTCCACGCTGTCGTTGCGGAGAAACTCGAACAGGGTTCCGCGAAGCTGATTCGTTCCGGCCTTCAAGGCCACCTGCACGATCGCCCCGCTATTCTGGCCATACTCGGCCGAATACGAGCTGGTTTGGACCTTGAACTCCTCAATCGCGTCGATGGAAGGGGTAAACGACATGGTGTTGCTGACCGGATTCGAGGAGACGACTCCGTCCAGGGTGATCTGCTGGTTGGTGTCGCGCTGGCCGTTGGCGCTGACGCTGACGGTGGCTGAGGTCGCCCAGATGGTGCCGGCCAGGCCCATACGCACGCCGAGTTGAACGCCGGGAGTCAGCACCGCCAGGCCGGCGATGTTCCGCGAGCTGAGCGGCAGCTCGACCACGCGCTTGTTGTCGATCACCTGCCCGACGGCGGCATCGTCCGTCTTGAGCTCGATGCCGGTGGCCACCACCTCCACCCTTTCCGTGGTAGAGCCCACTTCGAGCTTGAAATCCACGCGCGCCTTCTGCTGGAGCTCCACCACGATGCCCTTCTTTTCCTGGGTCTTGAAGCCCTCCATTTCGACGGTGACGGTGTATTGGCCGATCTCAATCAGCGGAAAAGTGTAGTCGCCGGTGCCGCTGGTAGCGGCGGTGCGGCGCTCGCCGGTGGCCGTGCGCAGCAAGGTCACGCGGGCACTCGGCACCACCGCGCCGGTCGCGTCGGTGACATTGCCGAGGATTTCGGTTGAAGTCGTTTGTGCCCAGCACGGAGTCGCACAGAAGAAGACTAGAAGTATCGCCAGATGGGGCAGGTGACGGGTCATCATTATGGGTCCTCCCGCAAACCAGGCTAACCATGGCCGCACGCGTGGAATGGGCGCGCGGTCTCCCGTTGCAAGCCGATGCTATCAGCGGTCTCGTGCAGGGTCAATCCGCGGCGGGGCGCCGCGTCCAGCATATTGGACGGTTGCTTCGCAGGAGCCGCCAGCCGGCCGGACCAGGCTGCACCTCGCCGGCGTGGTGAAGTACCGGACCGCCGCCGGGACGCCCAACAGGCCATTGCGGCCGCGGCGCGGAGTGATATGATTCCGGTAACCGGAGGACTCATATGAAAGGCCGTGGAACACCGTCGGTACCCGCGGTGGAGCGCGTCCTGACGGTTCTGGAACTGCTTTCGGAATCGCGCAACGGCCTCGCCATTTCCGACCTGGTCAACGAGACAGGCTGGCCCAAGAGTTCCCTGCATTGCCTCCTGTTGACTCTGGAGCGGCGCGGCTATCTGTACCGCAACGAATCCACCGGCCGCTACATGTTCGGAGTGCGTCTGCTGTTCCTGGCCGAGCGCAGTCTGGGCACGCTCCGGCTGCGCCAGCAGGCCCACCCGTTCCTCCATGCCTTGATGACCCACACCGGGCTCACCAGCCACTTCGGCGTGCTGGCGGAGAATGAAGTTGTGGTGGTCTCGAAGGTTGAGCCCCACGCCGGATGCCGGCTGGCAACCTGGGTCAGCAAGCGCATGGATCTGCATTGCACCGGGCTGGGCAAAGCCCTGATGGCGGCCATGCCGGATGACCAGGTTGAGCGACTGGTGCGCGAGCGCGGGCTGCCCTGCCACAACGAGAACACCATCGTCTCCCTGCGCAAGCTCCAGCAGGACCTGGAGGCCATCCGGCTGCGCGGCTACGCGGTAGACGACGAGGAGGACGAGATCGGCCTGCGCTGCGTGGGCGCCGTGGTTTTGGACGCCTCCGGAGCGGCCACCGCCGCGATCAGCGTCTCCGGCACCATCGAACAGATCACCGGCCGCAACCTGGGGAGTCTGGGAGAAGCCGTGAAGCACAACGCGGGTGCGCTTTCGCAGGCGCTGCAAGGCCGCTCCATGGCTTCGGCAGCGGCGGTCTAGCATATCAGACGGCTGGTCCATCCGGACCCCGACAGCAGCTAACAAATCGCTTTCCGGTGGTGTAGTCTTCACGTGGGAAGCGATATGATCCATGCCCGCCTATAAGAACTCAGCGGCGATCCTGGAGCGAAACCGGCGCTACATTCCCGGGGGTGTGGTATCGGTGAACCGCGCCGTGCAGCCGGAGATCGTCTTTACCCGGGGCGAGGGGCAATACATCTGGGATGCGGAGGGAAACCGGTACATCGACTACCACGCCGCCTTCGCGCCTCACATCCTGGGACACAACGACCCGTATGTGACCGAGGCGGTGATCCGGGCGCTGAGGAACGGCGCCAGCCTCTTCGGGAGCGGAACCACCGTCCTGGAAGGACGACTGGCGGAGCTGATCTGCGAGTGCGTGCCGTTCGCGGGCCAGGTTCAGTTCCTGAACACCGGCAGCGAGGCCACGTACCAGGCTCTCCGCCTGGCGCGCGCCGCCACCGGCCGGGACCACATCATCGTCATGCAGGGCGGTTACAACGGCTGGCACAACGATGTGGCCTGCAATCTCATGACGCCCCTGGCGGCGGCCGGCGAGAGGCGGCGGGCCGGGGAGTATGACTTCATCCCCATCAGCGCCGGCATCCCCGCCGCTCACCGGCAACTGGTTCATCCGGTCAACTTCAACGATCTGGAAAGCGTGGAATCCGTATGCAAGGGAGTGCCCGTAGCAGCGCTGATCACCGAACCGATACTGCAGAATATCGGTGTTGTCCCCCCGCTTCCCGGCTACCTTGAAGGGCTGCGCGCGCTCGCGAAGCAGTTCGGTTTCGTGCTGATATTCGATGAGGTGAAGACCGGCTTCCGCCACGCCCTGGGGGGTTATTCATCCCTCAGCGGAGTCCATCCCGACCTGGTGGTGTACGGCAAGGCCCTGGCCAACGGATATCCGATCGCCGCGCTGGCCGGACCGGAAGAGCTGATGCGCTACTTCGTCCACCCCGAGCCGTCGCGGCGCGTGCTGCTGGCCGGCACCTACAATGCGCACCCGGTGCCAGTGGCCGCCGCCATCGCCACCATCGAACGGCTCCGGATGGAAGGCGGCGCTGTTTACGGGCAACTGGAGCGTTTGGGACAACTGGCCGGGCGCGGCATCGGTGAAGCGCTCGCCCGGCACGGGATTCCGGCAGCCGTGTCCCGGCAAGGTTCGGCTTTCTGCATGTACTACATGGATCACGTGCCGGTGGACTGGCACGATCTGGCGCGCTGTCACGATTTCAGGCTGGACGAAGAGATACGCCGTTCCTGGATCGCCGAGGGCATCTATGTCTTCCCCCTGGCGACCAAGCAGTTCTCCATTTCCGCAGCCCACACCGAGGAGGACATCGGCGCAACCGTCGAAAGCCTCGATCGTGTACTCTGTTCTTACGCGAAAGCAGGATCTGCCAGGAAATGAGTTGCGCCGGGTCGCGGCGTGGCGCGGCTGGATCGTAAGGGAAGGTGAACCGGAAATGACTACATTTTCTTCTTCGTTCGTTCAGGGCGCCGGGCTTTCCCGGCGCGAGCTGCTGGCGGCGGGTTTGGGGTTGGCGGGGATTGCGCATTTGCCTTTGCAGGCGGCCGGAAAGTCCGAAAGGCTGAAGATCACCAAGGTGGAGGTCTTCAAGGTCGTGGTGCCGATGCAGGAGGACATCATCAACAGCGCGGAGTTTTCGCCCGACGGGCTGACCGAGTTCCCCACCATGCCCAAGCTGATCCTCAAGGTACACACCGATTCGGGGATCGTGGGCATCGGCGAGACCGGACGCGGCACGCCCGAGGCGCCGGTCCGCAAGAGCGCCGATGCGATCGTCGGGAAAAACCTCTTCGACTTCAATCTGACCCGCCTGGAGTTAGCCGGCGGGGCGGGCTACAACGCCTTCGAAAGCGCCTTCTACGACGCCGCGGGCAAGGCGCTCGGCTGGCCGGTGTGCAAGCTGCTGGGCGGCATGGCGCAGCCCAAGGTGCTGGTGAACTACTGGTGCGGGCGCAAGAACGCGGCCGACATGCGGCGTGTGGCGGAACGGGCGGTCAAGGGCGGCTTCGACGGGATCAAGATCAAGGGGCGCAAGGGCGACCCGTTCGTGCAGGCGGCGGAAGCGGCGGCCTCGGTGTCGCCGGCCCTGAAGCTCACCGTGGATTTCAACGCATCGTTCAAGACCCTCAAGGAATTCCTCCCCTTTGGGAAACAGCTGGACGCGATCGGGAATGTCCGGGTCATTGAAGATCCGTTCACCAAGGAGGACCTGGCCGGCTACCGTGAGTTGGGCAAGCAGTTGAAGACACCGGTGGCGCTGCACCTGAATACCGCCAAGCCCATCATCGCGGCCATCAAGGCGCAGGCCTGCTCGGTGATCAACACTTACGCCTCCCCGAACATGGCCGGCTTCGTCTTCAACGCTTACATCGCCGGCGCAGCAGGGATTCCGGTGTGGCACGCCTCCTCGCACGACCTGGGCATCATGGACGCCAATTTCCTGCACACCTGCGCGGCCGCGCCCAACTGCACGTTTCCCAGCGACATCCTCAGCCACCAGCGGGTGGACGATCTGATCGTGAAGCCGATCGAGATCCGGGACAGCCACGCCACGGTCACCACCACACCCGGCCTGGGCATCGAACTGGACGAGGAGGCGGTGCGGAAGTTCACGGTAGCTTAGTTCAGCCGCCGAGGTCCTTCAGAAACGTCAGGAACTGCCGCGCCGTGCGATCGAGATTCTCCAGCGAACCGCCGCCGCGCAGCACGGCGCACATCTCATAGGCCACGTGGCCGGAGTAGCCGGCGGCTTTCAGGCCGCGGAAGAAGGCGGGGTAATCGACCACGCCCTCGCCCGGCGGCACGGCACGCACCAGGCCGGTCTCCGCGTGCGCATAGTTCACCAGCTGGGGGTCGTAGCGGTAGCGCGGCTGCACCACGTAATCGGCCACCGTGGTCCAGCCGATCCACGGGCCGGCGGCTTCCACCGCCCGGGTGAGGGCGTCGCCGCGCAGACCCTGGAGGAAGGGCGACCAGGCGTCGAAGGCCAGCTTCAGGTTGGGCTCGCGGACCTCGTCGAGGAGCCAGAGCAACTGCTCGTGGTGGGCGGCGATGTCGTGATGGTTCTGCAGCAGCAGGGTGACGCCGGATGCAGCCGCGGCCCGCGCCGCCATCCCCAGGCCTTTCACCAGCTCGCCGTACTGCCGGTCGTAGTCCAGGCCCGGGCGTTCATAGGCGGTGAAGATACGCAGCCGCGGCGTGCCCAGGTCGGCGGCCAGCCGGCTGAGTTCGGCGACATAAGCCGCGTTCATCTCGGCCGAGGGGATGCCGGGCCGCTCCAGCCCGGCGGTGAAATCCGTGTAGCCCATCAGGGCTGCCAGTTCGAGGTTCAGTTCGCGGAGCCGCGCCTTCAGCCCGGCGCGCGCGGCGGCGTCGTAGTCCAGCGGGGAGACGTGCGGCCGCTTGGCCACCAGCGCCACCGAGCGGTAGCCCAGCTCCACGGCCTTTCGCAGAAACGCATCCACGTCCAGGGAGGCCTGTCCCGGCCAGGCCCCGGCGTAGCTCACGGAGTGAAGAACGGGGGTGAAGGGCATAGCTACCTGGTCCTCACCGGGTCGGGCGGGCGTTCCGGCAGCCGCCTGGGATTCTGCCGGATGCGCTTCATGATCTCTTCCACGCCGCGTTCCAGCTGGGGGTCGCGGCCCTCGATCACCGACTTGGGATCGTTCTCCACCACGATGTCGGGATCCACCCCGTGTCCCTCGATGATCCAGTTGCCCGCCGCGCCGGCAAAGCCGAACTCCGGCACGTTGATCTGGCCGCCGTCGATCAGGCTGCCGCGGTTGGTGATGCCGATCACGCCGCCCCAGGAGCGCTTGCCGATCAGCGGTCCGAGCCCGGCCTGCTTGAACATGGCCGGAAAGATGTCGCCGTCGGAAGCCGAGGTCTCGTTCAGCAAACAGACCAGGTGTCCGTGGAACACGCTGCCGGGATAGGTGCCGGTGGAATCGATGGTGCGGGCAAAGCGCGTGGCGAGCAATTCCTGGCGCAGGCGGTCGATCAGCATTGCGGAGACATTGCCGCCGCCGTTGCCCCGCACGTCGACGATGAGTCCTTCCTTGCGCAGCTGGCCGTAGTAATACTTGATGAACTCGCGGATCCCCTCGGCGCCCATGTTGGGAATGTGCAGGTAGCCGGCCCGGCCTCCGGTCATCTTCTCCACCTTGGCTCGATTGGCCTCAACCATTTCGAGATAGATCAGATCCGACTCGCTGGCCAGGGGCTGGAAGGTGATTTCCCGGGCGCCGCCGCGGCCGGGCGTTGAATTCACGGTGAGGCGCACGGGGCGCGAGGCTTTGCCGCGCAGGAGGCGGTAGGGATTGTCGCCGGCGGCCAGTTCCTCGCCGTCGATGGCCAGCACGTAGTCGCCGGGCGAAACGTTCACTCCCACTTCGGTGAGCGGGGAGCGGTAGACCGGTTCCTCGTTGTGCCCGGCAAGGATCTTCGCGATCCGGTAGCGCCCC
>JADZAF010000209.1 GCA_020852755.1 Bryobacterales bacterium
ACGCCGCAACGCGGCGCGTAAGGCCGCGCTGGACCGCATCGCGAAGGAAGCCTTCGAGTCCGGCCTCTATGATCGCACCGGCATCCCCGAGGGCGGCGAAGACGAATGAGGGCCGACTATCGCGTCGTGCTCGACGCGTGCGTCCTCATCCCGATGCCTCTTGCCGACACGCTGTTGCGCATGGCGGAGGCGCCGGCCTTCCACCCAGCAGCGGACGCGGTCGCCCGGCTTCAAATCCAGGAGCCCGCCCGCGGCTTTCGGTTTCGGCAGCTTTACCAGGTGGACGGCGCCCGGCAGCGCCAGGGTGAAGGTCAATTGCGGGCGGGTGGTGAACGGCTCCCAGGTCACCGGGCCGTCGGTCGCGCCCCGGTTCGGGCTGCCGCTGGAGCCTGGCGTCCAGATGGTAGTGGCCGGGATTTCCCCAATGTGGGTCAGTTTCGCCTCATGCCAGCGGCGCTGGACTGCACCGCCGGCGAGGGCGGTCAATGCGAGGAGAACGAGACACCAACGGACGAGTCCCATGCCCAAGCCTCCCGCCAGGTATTATGGACCCGAAACCGGCGCGATGCCCCAACTGCCTCACGTCACCGTGCCATCAGCGCGAACACGCCCCAGCCCAGGTATTCGCGCGTGTACGCGGCGTAGCGTTCGGGTTCCGAGGTCAGCGCGGCTCGAACACCTTTCGCGAGGTCGTCGTCGGGATTCGCTTCGAGCCACCGGCGCATGGTGAGCCACTTGGCCGCCTCGTACCTGTCCCAGCTGTCCTGGTCTGCCAGAACCATTTCCACGACGTCGTAGCCGAGGTCGCGGAAAGACGCGAGAAGTTCCGGAAGCATGAGAAAGTCGGAGATCGAACCGGCGAGGCATCCCCTGGCAACGTCTTCCGACGGCGGTAGCCGCAGCCAGTACGGCTCGCCGACGAGGATGATCCCTCCGGGGCGGAGGCTCTTCGCCAGAAGCTCGATGGTGCCGGCGACTCCCCCGCCGATCCAGGTGGCGCCGAGACAGGCGGCCACACCGGCCTTCTCGCCGGCGACGTAGCCGGCAGCGTCGCCGTGGATGAACTCGACCCGATCGGCGACGCCGAGTTCTTCAGCGCGGAGTTTCGCCTGCCCGGTGAACTGCCGGCTCAAGTCGACACCGGTGCCGACGATTCCGTAATCGCGTGCCCAGGTGCACAGCATCTCGCCCGAACCGCTGCCGAGGTCGAGCACGCGGGTCCCCGGTTCCAGACGCAGCGCCGCTCCGAGAGCGGCAAGCTTTTCGGGTGTGAAGGGGTTATGGATGCGGTGAGCGCTTTCGGTGACGTTGAAGATCCGTGGAATGTCCACTGCAGAAACGCCTCATGTGTATGAATGGATCGGGTACGCCCCAAATCGTACCACTAATGGACCGCAATTGCGCCGGCTGCGTGTGGGCCCGTGCGCAGCGGCACGGATCACCTTCCAGGCGTTACCACCCTCGCACGGCCGGTTGATCAGTTCCGCGATGCGCGCTGTGGTCCACAAGCCGGTGCGGTAGCCACGGGCCGGCGGTCCCCCGAGCAGCAACCGCACCTTTCGGTCCGGGCACAGGAGTTCCCATGCCCGCTTACTTCAACTACATCACCGCCTTCAAGTAGGCCCTCATCGTTTTCCGCTGGCCGCGCTTGGTGGACACGTCGAGAACCAGATCGCTCGTCGCGGGGTTGCGCGAAATGATCGTGAGGATCTCCTCCCAGAAATCGGTGCAGCCGTTCTCAATGGCGTCATCCACGACCGACAGGAGGGGGTCGACCAGTTTGGAGACGGAGAACATCGAAGAAATTTCGTTCGGAGGCGACCCGAATATCACCGTGTCGAAGGCGCTTCCATTGGAGGAGATCAGTTCCTCCAGAAAGGCCAGGTGGGCAACCTCCGGGGACACCCCCCTGGCGAACGCCAGGAAGTGGGGCTGGTCTTCCTCGCTGTCGTCGAACTGGAAGTAGAGGGAGGTTTCCTGATCGATCTGAAGGGCCGCGAAGCTCATCCTGCTGGACGTAAGGAACCCGTCCCATACCATTTCAATCACTTGGACCTCGGGCAATCCCCAGGGGAATCCGTCGACAACCACGTCGAAGATCGCGGGGTCCGATTCGTCGTTGAAATCGGAGAACAGGCTGTGGATCGGGATCTTCGCGGGGGGGACCGAGAAAAACTCCGAGAAGTGAGACTTGTCACAACAGGTGATGGCAGCCTGGAGAGATTGCAGAACCTTGGCGTGCAGTTGCTCCTTGGTCGGCTCGCTCACGGAGGGAGTATAGCAGAGCGGCATCCGGGTTTTCCCCGCCCGAGGGCCCCTACTACACCCCCTTTTCCGGGGCCGGGTATCTGCCCGTGAATCCGGCGGACATGGGTTCTGGTACACTGAGATTGGACATGCGCCCGTAGCTCAGCTGGATAGAGCGTCTGCCTCCGGAGCAGAAGGCCGGCCGTTCGAATCGGCCCGGGCGTACCACCCCCACTCAGCCATTCCCGCAAGAACATCCGCGCCCGAAGTGCGCCTCCAGACCTGCCGGTTCGGACCCGCAACCCCGCGGCGCGCGTCGGTCTCTTCCAGGCGAAAGCGCGTCGAGACCACGGAGTGCTTGCGCGCATCGTTCCAGAGCTTGATGTACGTAGTGGCCACGATGGCGCCGTCCGGCAGCAACTCCACGCCCGGATAGCCGCAGTCCCCTCCCGCGTAGCTGTGCAGGAGTTTGATGCGGTACTGTCCGGGCCTGCCCTGCCGGATGTCATCGTACGTGCCGACCCACGCCACGAAGTGGCCGCGCGTGGGCGACTGCTGGGCCTGGTCGCGAAACGCGATCACCAGCCGCCCGTCCCTGGCGTAGACGCCCATGTGCCGGTCGCCGGTCAGCCCCCACGGCGTGTCCACGGGGGTGCTCCAGGTGGCGCCTTCGTCGCGGCTGAACATCATCAGGCTGTTCCCGGTGTGGGTGTTCTCCCGCATCAGGCAGCAGAGCTCGTCGCCGCCGGGCGAGCGGAACACGAACGGCTCGCACGGGTTCTTGCCTTCCACCCTGGCCACAACGCGCGGCTCGGACCAGACGAACCCGCCGTCCCTGGTGAGGGTCTGCAGAACTTCCAAAGGGGCGCGGTCCGCGCCCTCCGGGCCGCGATGGTACATCCCGAGATACGAGCCGTCCTTGCGCCGGACGATGCTGCTGAAGGTCATCACACAGCGGAAGGCCGCGCCCAGCGGCGGCATCTCCCTCCAGCTCCGGCCGCCGTCCTCGCTCACGATTCTCGGCATGGGAGTGCCGAACCTGCCGATCCAGGCCGAGAACACCCACAGCCGCTCCTTGCCGCGGGCATCGATCAGGCGGTAGATGCTCGGACAGTTCTCGTGTTTGCGGAACCCGGCCGGCATCCGGTCGTCCAGGCGCGTCCAGGTCTTGCCGCCGTCCGCGCTGCGCGCCATCGGTCCTGCCTTGCCGCCGTGGTTAATACACCAGACGGCAAACATGGTCTTTCCGTCGGGCATCAGCACGGTGGTCGGGTGGCCCTGATAAAGCTCGGAGGAACCTTCGGCGATGACCACCTGCCGTGCCGTTTCACCCGACAGGTCCACCACCGGGAAACGCGCCTCACGCTGCCACCGGGCCCTGGCCTCATCCTGCGGCCCTGCGCCGGCCACGCTCCCAGCCGCGCAGAGCATCGCCAGGGTAAATAGGCAGGTTCTCATCTTGTCCCTTTCGTTTCAGTCGCTATCCGCGAGTATACCTTCCGGCCGAAGCTCCCGGCGCCGCTTGGGAATAGAATGATCGCATGAGCATCAACCGGCGCCAGTTTCTCGGGTCGGGCGCGGCCCTCGCGGCCGCCGCCAGTGTTCCGGATTTCGCCTCCATCCGCAAGGAATTCCCGCGCGCCAACCGGGAAGTCTACCTGGATGCAGCCGCGCACATACCGTTGCCGAAGTACACCCTGGAAGGAATCCGGCGATATCTCGATTTTCATATGTACGGACCGGGAGAGGGCCGCGGCGAGTATGCGGCCGAGGCCCAGCGCCAGGTGCGGCCCCTGTTTGCCCGGCTGATCAACGCGAAGCCGTCGGAAATCGGCCTGGTGATGTGTACGAAGGCCGGAGAAGCCGCGGTGGTCAACGGCCTTCGAATCCAGCAGTCGGGGGGCAACGTGGTCACCAACGATCTCCACTACGCGGGCGCCATCCACGACTACATCGGCCGGCGGAAGGCCGGGATGGACGTTCGGATCGTCAGGCACCGCGATTGGCGGATCGATCTGCGCGACATGGAGCGGGCGGTCGACCGCAACACGAAGCTGGTCTCCATCACGCTGGTTTCCAACGTCAACGGCTGGGTGGAGGATGCCAGAGCCCTCAGCGAGCTCGCCCACGCGCACGGCGCGTACCTGTACGCCGACATCATCCAGGCCGCGGGCAGCGTGCCCGTGGACGTCAAGGCCCTGGGCATCGACTTCGCCGCCTGCTCGAATTACAAGTGGCTGCAGGGCGTGCGCGGGGCGGGCTTCCTGTACGTTCGTGAGGAACTGCAGGGCGGCCCGCTGGCGGACCTGAGCTTCCCCGGCTATGTTTACTTCAACTACCCGCCTTGGGTGGAAGCGCCGGCGGCCGGCGAGGAGTTCCCCTACCTCCCGCCGAAGAACGCGGCGCGCTATGAGCCCGGCAACGTCAACTATGCCGGCTATGTGGGCCAGTATGAGGCGCTGAAACGTATTCTGGCCCTCGGCGCCGAAAACATCTACGAGCACGCCAGGCCGCTGTGCGACCGCCTGAAGAAGGAACTTCCCGCTCTCGGCTACAAGCTCATCACTCCCCTGGAAGCGCGCAGTTCGATCGTAGTGGTTCAGGCGAAGGATCTGAAGACCACGCAGCAGAGGCTGCGAAAAGCGGGCATCCAGGTGACCAGCGCAGGCCGCAACCGCGTGCGCATATCGCCCGGGGTGTACAACAACATGGAGGACATCGACCGGCTGCTGGCGGCCCTGAGCTGAAGACAAAGTCACGCAGGTCTGAGAACGTGCGCTTCCGGGATTCCACGGCGTGTTCAGGAAAAGCAGGCAGGTTTGTCTTGATTCCGCCGGCCGTTCGGGTTAGCATAGCCACGTGATCTGCCTCGTGGCCGAAGTGATGTGCCGGTTCTGTGAGCATCCGCTCCGGCCCGGAGCGGCGGTCTGCGACTCCTGCGGCAGCCTGCTGGAAGCCGCAAGCGACATTGTCCCCCGCGCCGAACCTCCGCCCGGTCCCCGGCTCCGCTGCCCGCATTGCCAGGCTCCGGTCCCAGCCGGAGCGGCGGTGTGTCATTCCTGCGGCGGCTACCAGACCGCCTCTTCGTCCTGAACCGGCAGCGCGACCGGCGCCCCGAGCTTGGCCGAAAGGTACATCGCCAGGCTCCATTCCAGCGTCGGCCGGACACTTTCGATGGTGATCATCGGCTCGCGGTCGTCCATGATGGCGCGGGCCAGGTCTTCAATGACCACCTGGTGATCCTGGAACCCGAGGTCGGCCGCGCCCGTGGCTCCGGTGGCCACCGAGGCACTCCCGTATTGCCGGATCTCCGCGTCTTCGGGCCGTTCGTCGCGGAACTTCCAGGTCTCCATGCGCTCGCCCGCCATGATGGCCGTGCCGTTCTCCCCGTTGATCTCGATGCGGACATCGGTGCCCGGCCACAACGCCGTCGAGGCCTGAACAACCCCCTGGGCGCCGCACCGGTATTCCACGAACGCCAGCAGCGTGTCTTCGAGGTTGATCTCCGGGTGGGCCAGGTTGTTCATGCGGGCGTGAACGGTGCTGGCGGGCCCCACCAGGTACTGCAGCAGGTCCACGTAGTGGAACGCCTGGTTGATGGTGACGCCGGCGCCCGAACGCCGCGAGATGCGCCAGGCGTCGGACCTGTAATACTCGGTGGACCGGAACCATTTCATGTACGTATCGGCGTGGTAGATCCTGCCGAAACGCCCGCACTGGATGGCCGCGCGTATGGCCTGCACGGCCTTGCGCGTGCGGCATTGCACCGAGACGCAGGCCTTGACCCCCGCTTTCCGGCAGGCAGCGGCCATTGAATCCACTTCGGCCAGTGACATGGCCGGCGGCTTCTCGATGAGCACGTGCCTGCCCGCCGCGGCCGACGCCACAACCGCGTCGTGATGCAGATGGTTGGGCGTGATCACGCTGACGGCATCGATGCGCGGGTCCTCGAGCATGGCTTCGAGCGAAGGATAGCCCTTGCACCCGAACGCCGCGGTCATCCGCTCCAGCCGCTGCGCATCGAGGTCGGCTACCGCCACCAGTTCCGTCAGCGCCGAAGACTGCAGCGCTTTGGCGTGAAACGGCGCGATGAGTCCGGCGCCCAGCAACCCGAATCCGATCCTGGAATCCCGCATGGTGCCTCCCTACTCCGGTATCAACAACACTTTCAATGCCCGCTGCGCCTCGATCTCGGCGATCGCCTGGTCCCATTCCGAGATCTTCATGCGGTGCGAGATCACCTTGTCGATGGGCAGCGCGCCCGAGGCGGCCAGGTGAATGGTCCGGTCCCAGCTGCTGTAGCTGGTCGACAGATTAAAGATCAGGTCGCACACCTTGAACGCGGCCTTGTCCCAGGGGAAGGGGATGGCCGGCTTGCCGGTCAGGCCGATGGCGCAAATGCGGCCTTTCTTCCTGACGAAATCGACGGCTGAAGCGATGCCCGCGGCGGAGCCGCTGCACTCGATGACCAGGTCCGCCCCGATGCCGCCCGTCAGGTCGGTCACGGCGCCGGCCGGGTCGGGCTCGGCGCCGGCCACCAGCGTCTCAAAACCGATCTCCCGCGCCTTGACGAGCCGCACCGCTTCATCCTGCTTCGTTCCGATCACCACCACCCGCCGCGCCCCGCCGGCCCGCGCCGTCATGGCGGCGAGCAGCCCGATCGGCCCCGGGCCCACCACCACGACGAAATCGCCGGCCTCGATCTTCGCCCGCTCGATCACGTCATGCACCGTGTTCGCGGCCGGTTCGACCACGGCCGCCATCTCGAAGCTCACGTTGCCGGGAATGCGATGGAGCAGACGCTCCGGCATCTTCAGGTAGCGGGTGAAGGCGCCGTCGATGCCCCAGCCGGGTGAGCGCTTCATCCTGCAGATCTGGATGTTGCCGGTGCGGCACAGCGAGCACTGCCCGCAAGCCTGCGTGTGGGGCTCGCCCACCACCCGGTCGCCCACTTTGTAGAGGCTGGCGCCCGGCCCCAGTTCGACGATTTCTCCGGAAAACTCGTGGCCCAGGATGACCGGAGGCCAGTAGGGAAATTCATCGTGCAGGACATGCACATCGGTGCCGCAGATGCCGCAGGCCTTGACTTCGATCTTCACCTCGCCCGGGCCGACAACCGGTTCCGGAACCTCGCGCAGTTCCACGAAGCCCGGCCCCTTCTGAGTCTTGACGATCGCTTTCATCCCTTCAGGCCCTCCCGCACCAGTTGCCCGCAAAGTGAATCAGGCTTACCGCCGCCCGTTCGATGTCGTCCAGCCGGATGTGCTCTTCCCGGGAGTGCGCGACCGAAAGGCTGCCCGGCCCGAACACGACCGCCGGGATTCCCAGCTGGTTGTTGTAGAGCCAGGAATCGCAGGAAGCGGTCATGGCGCCGATCTCCCCGGCCAGGCCCGCCTCCCGGCAACTGGCCGCCAGTCCGGCGGGCAGGGGGTGGGCCGGATCGAGAACGTGGGAGTCGTGGCGGTACATGAAGTCGAGCTGGAAGTGGTCCTTCAGCCAGCCGTCCGCCTCGGCCAGGATGGCCTGGCGCATCTCGTCCATCACCTGGAAGCGCGTCTTGTTGGGCAGCAGGCCGAGCACGCCCTCGATCACCGCCCGGGCCGGGGCCGACGCAGGCCAGTTGCCCGCGTGCAGCTTGCCGAAGGTGATCGGCATCGGGTTGGGATACTGGTCGAACAGCGGGATGCCCCGTGAGGCCGCCAGCAGACGCGCATGGAACCTCTCCAGGATATCGATCACCTGGATCGCCATCTTCAGCGCGCTCACCGTGTCGCCGGCCCGGCCGCTGTGGCCCGGCTTGCCCGTGCAGGTCACGCGGAACCAGACGGCGCCGCGAACCGAGGAGAGGATGCGCAGGTCGGTCGGCTCCATGACGACGCAGGCGTCGGCTTTCTCGCCGCGGCGCGCCATGGCGAGCGTGCCGTTGCCGCCCACCTCTTCTTCCACCACCAGGTGCGCGAGCAGGTCGCCGCCGAGCTTGAGGTTCAGCCGGCCGAGCGCCGCCAGCACCGTGTAGATGGTGGCCGCCTGGCCCTTTGCGTCGCAAGCTCCTCGTCCCGGCACCACGCCGTCCACCGGCTGAGGATCGAAGGGCCGCTCCTGCCCGTCCGACGCCGGAACTACGTCCAGGTGCGTGTTGAACAGCAGGGAACGTCCGGCGCCCGCCCCGGCCGCGCGCACGCGCAGGTTGGAGCGGCCTTCGTAATGCAGGCCCGGCACCGGGTCCGAATAGTCCTCGTCATTGCGCAGGTCGTCGCACAGCGGGATCCGCTCCACCGCGGCCACCCGCGAGAACCAGTCTGCCGCGCAATCCACGGCCGCCGCTTCCTCGCCGGGAAGCGAGGGCAGCCGGATCAGTTCGCACAGAAACCGTTCGGTGTCCGCGCGCGTTTCCCGCACCGCCGCCCGCACGTCGTCCAGTCGCATAGGCACTCCCTAGGCCTGGAGCATCGCCAGGCTCTTCTCGAACAAATCAAGGCTTTCGGCGGCTTCGTCCTCGCTGATCACCAGCGGAGGCGCCACCCGGATCACGTTGCCGAACACGCCCACGGAACCGATCAGCAGCCCGTTCTGAGCCGCCACGTCGATCAGCTTCCTGGTCAGATCCGGCGCCGGCTCTTTGGTCTTCTTGTCCTTTACGAGCTCGACGCCCATTACCAGCCCGCAGCCGCGCACGTCGCCCACCCAGGGACTTTTCTCCTGGATCCTTTCGAGCCCGCGCCTGATTATGGCTCCGGTGCGCAGCGCGTTCCGCTCCAGCTTCTCGCGCTCGAAGATCTCCACCACCGCCACCACGGCCGCGCAGGCCACCGGGTTGCCGCCCATGGTGCTGCTCATCTCGCCCGGACCGAGAGCCCCGATCACATCGCTGCGCGCCGCCACCGCAGACGCCGGCATCCCGCTTCCGATGCCCTTGCCCAGCGCCACCAGGTCCGGCGTGAGGTTCTCCCACTCCATGGCAAACATCTTTCCGGTGCGCCCGAAGCCGGACTGCACTTCGTCGTATGAGAACAGGAGCCCGTGCGAGCGGATCCACTCCTGGAGCCGTGGGAACCAGCCTTCGGGAGCGAAGATGAAGCCGGAGGCGCCCTGGTAGGCTTCCACCATCACGCCTGCCAGGCTGCCGGTGCTGTTGGCCCGAACCGCGTCGTCCAGATACTCCAGGCAGAGCAGGTCGCAGGTCTCCGGTTTGGCGCGAAACGGGCAGCGGTAACAGTAAGGGAAGGGAACACGGATGGCGCCGGGCAGTGTGGGCCCGTAACCCTTCTTCGGACCGGATAGCCCGCCGGCCGTCAGCGCCGCGTAGGTACGCCCGTGAAACCCGCCGTGGAAGCTGACGATTTCGAACTTCCCGGTCTTGCGCTTCATGATCCGGATGCAGGCTTCAATGGCCTCGCTTCCGGTGCTCAGAAAGAAGCAGCGATCCAGGTGCGCCGGCAGGATCTGGACCAGCTTTTCGGCCGCCTGCACGCGCGGTTCGTTCAGGCATTCGTAGTTATTCATCAGCCTGGCCGCGGCAGCCTGCACCGCCGCCACCAGGTGCGGATGGCTGTGGCCGACGTTGGTCACCAGCACCCCGGAGGTCCAGTCGAGGAAGGTGTTGCCGTCCACATCGGTGACCACCACGCCCTGTCCGCGGTCCCAGCACACGCGCGCCTGGTAGCCGGTGCACTGCGCCTCGGCTTGCGCCCAGCGCTCGAACAACTCCCGGGAGCGCGGTCCCGGCAGTTGGGTCCGCACATTGGCAATGCTCATCTCCGCACCTCGTTCCCAATGCGAACCGACTTGACCGAATTGGCGATGTAGCGCGGCGGGATGCCCTTCAGGGCGCGCTCGATCTCCAGCAGGATGATTTCACGGATCCGGGTGCCGGCGTCCTCCGAATACCAGGCCAGGTGCGGGGTCAGGATGGCATTGCGCTGCGCGAACAGCGGGTAGTCCGGCCTGGGCGGCTCGGTCTCATAGACGTCGATGGCCGCCCCCGCGATGATCTTCTTCTCCAGCGCCTCGGCCAGCGCGTCGCTGTCCACCATGCCGCCGCGCGCCGTGTTCACCACGTACGCCGTCGGCTTCATCAGGGCCAGCGTCTCGCGGTTCACGATGTGGTGCGTCTCCGCCGTCAGCGGCGTGTGGATGGTGATCAGGTCGGCTTCGCGGAAGACCGTCTCCTTGTCCACGGTGTTGATACCCAGCTCCTGCTTGCGTTCCTCGCTGAGATAGGGGTCGCAGATCAGGAACCGGAACCCGAAGCTCTTGAGCTTTTCATACACGCGGCTGCCGATGCGCCCGCAGCCGACGATGCCCAGCGTCCGCCCGGCCATGCGAAACACGGGGATGGTGTCCTTGAAATCCCAAATGCCGCTGGCGGAGGATTCTTCGAGCACCTTGCGGCTGGAGACGATCCTCCGCGCGCAGGCGAACAGCAGCGCGATGGCCTGCTCGGCCACCTCCTCGGTGCAGTAATCCGGGATGTAGCAGAGCGGGATCCCGGCGTCGTCCAGCGCCTTTAGATCCACGTTGTCGTAGCCCACGCCGTGCCGGATCACCGTCCGGCAGCGCGTCCAGGTTTCGACCAGCGGGCGCGTAATCCTGACCATGTTCACCACGACCACGTCGGCATCGCGCGTGGCCGCAACAAGATCCTCGAGCGGCGCGAACTTGAGCTGGTGAGCGGCGAATTCGACGCCCATCTCCGCCAGTTTCCCGGCCTCCCAATGGAGGTCGGGCTCAATGTAATCGGTGACAACGACTTTCATCTTGTGTCCATCCTCTGGCCGCCGGCGGGCCGGACAACCCGCCCGGTCTCAGCCGACTGGTAGATCGCTTCCACGATCTGGAGTGCCCGCAGACCGTCCTGGCCGGTGATGGGCGGACGGCCGCCGGTACGGATTGCCTCGGCCACATCGCGCAGGAACGGCAGTGTCGAGGGTCCCGCGTAACCGGCCTGGGGTTCGAGTTCGAAATTGATGTTCCGGCGCGTGGCGGGCCGGAACTCCGCGGAATCGCTGCAGACGAACAAATTCTCCCGGATGCCTTCGAACGACGGGCTCCAGGAGAGCACGCCCGCCGTGCCGCGCAGCGCCAGATACAGGTCCCGCCCGTAGGGAAAGGAGTCCGGCACCGTGTAGCTGATATCGAGCGCCACCACCGTGCCCTTGGAGAAGGTGAGCAGCGCGAACGAGTTGTCCTCGATGTCGTATTCCTGGTTGATCTTGACGTTCCTGCCGAACACCTCCACGACTTCGTCGTTGAGAAACCAGCGGTAGAGATCGATCCAGTGCACGCCCAGGTTGTACATGGGGCCGCCGCCGCTCTTGGCGCGCTCCAGCATCCAGCCCGCGCCGCCTTCGATGTAACGGTGCAGCCGGCCGGCCGCGCAGCGCCCTTCCCCCCCGACAGGCCGGCCCAGGACGCCGTTCTCGAGATACGCTTTCATCGCCCGCGCCACCGGGTGGTAGCGCCAGACGTAAGGGGAGCTGAGCACGACCTTGTTCTTCTCCGCGGCTTCGATGATCCGGAGAAGGCCGGCGGAATCGGCCGCCATCGGCTTCTCCACCAGCAGATGGATGCCGCGCTCGGCGCAGGCCACGCCCGCCTCCGGGCACAGGTAGTGCGGCAGAAAGAGCACAGCCAGGTCGAGCCGCTCCGCCTCGAGCATTTGCCGCCAATCGGCATAGGCCCGCACCGGGAAACTCTGGATGAACGAGGCCAGCACGGCCGGATCGCTCTCGGCGGCCGCCACAACTTCCAGGCCTCCCGCGGCGGCAAATACGGGCATGTAGCTCTTGGGATGAAGGTGGGAAAGTCCAATGAATCCGACCGAAAGGGCTCGCATTTCAGACTCCTGGATCAGTTTAGCGCAACCCCGCCTGGTTTTCGGATGGCATTGATCCAGGACGTGTGCGGCAGGAGGTCGCCTTCCATGCAGCGACGCCAGCGGACGCGAGCAGGCGCAAAAACGGATAAAGCGGGCGCGTTTAGGGTGATAGGGGTGAGCGCGCCCGCCGTGTAAACGGGGATTTGTATATCAGACGAAGGACCGCCGGCCGGAGGTTACAGGGTCCTCCCGAAAAGATTGCGTGCGGCCCCGGAGGCCTCAGCGGCCGTCGCCCGGCTTGCGCCCGCCGCTGAACCGCTCGTAGCGGGGCGTGTCGGTGGGCCAGTATCCGGACGGGTCCTCTTTCCAGCGCTTGCCGCACAGCCCGGAGATCACGCCCCATTCGGCGGCGCCGAGGTCGGGGTCGGGATGGAAGAGAAAGCGCTTCAGCCCGGCCTTCTGCGAAACGGTCAAGATGCGGTACAGGTCGCGCGCGCCCATGGGATCGCCCGCGTGCGGGCTTCGCCCCGTGGAAACCCAGGCGATCACCTTGCGATCGTCTCCGATGGCTTCCAGCGCCCGCCGGGTCTCGTTGTAGACCACCCTGTCGAAGAACTCCTCGGGGAAGCCCATCTCCAGGTCCGCCAAAGACCGGACGCCCGGCAATTCGATTCCGAACCAGGCCTGCACCACCGAAAAGCAGTCCTCTTCGCTCAGCGACGGGTTCCACTCGTGGATGCGCATGACCCAGCGGGCGATGGTCCCGTACATCCCGTCGAAACCGCGGTGCCAGAAGTAGTGCTTGGGGAAAACGTAGTCGAAGTAGGGGTGCATGCGCTGGTAATCCTGCGTGGTCAGCACGGAGAAGGTGGGCGCGCGCGGGATGGTGGAAAGCGTGATCTTGCGGCTCAACTTGTCGATCTCGCGCCGGATGGCCGCGAAGTACCCCATACTGCTCTCCTGGCGCATTCTCAGCCAGTAGAGCGAGTCCTCGTTGAGATCGAACAGGGCCATGCCGGCCAGCAGACCGGCGGGACGGTGGTATCGGACCATCGAGGGCGTCAGGCTGTGCAACCGGTTTCGCAGATGCGCGATGCCTCTTTCCATGCGGGCCAGGTCCATGCCCAGGGCGGCGTAGCGCCGGCGCTCCCACTGGCGCAGTTCGAATAACTCGCCGCCGTGATGGAAAGCCAGTTCGTAGTGGTGTTCGCCGGCGCCGTCGATGATCACTCCCTGCGCTTGAGGGTAGGCGTTCATCATGTCCTGCACGCCCGCGCCGTAGCTGCGCGCCCCGTAGGGATCCTCCTTGACGTCCAGTCCTCCGCCGCCGCGGATGGAGCCGAAGATCAGGACTTCCCAGCCGCGGCCGCGAATGTTGTCCAGCATGGCGTGAAGACGTTTCTCTTTGGCCGGGTCGCGCGGGGCCGGAGGAGGCGGCGTGAGCCCGTAGGACTGGTAGACCCTGGGATCCGCCGGGTGGGTGGGGATCGAGGAGCCGTCCGGCTGGACGAAGTTCATGTAGCCGATGGCGATGCCCCGCACCCCGCCTTCCTGCCAGGCATCCAGGATCTGGCTGTAGTTCCCCATCCAGTGTTCGAGGGGCTGTGCATGAAGATCCAGGGGACCATGGGCGCCGGCCCGGGCGCGGCGCGCAGAGAGAGCGCCTGGCTGGCGACGATTGATTTCAGGAAACCGCGGCGGCCGATTGACGCGCTGTTCATAGACGCCTCGCTGGATTGTCAGGATAGCGCGGTCGCGTTTGTGCCGCACGTTCTCCCGTCGTCCCGGCACTCCTGTCGCCGTGCCGGGCAGCGGACAGGACTTCCTGCCTGGGTGCGCGCCGGTTCAGATAGAAGAGGAAAAACGGGTCCGTGATGTCCGCTGCATGTACAATCGATGGGGACAGGAAGCTACTATGCCAAGCCGCACGGGAATTCACAGGATTTTCTCGATATTCAACTCCACAGCGGTTCGCCGGCTGACCATTTTCGCCGTCTGGCCGGCAGTCGCGGCGTGCGCCTTCGGAGCCGTTCGGGTCTGGGAAACCGGCCAGTATTGGGCGATGGAAAACCCGGACCTGCGGGTGACGATCGACCGCAGCGGGGCGGCCGTTACCGTGATGGACAAGGCCGGCCGGATCACCTGGAAAGAGACGCCCTCGCCGGCACGCACTTCCTTCGCCGGCGCCAGGTCACTGGAGGGGGGTGGTGGCTTGTCCTTCGAGACCGCCTTCACGGCTCCGGACGGCAGGCCGTATCCCATGACGCTGAAAGTGACACTGCCGGCACGGGGCGCGGACCTGCGGGTGGAGGCCGACATGGCGGACCGTGGGACCAAGTTTGAGACTCTCCCCTTCCTCGGGCCGTTCGTGCTGGACTCGCCGGATGCCGCCATCGTGGTGGCCGACAGCGGCAACGGCCATCTGTACCCGGCGGATCTGAACCCGCTTCCCCGGAGGCGGCTCTCGCTCGGCAGCATCGACATGCCGTGGATCGGAGTGTGCGATATCAAGAAGGGCCAGGGATACGCCATCATGGCGGAAACGCCGGACGACGGATTCTTCGAATTGCTGCCGCACGAGCGCGGGAGCCGCACGGTCTGGGCGCCGCGCGTCACCTGGGCGCCCAGCATGAGAACGCTGCGCTACCCGCGGCGCCTGCTGTATCACTTCTCGCCGCGCGGCGGCTATGTGGCCCTGGCCAAGCGCTACCGCGCGCTCGCCCGCGAGCAGGGCCTGATCGTCCCCTTCACCGAAAAACTGAAGAAGAACCCCAACATCGCGCGCGCCTTCGGGGCGCCGGACGTCTGGGGGAACGCTTCGCTGGAGTTCGCCCGGGCGGCCAAGGCCGCGGGTGTGGAAAAGATGCTGATCCACGGCGTCAGCCCGGCTGCGGAAATGCGGGCGATCAACGACCTGGGCTACCTGACCAGCAAGTACGACATCTACCAGGACGTGATGCCGGTCAAGGATGAAAGCGAGATCGACATCCGCCGGGAGTGGGTTCCCGAGAACGTCGTGCTCAAGGCGGACGGCACCCGGATGACGGCCTGGCTGACCTGGGACAAGAAGCAGTTCATGAAGCGCTGCCCGCGATTCTGGCTGCGCACGGCGCGGCTGTTGATCCCGAAAGACCTAGCCCAGCGGCCCTACCTGGGCCGGTTCATCGACGTGACCACGGCCGAGGGACTCTACGAGTGCTACGACCCCAACCACCCGATGTCCAACACCGAGAAGCGCGAGCTGGGAGTCGAACTGCTGGCATACGTCCGTTCCCTGGGACTGGTCACCGGCGGCGAGCATGGGCGCTGGTGGGCGGTGCCGCAGCTGGATTACATCGAGGGCATGATGAGCGGCGGCTCGACCTCCTGGCCCTCCGGCCACCTGAAGCGCCCGAAGTCCAAGGACGAGCCGTTCATCACCCCCTCGGGCTCGCCCTATCCCAAATGGGCGGACTATGAGAAGTGGGGCATCGGGCACCAGTACCGGGTGCCGCTGTGGGAACTGGTGTTCCACGATTGCATCATCAGCACGTGGTACTGGGGTGACTCGAGCGACTTTCTGATCGAGGCGGCCCCGGAGGTCACCGCCACGAAAGACGCTTTCAATATCCTGTACGGCACCATGCCGATGATGTGGGCCAACCAGGAAGGCTCCTGGGTGAAGGCCAGGGAAGTCTTCCTGCGCACCTACCGGAACACCAGCAGGATGCACGAGGCCGTGGCGGCCGCGGAGATGCTGAGCCACGAGTTTCTTACCCCCGACCGCGCCGTTCAGCGCACACGCTTCTCGGACGGCACCGAGGCGGTGGTGAATTTCGGCCGGCAGCCATACCGGGTCACAGTGGGTGGGCGCAGCCGGCTGCTGCCGCAAAACGGATTCGCGGTGAAAGGGCCGCGAATCGAGCAGTCGATGGAATTGGTGAACGGCAAGGCGGTGACCACGGTCCGGACGCCGGATTGACTGGGGGACCTCGCCGCCCTGGGAATCTCCCCGCAACGCCCGGTGCATCCCGGCCAGGTGGTCCGCCGCGACGGCGCCGGGCCGGGCCTGCCGCCTGGGAGCCCTCCGCCCGCGGAGGGCGAACAGCCGCATAATGGGGATACTATGAACGATCCTCTCACGCGCAGGAGTTTCCTGGGCGCCTCGGCGGCGGTTTCGGCGGGAGCCGCCCGAGCCTGGCAACCATCCGGCAAGCGGCTCCGCATCGGGGTGGTGGGCGGCGGTTTCGGCTCCAGTTTCCAGTGGCACCTGCACCCGGATTGCACGGTGGCGGCGGTCTGCGATATCCGCCCGGATCGTCTCCAGCGTCTTCAGGAGGTGTACCGCTGCCCGAACCCCTACCGCAGCTTCCGGGAGTTCCTCAAGCACAAGGAAATGGATGCCGTGGCCGTGTTCACCCCCGCGCCGCTGCACGCCTGGATGGACGTGGAATCGCTGAAGTCCGGGCGTCACGTGATCAGCGCGGTGCCCGCCGCGATGACCGAGGAGGACCTGGTGCGCATCCTGGACACGGTCAAGAGCACCGGCCTCAAGTACATGATGGCGGAGACCAGCTACTACCGCCCGGAGATCATGACCTGCCGGGAATGGGCGCGGCGCGGCGATTTCGGCACCATTTTCTACTCCGAGGCCGAGTACCACCACGAGGGACTCATCCCGCTGATGTTCGACGAGCGCGGCTTCCCCACCTGGCGCCACGGCCTGCCGCCCATGCACTACCCCACCCACTCCACCGGCATGGTGGTCCCGGTGACCGGAGAGCGCCTGGTGGAAGTGCAGGCCATCGGCTGGGGCGACAAGCACGAGATTCTGCAGACCAATCAGTACGCCAACCCGTTCTGGAATACGACGGGGTTCTTCAAGACTTCCGGCGGCCACTCCAGCCGTATTTCGGTCTTCTGGCACGTGGCGGCGGGCGGCACCGAGCGGGGCCATTTCTACGGCGACCGGCTCTCCTATATCATGGAGCGGCCGGAGGGCTCTCCCAACGCCGTGGTCCGCATCAGCAAGGATGGGAAGACCGTGCTGGACGAGAACGGCTACCCCCAGGGCCAGGTCCGCATTGAGCGCTACACCCAGCCGGACCATTTCGAGAAGCTGCCGCCGCCGCTGCGCATCAAGAGCGGCCACGGCAACTCCCACTCCTTCCTGACCCACGAATTCGTGAGCGCGGTTCTGGAGGACCGCCATCCGGCAGTGAACATCTGGGAAGCCATCGCCTACACGCTGCCGGGAATCGTGGCCCATCGCTCGGCGCTCAAGGGGGGTGAGGTGATGCGCATTCCGGACTACGGCCGAACGCCCGCCTGAGGGCTGCCATGGCTGCCAGGACAAACGCCGTCCGGCTGCTGGAGCGGCTCGGCATCCCTTACGAGCTGCGGGAGTACGAGGTGGATCCGGACGATCTTTCCGCCGAAACCGTGGCGGCAAAGGTGGGGCTGCCGGCGGAGCAGGTTTTCAAGACCCTGGTGGCGCGCGGGGACCGGGAAGGCGTCTGCCTGGCGGTTATTCCCGGCGGCTCCGAACTGGATCTGAAAGCCCTGGCGAGGGAAACCGGCGACCGCCGGATGGAGATGGCGCCGCTCAGGGAGGTTCAGGCCCTGACCGGTTACATACGCGGCGGGGTCACCGTGCTGGCGGCGAAAAAGGACTACCCGGTGTACGCCGATGAGACACTGGAACTGTTCGACGTGATCGCGGTCTCGGCCGGTGTCCGCGGCCTGCAGGTGCTGCTTTCTCCGGCCGATTACATCCGGGCCACGGGGGCCAGGCTGGCGGCTATCGCCCGGCCGAAGTAAGCGGCCTGGGCTGCCAGCCGGTGGTTTCCAGCACTTCCTTGGCGACCTTGGCGGTGTTGATGTGGATCGTCACCGTGTCCTGGAGCTGGTAGGCGTAGCCCCCGGCCAGAACCACAGCCACGGCGGCGCCGTGCCGCAGGGCGGTTTCGATCACGACCCGGTCGCGCTCCCACAACCCGTCCAGCGTCAGAGCCAGCCCGCCCAGTTGATCCTGCTGGTACGGATCGGCCCCCGCCACATAGACCAGAAGGTCGGGCTGGAAGCGGGAGAAAGCCAGCCGTACGTCCGCGCCCAGCCGGGCGTTGTACTCCGCGTCGCTGGCTCCGTCGGGCAGATGGATGTCGATGTCGGAACAGGGCTTTACCGAGGGGTAATTGTTGTACTGGTGGATCGAAAGCGTGAACACGGAGGGGTCGCCGGCGAAGATCGCGGCCGTGCCGTTGCCTTGATGGACGTCGCAATCGATCACCATGGCGGTCCTGACGAGGCCCTCGCGCTGCAGGCAGCGGATGCCCACCGCGATGTCGTTGATGGCGCAGAAGCCTTCCCCGTGGCCGGGGAAGGCGTGGTGGAAGCCGCCCCCCACGTTGTAGCCGATGCCGTGTTTCAGAGCCAGGCGTCCGGCCAGGGCGGTGCCCCCGGCGGCCAGCCAGAAGGCCTCCACGGTCCTTCGGGAATAGGGAATCTCCAGCCGGACGATGTCCTGGTAGGTGAGCGTGCCCGTCTTCAGTTTCCGGATCCACTCGGCGTCATGCACCAGCAGCAGGTCGTCATCGGAGGCCGGGGAAGGCTCGACGAAGTCCTCCGTGGCGGCGAATCCCTCCTGGATCAGGCGCCAGTGAATGAGGCGGAACTTCCGCGACGGAAAGACGTGTTCGCCCAGGTTGAGGTCGTAACCCTCGTGATAGACAAGCTGGAATGGCAGCATTGGCTAACAGCCGCTCTCACCCTTCCAGTGACGTAATAACGGCCGCATTCGAGATATCATCCACCGACCCTCCTCGCGAAAGGTCGCTCATCGGTTTCGCCACTCCTTGCAGGAAAGGGCCGAAAGCGGCCGCATCGCCCAGTCTCTCCACCAGTTTATACCCGATGTTGGCGGCGTCGAGATTGGGGAAGATCAGGACATTGGCGCGGCCCGCCACGGTCGAGCCGGGCGCCTTCGCACGGCCGACGAAGGGGACCAGGGCGGCATCGGCCTGCAGTTCCCCGTCCACGTTCAGTTCGGGGGCGCGCGCCCGAACGATCCGCAGCGCTTCGACGATCCGGGCCACCCCGCGGTGCCGGCTGCTGCCCTTGGTGGAAAAAGAGAGCAGCGCCACGCAAGGCTCGGTCCGCAGCAGCGCCCGCGCGGTGCAGGCTGTGGTGATGGCGATGTCGGCCAGTTCCACGGCCGAGGGCTCCGCGATGACGCCGCAATCGGCGAACAGCATCAGGCCGTTGTGACCGAACTGCGGGTTCCTTACGGCCATGAGGAAGAAGCCCGACACCCTCCGGGCACCCGGTTTCACCCCCACGCACTGGATGGCCGCCCGCACGGTTTCCGCCGTGGTGTTGGCCGCCCCGCCCACGAAGACGTCCGCGTCTCCCGCCGCCACCATCAGGGAGGCGAAGTAGAGCGGCCGGGCAGCCGCCGCCTGGGCTTCCGTGAGGGTGAGACCGCGCGTCCGGCGCCGCTCGTAATACAGCGCGCCGTACTTGCGGATCAGGCCGGGATCGCCGGGGTCCGCAAAGGACACGCCCGGGGGAGCGCCGGCGCCCGCCGGACCGACAAGCACCGGATGAGCCAACTGCTCCGCGGCCAGGCGTTCCGCCGCCGCCCGCACGCGCGGGTCCGAGCCTTCGGGAAAAACGATACGCTTCCTCTGCCTGCGGGCGCGTTCATACAGCCCTTCCAGGAAGCGGGTGGCGGTGTCAGGCAGCGCCATGCTACGCGCCTACGGCCCTCACCAGCCGCATCATCTCCGCGTCGGTGGTCTCGTTGGGCACCGAGCACCCCGGTGCGAGCAGAAACCGCTCGCCGGCCGCCTGGCGGGCGGCCTGGATCTGCTGCTTGAGCTGCGCCTCGCTGAGCGTGCGATAGTTGCGTTCGTCGATGCCCGCCATCAGGAGGCCGGAATAGCTGCGCCGGGCGTCCGCCAGGCTGACCCCGGTTCCGAAATTCGAGTAGTTGACGGCGCCCGGCCAACCCTGCCAGAAGAGATCCAGGTAGACCCTGTCGCCGTGCAGGTGCAGGATGTTGAGCGGCGCTCCGGCTGCGCCTTCCAGCACCATGCGGTCGAACGGAGCGCTGAACTTGTTGTAGTCGGTCCGCGAAAGAATGCCGTCCTGGGCGTTGGCAATGGCCAGAAAGACCCCCGCCGCTCCGGCCCTGACGGCCCGCCGGGCGTGATTGGCCTCCGACTTCGCGATCGCTTCCAGCGCGTCCAGAAGCGCCTGCGGCCGCTCGTTCTTCAGCCGCAGCACCTCCTTGGGCGAGGAGAGCTTCTCGGCCACGTTCCAGGGGTTGAAGATGGTCTCGACAAAGTAGTTTCTCCCGGCCAGGCCGTCACGGATCCGTTCAAGCGCCCGGACCTGGCGGGGGAACGGGTTCTCTTCCACTCGCAGGTCGTACCAGCGCCCCTTGGGCTTGGGGTACGGGTAGTCGCTCATCACCTTCACCAGGTCGGTGCCGAACTTGCGGTGAAACTCCAGCGTGTGACGGGCGTGCGCCTCGCCGGGCTCCCGTTCGTCCAGGAAGTGATACCAGAAGGTGAAGGGCGGGCGGTCCACCGCGGCTCCCCGCAGCGCGCGGTCGACGCGCTCCCTGCCGGTCATGGCCGGAGCGGCCAGGGCCGGAGCCGCGGAAACAACCAGGAATTCTCGCCGGGAGAGCATATTGAGAAAAAGTGTACCACCCCATACCACCCCCTAACGGCTTGAAGGGGCACCGGCCTCTCCCGTATCATCGTGAATCGCTTACAGGAGGCGGTGTTGGACTGCAACCGGCGTGACTTCTTGGGCGCCATGGCGGCCGTCGGGGCTTCCCTGCCCGCCGCGGAACCGGGCGGGGGAATCGCCCGCAAGTACTGGATCGATCCGAAACTGGCTGAGCTGCCCGCGCGGCCCTGGCGAAAGGTCCACCAGGACTTCCACAACACGCCCTACGTGGGCAAGATCGGCGAGCGTTTCGACGCGGACGAGTTCGGCGGCCGCCTGCTGGAGGCCAGGGTCAACGGCATCGTGGTCTTCGCCAAGGACATGCACGGCTATTTCTACTACCCGAGCAGGTACGGTCCGGTGCATCCGGGCCTCTCCTTCGATCTGCTGAAGCGGCAGGTGGAAGCCTGCAGGAAGCGCAGGATCGCCGTCTACGCCTACTACTGCACCACCTGGGACCATTACCTCGCGGAGAACCATCCCGAATGGCTGGTGGTCAAGCGCGACCGCACTACCTATCTCCCGAAGTTCGACCAGACGCCGGGCTGGACCGCGCTCTGCCTTTCGCGCCGGGACTTCGTGCAGCTGATGCTCGACCACGCCCGCGAGTTCGTAACGGGCTACGAACTCGACGGCGCCTGGTTCGACATGCCGGTTCCGGCGGCCGGCGAGTGTTTCTGTTCGGAATGCCTGAAGCAGTTGCGCGGCAGGGGCCTGGACCCTTTCGACACTCAGGTGCAGAGGCGCCACAAGCTGGATCTGCACAAGGATTTCATCCGGCGCATCAAGGCCGTGGTGGAGGAATCGCGGCCCGGCTGCCAGGTGGACTTCAACGGCCAGGGAGTGTACGGCTTGAGCGAGCGAGTTCCTTTCATGGACAACCTCGACATCGAAGCGCTGCCCACCGCCTTTTGGGGTTACTACTACTTCCCGACCATCGTGCGCTACGCCCGAACCCACGGCCTGACCACTTACGGGCAGACCGGCCGCTTCCAGGGCGCCTGGGCCGATTTCGGGGGATTGAAACTGCCGGCGCAGCTGGAGACCGAAGTGGCGGGCATCGTGGCCAACGGGGCGCATTGCTGCATCGGCGACCAGCCGCCTCCGAGCGCGCGTCTCGACCCGGCGGTCTACCACGTGATCGGCCGGGCCTATGCCCGGATCCAGGCACTGGAGCCGTACCTGGAGCGGGCCGTGCCGGTCACCGAGGCCGCGATCATCACCGGCGGTTTGCCTTTGGAAAGCCCGGCCGGCGAGCCCAACTACGGCCTGGTGAAGCTGCTGATCGAATCCCGGGTGCAGTTCGACGTGGTGGAACCGGCGGCGGGCTGGGAACGCTACGCCCTGGTCGTGCTGGCCGACTCGCTCGAAGTGGATGCCGCGCTTGCGCAGCGCCTGCACGCCTTCATTCAGGGCGGCGGCGCGGTGATCGTGA
Source organism: Bryobacterales bacterium (assembly GCA_020852755.1). GTDB lineage: Bacteria > Acidobacteriota > Terriglobia > Bryobacterales > Bryobacteraceae > JADZAF01. The sequence continues at coordinate 22,218 of JADZAF010000209.1, forward strand.
GCGACCGCAGCGGGCTCGCGGCAGGCACGGAGAAGAGCTGGCTGGAACGCTACGGCCTGCATTATGCCGGGCCCTCGCCGTTCAAGCCGTCCTATATGGTTCCGAAAGCCGGGTTCACCGGCGACATCCCCCCGTTCGAATATGCGCTGTACGAAGGGGCCTCGCAGTGGCGCGCCGAGAGTCCCGCGCAGGTGCTGGCGGCGCTTGGGGCGCCCCGCTTCCAGCGCAGCGCCGAGCACTATACCAGCCACGCGCAAACGCCCTTCGACCACGAAACCGGGTTCGCCGCCGCGGCCCGGAGCGGGCGGGTGGCCCTGTTCGCGTTCCCGCTGGGCATCAGCTATTACAGCCGCGGCTACTGGATCTACCGACGGGCCTTCCAGCACGCGCTGCGGGAGCTGCTCCCCGCGCCGCTGCTGGAGACCAACGCGCCGCTGAGCAGTGAACTGACCCTGACCCGCCAGGCGGGTGGGAACGGGCGGCGGGAACGCTTCATGGTCCACGTGGTGAACTTCTCCGCTCTGCGGCGCAGCCCGCGCCATCCCGACTTCTACGAGGATCCGATTCCGCTTACCGACGTCCGGGTGACGCTGAACCTGCCCCTGAAGGCGGTGGCGGGCCGGGCGGTCGTCGCCGGCGCTTCCCTTTCACTGAAGCGCCTGCCCGGAGGCGGCGTGCAATTCACCATCCCGCGGGTGCCGGTTCACGAGGTGGTGGCCATCGAAGCGGGGTGAGAAGGGAAATACGCAATAATGAAAGCATCCCATGACCATCTGCTATCTGGACGCGTTTTCCGGAATCAGCGGGGATATGCTGGTCGGCGCGCTGGTGGATGCCGGCGCCGATTGTGAAGCCATAGCCGCGGCTGTCGCATCCCTGGACTCCGGAATCTCCCTGCGTTTCGAGCGGGTCCGCAGGGGCTCCATTGCCGCCACCAAATTCCATGTCGAAACCACCTGCGAGCACCATCATCACCGCCACCTGAGCACGATCCTGGGGATGATCGAGCGCGGCTCGATGAGTGAGGCCGCGCGGCGGAACGCGGGCGCAGTGTTCCGTGCCCTGGCGGACGCGGAGGCGGCCGTGCATGGCGTGCCGGTGGAGAAAGTGCATTTCCATGAAGTGGGCGCCACCGATTCGATCGCCGATATTATCGGCGCCTGCGTGGCCTTCGATTCCCTGGGCGTCCACGCGATTCACAGTTCTCCGGTCAACGTAGGCAGCGGCACGGTGAAGACCGAGCACGGCCTGCTGCCCGTGCCCGCCCCGGCCACCGCCCGTTTGCTGGAGGGCAAGCCGGTGTATGCCCGCGGCCCCGCCGTTGAACTGACGACTCCCACCGGCGCGGCGGTGGCGGCGACCCTGGCGGCCGGCTTCGGAGCCATGCCCGCCATGACCCTCGGCCGCACCGGCTACGGCGCCGGAAGCCGGGATTTCCCGGAGCAGCCCAACGTGCTGCGGGCGATCCTGGGCGAGGCGAGCGGCGCCGGCGAAGCCGTCGCGGTGACGGTTATCGAAGCCCACCTGGACGATCTGAGCCCCCAGGTGCTGGGATACGCCCTGGAGCGGCTGATGGACGCGGGCGCGCTGGACGCCGCGCTGTCGCCCCTGCAGATGAAGAAAGGCCGGCCGGGCAGCCTGCTGCGGGTCATCGCGAAACCGGAAGACCGGGAGAGGCTGGCCGCCCTTATCTTTGCCGAAACCTCTACCCTGGGCCTGCGCCTGTACGCGGCCGAGCGCCGCGTCCTGTCCCGCGAATGGGTGGAAGTGGAGACGCCTCACGGCAAGGCCCGGGTCAAGGTGGCCGGTGACGGGTCCTACGCCCCCGAGTACGAAGATTGCCGCCGGCTGGCCCTGGACTCCGGCGTGCCCCTCAAACAGATCCTGGCCGAAGTCAATTTCGCGTATCAGCGGACGCTCCGATGAAAAAATACTATCTGACGACTCCGATTTACTACGTAAACGCCCCGCCTCACATCGGACACGCGTACACCACCATCGCGGCCGACGTCATCCGGCGGCTCAAGCGCATGCAGGGTTATGACGCCGTCCTGACCACCGGGACCGACGAGCACGGCCAGAAGGTGGAGCGGGCCGCGCAGAAGGCCGGCAAATCGCCCCAGCAGTTCACCGACGCCATCGCCGCCGAGTTCCGCCGGCAGTGGGAGGTGATGGATCTGGCCATCGATCGTTTCCAGCGCACCACCGATCCAAAGCACCACGCCCAGGTCCGCCAGTTGTTCGAGCGCTGCCTCGAGAACGGCTACATCTACAAGGGCTCGTACACCGGCCAGTATTGCTTCTTCGACGAACTCTACGTGAGCGACGCCAGGCCGGGCGATCCCTGCCCGGACTGCGGCCGCCCCACCGAAACGGTCACCGAGGAGAATTACTTCTTCAAGCTGTCGGCCTTTCAGAACCGCCTTCTGGAACTCTACGAGCGGCAGCCCGATTTCATCCGCCCGGAAACGCGGCGCAACGAGGTGATCTCGTTCGTGCGCCAGGGACTGCAGGATCTCTCCATCACCCGCACGACCATCAAGTGGGGCATTCCCGCTCCGGTTGAAGGCGGGCACGTCTTCTATGTCTGGTTCGACGCTCTCACCGCGTACATGAGCGCGGTTGCCGGGGAGGACCGCTGGCCCGCCGACCTGCATCTGATCGGCAAGGAGATCGTCCGCTTCCACGCCGTCTACTGGCCGGCTTTCCTGATGGCGGCCGGCCTGCCGCTGCCGAAGGCCATCTTCGCTCACGGCTGGCTGCTGTTCGAGCAGGACAAGATGAGCAAATCGCGCGGCAACATCGTGCGTCCCGATCCGATCCGCCGGGTGGTGGGTATCGACGGGCTGCGCTACTTCCTGCTGCGGGAAATCGTGTTCGGTCAGGACGGCAGTTTCAGTTACGACGCGCTGGTGGGCCGCTACAACTCCGACCTGGCCAATGGCTGGGGCAACCTGGCCAGCCGTACCCTCACCATGATCCGGCAGTATCGCGGCGGTGCGATCCCCGGGGGCGAGGCGGATGCGCAGATGGGCGAGGCGGCGCGGAGCGCGATCGCAGCCGCCCTGGCGGCTTTCGAGGACTTCGAGTTTTCCAGGGGACTGGAAGCCGTCTGGGGGCTGGTATCGGCGGCGGACAAGTACATCGTCGAGCAGGCGCCCTGGAAGCTGGCGAAGTCGGACCCCGCGGGCCTGGA
>JADZAF010000210.1 GCA_020852755.1 Bryobacterales bacterium
AGACCAGCTTGCGGAGGAAGTGCAGGAAGGCACCGCGGAAGCGGGCGACATCTGCCTCCGGCACGCCTTCGAAAGTGAGGTACCGGTCGTAGTGCTCCTGCCGCCTGGGGAAGGACAAACCCAGTTCCGGCGACCGCAGGCTCATCAGGGAGACGGCCATCTCGTCCTCTCCCGGACTGTTGAAACCGAGAATCATCTCATCCATCGGCCGTTTTCTGTCGGGCAGCCGGGACAGACGTTCGGAGAGCCTGTCCTCGCGAATCAGGAAGGTGTGCGGGTTGACGACCTCGAAGGAAGTGGGGTAGGCATAGCGGCTGTCGACCGCCAGCAGGCGCTGCAGGAGGCTCGTTCCGCTGCGCCAGTGCCCAAGAATGAAGAGGGGAGGCGGGATTTCCGTTCTCCGGACTGCTGACCTGGTTTCCGCAGGCTCGATTCGTGCATATCATCGCCAAACCGGTCCTCATCCTGGCGGCGCCACGTTGAGTTGAAGGCCGCCAGCATGGTCAGGTGCGCATACCGGCGCCAATAGCGGCTCTCCAGGGCGAAGCCGTTTTCCATCACCAGTTCAATCCAATCCGCTTCGGTGATTCCGAGGAGAAAGTCCACTGTCCACCTGAAGTTGAAGCGGGGGGATTCTCGAACGCATCCGCCCGAAGCACAAGTGTACCACCCGCCGCCGCAGGGCGAGTCTTCCGCAAGTCCGCCTGCGGAGTCCCGATGATAAAACGCTCTTCGACTTCCCAGGCAGCGTCGAGGGCGGCTGCCCGCACGAAGAACCCGCGGTGTTCCTGCCGGGCCAGCCGGTCGCAGGAGCGGGGAGATCCTACAGCAGGCCGGCGGGGCGCGTCCCGGGCGGGGGGAGCGCTGCCAGGCCACGCCGAGGGCCGAGCGCGCGCAACCCGCCGGCTACTCCCACTGGCAGAGCGACTCGACGTAGGCCGCGGACCCGTCGCGCAGCCAGCCGTCCAACTGGGCCGGCTCCTTCAACTGCTGGCCGCGCCAGCGGGGGACGGCGATGAAGCGGCAGTCCAGTTCGGACAGGGCGGTCATGTCGCCCCAGAGCTTTTCGAACTGGCAGACCGGATAGACGTCTTCCTGGCCCTTGCCCCAGCGCTTCTTGACGTCCTTGATGGTGACGTAGGTGGGCATGCGCAGGGCCACCGCGCGGACGCCGGCCGCCACCCGCTCGTCGTTCTCCAGGGAAGAGCGGTCGAGCCCGAACAGCTCCAGCAGCCGGTCGATGTCCAGCCAGGTGGTGCTGGAGTTGTACCAGGTAAGGCCCGATTCCACCTCTTCACCGGGCAGCGCCAGGCCTTCCACCAGCCGGACGCGGCCGTCCACGCGGGCCAGGCCGCCGCCGCGGTCCTCCAGGTGGCGGGTGATGACCTCGGTGGTGGCCGCCGCACCGCTCTCGATGTGCCACCCCAGAATCCCGGGGTCCACGTCCGCGCCCAGGGTATCGACGTTGTGGACCAGCAGGTACTTCAGCCCGGGACGGGCGCGCAGCATGTCGAGCAGCACGCCGTTCCGCAGCAGGTTGGGCGTCTCGTACCAGTGCCCGACCGGGTGCAGGCATTGCGCGGGCAGGTTATCGGTATAGTTGCTGCCTTCGCCCGCCGCCAGGGCCCAATGGATGAGGGCGGCGCGCACGCTCTCGCGCATCTTTTGCTGCCGCTCGTCGAGAATCTGCTGAGCCGTCTCCTCCCAGGCGAAGCGCAGATCGCGCACCATGGGGACCAGGCGCAAGCCGATCGCGCGGCCGGGGGAGAGCCGCAGGCGGTCCGCGCAGCCGTAGTGATCTTCAGCGGCCAGGTAGCGCTGGATGGCCTCGTGGGTCAGGTAGCTGGTGGTGACCACGTGCGGAACTTCTTTCCCGAAAAGGCGGCCGGTGCGGCGGCTCTTGGCCAGGTGGATCTCGAGGAAGTTGCGGTGCCGGCCGCAGGCCTTCCAGAACGGATTCAGCGCCTTGACCGCGCCCGCCCCGCGCGTCCAGCGGGTGCCGGCGCCTCCGGCCAGCGTCACCACGGCGACCGCGCCCGCCGCGATGGCTTCGCGCCCGATGGCGGCATACCGGTCCGGCAGCCCGGCCGTGGCGTCGCAGATGTCCTCCGCCCGCACGTCCTCGATGACGGTTGTGGGGGGCAGGCGGTTCTGCATCAGGCCGATGCGGCCGGCGCGCAGGTCGGCCTGGATCTGTTCGTGCATCACCCGGTCGAAGCCGTGCTCGGAGAGCAGGGTCTCCAGGCTGCGCGAGGTTGAACTTTCAGCGGCTTCGCCGCGCGGCAGCACGCGGTCCACGATGGACTGCACCGCCCGGCCGAATTCGGGCAGGGTCCGGGAGGCTTTACCGAAGCACTCCAGTTCGGCGCGGCGCGAGCCGGGAAGCACGCGCGGATCCGACCGGATGAGCGCCGGGACCGCGTGGACGTAATAGGCCGGCGGCATCAGCGCTCCGCCGCCTCTCAGCATTTCGGCCCAGGAACCGCGCTCGTTGACGGCGAAGTCGTAGACCACCGGCTCCATGGCGAATGGCGCCGCCGTCTCCAGGCGCCGCTTGATCCCGCTCATCAGCGCCTGGAGGCGCTCCTGGGCTTCCAGCCTGCGCCCGGGATGGAACATGAAGCCCATGCCGCCGCCGGCCATGCCGCCCAGCATCCAGAAGCCCCGGAAGTCTTCTCCGAACTCGTCCCGCACGGCGCGGATGAGCGACTCGGTGTAGTAGTTGGTAGCCCAGGGAATAATGCTCTGGATGGGGCCGAAGAAGTTGGCCTCCGTAGCCCGGCCGATGGCCGCCACGTCCCCGCGGCGCAGCAGATCCACCAGGCGGTCGAAGATGCCCATGGCATCCAGCCGGGCCTTCCATTCGGCCTCGGAGCGCAGCAGGTACTTCTCGGTGACCATCTCGAGGATGGGCCCCACATCCTGAGCCATGCCGCCGTGAACCAGCACCAGGCTGTCCTGCAGGGCCCGCCGGGTCCCGGGAGTAATTTCCTCACCGCTGAACACGTGGTGCCGGGGCAGCAGGCAGCCGCGGCTTACAGCATACTCGGGATCGCCTTCGGACGCCTCTACGCCGCAGATGAGCTTAGCCCCGGGCCACAATCCGCCCGAGTCCTGCCAGCCGCCGCCGGAGCCGGCCAGCCACTCGCCGAGAATCGCCCGGGCGGCGACCAGGCGGCGGTCGGCGTCTTCCAACGGTCCGGTGAGGGAACGGATCTGGCGAGTGGCGCGGGTGCAGACGGAGATCAGGCAGGCCAGCAGGCTGGTGGAAACCGCCAGGCGCGAGCCCTTGGGGATGTCGTTGACGCGGCTGACCAGTTCCAGGCCGTGGCCCGGCCGCCCGGTCAGGCGGGCCAGCAGATCCCCCAGCGGCGCTTCGGAGCCTTCCATGGCCGGGGGGACGATTCCGGAGGCGATGGCGGCCGCCTTCAGCAGGCCCAGATAGTCGCGGCCGAAGTCGAAGACTTCCGCGATCGAGGAGATGTCGGTGGCGCTTTCCAGGTCCACGCTGGCCAGGCGCAGCACCGGCTCGTCGATGACACGCAGCCAGGCTTCCACCGGAGGGCCGGGAGCGCGGCCGGAGCCGCGCACCGCCAGGTCGATGGAGACGTTGAGGACCCGGGCGCCTTCGGGAAAGTCCATTCCCAGGAAGAAGATGTCGCTCCATCCGGAGTGGCTCAGGTCCATGCGCACGGGGGTGACTTCCCGCAGGATCGGGAACGTGCCGGCGGCAGGGTCGCGCTCCAGGAGTTCCTTGCGGATGGAGAGCGGGTAGTCGTCCGGGTGCCCGGTACGGGAGAGCCAGTTGTTGCCGCGAAAGGAGCGCACGCTGAGCCGGACCTGGTTGGCCAGGGTCTGGAACGCAAGACCCCGGTAGGCCGCCGCCAGGGCGCTCGAGAGGGCGGCCCCCGGTCCGCTGCGCGACTGGAGGTCGAGCAGCAGGTTGATGGCCTGCTCGAAGCGCCGGTTCAGGATGTGGGTGGCGGCGGCGAAGGGGATCAGGCCCCCGGGAGCCACGCCGGGCTTGAACGGCAGATGGAAACGGTGAATGGCGTAGAGGAAGAACTGGGCGCGGACGCGCTCGTACAGGTTGTCCGAGGTACGGCGGAAGCGGTCCAGGACCGCGCATTCCTCCAGCAGCGCGGCGGGGCCGGCCGTCCGGCAGAAGCCGTCCAGGGAGCGGTTGCGGACTTCCGGGTCACGGGCCGTGATGATGCCGGTCAGATCACTCATGGGCAGCCGCTCTTCCGGTTTCGGCCTGGCGCGAGGCGAGGATTTCCAGGATCAGGGAGAGCACGTCGCTGGACTCGCGCCCGCTGAGCGCCAGGGCCACCTGGGCGGTAAGGAAGCCGTAGCGGACTCCCAGGTCGTAGCGGCGTCCCACGGCCAGGGTGGCCAGGTACTGCTCGCGGCGGGCCAGTTCGGCCAGGGCGTCGGAGAGGGTCGGGCGCCGGCCGCCCTTTTGGAGCAGCTCGCCCAGGATTTCGAACACCGCCGGCGTGAGGACGTGCATGCCGAAGAAACACAGGTAATATCCGGCTCGCAGGCCGGTGCAGATGAGGCGCTGTTCGGCCTCGGTGGGCGTGGGCTTTTCAATAACCGTCTCGATGCGGTAGACGCCCGGGCGCCCGCCGAGGCGCGGCCCGGCCACCGCGCCGTAATGCTGCAGCTGCGTCTCCCGGGTGGCCTGTACGGCCGAGGCGGCGCAGTGCTCGCGTTCCGCGAATTCGATGAGCGGGCGTGCGCAGCCGCGGGCGCCGTGAGCGATGAAGATATGATCGCCGACCACGTGCAGGAAGGGGTCATTGCCGGCGAATTCGCGGGCGCAGTAGATGGCGTGCCCGTAGCCCTGGCCGTCGCGCTGCGGGATGAAGGCCAGGTGCCGGGCCTCCTCGCCGGCAGCTTCCGCGTAGGCCTGCTCGTCGCCCGGATGAACCACCAGGGCGATATCGTCGATGCCCGCCTCGCGGACGTGGCCGACGATGATGCGCAGCACGGTCTTGTCGACGCCGTCGGAATCGATCAGGGTCTGGAGCGGCAGGGTGCGCTGGTAGGGAGCGGCCGCGGTGATGACTGCCTTCTGGATTCGCATGCTTTGGATCCCGCGATCCACCATCGTAACCCGCTTTGCCGGGCCGCGACCGCGGGATGCCCCGGGTTCCGCTATGCTGGTTTGAGAGGAGATAAGGAAGCAAATGAGTTGTGGTGGCGTCCCCCCGTTCGAAGAGCCGATCCCGCCCGGCGCCCGGAAGGTTTTCTGCGTGAAGTTTCAACGCGAGATGAGGGGTCTCGACGAGGTGCCTTTCGAGGGGCATCCGCTGGGTCAGAAGATTTACGAGAACGTGTCGAAAGAGGCCTGGAAACTCTGGGTCGAGCACATGAAGATGATCATGAACGAGTACCGCCTCAACCTGGGCACCCGCGAGGCGCAGGAGTTCCTGATCAAACAGATGGAGGAATACTTCTTCGGAGAGGGGGCGGCCCTCCCGCCCGACTACGTACCTCCGAGAGCCAAGGGATAGCCCCGCAGCCACCAGGCGCGGCGCACTCGAGGCCCACATTCCCACAGTGCGGCGGCACTCCTGCCGGCGCGATCCCCGCCGCAAACCGGGTCACACGCCGCGAAATACCCGCAGGTCGGTCGCGATGTCGAAACGCAGCCTGGCGTGAGCCGCTCGCAGCGCTTCTTCGACAACCTCCGGACTTTCCCCGCGCGCGAAAATGAAGCCCAGGTAGCTGGAGCCTTCCGGCAGGGGTGTCAGCCGCTGTCCCTCCTTGGCCGTGACGACGACGTCCTCGATTCCGCGCACGGAGCGGCTCTCCGCCACGCCCGACACGCCGTGGTAGATGCCGCCCTTGGGGATCGGGATCATCATGACCCCCGAGGCCGGATCGGCCGGCTGCGCGGCGGCCACGTCCTCGCCCAGAGCGTGCCGCAGCACCAACTCCTCCAGGGACACCGGGCACGCCCCGCCCGGCAGCCTGAATCGCAGGGCCCGCGCGCACAGGCCGCCGATGGGCCGCGCGGCCGCTTCCAGCATCCAGACCCCGCGCGAATTGCAGCGCATCTCCGCGTGCACCGGCCCGTGGGTCAGCCCCAGCGCCTGAACGGCCCGCTGAACCGTCTCGACGATCCCGCTCTGCGCCGCCGCATCCGCGCGCGAGGGAGTCACGTAGATGCTCTCCTCGAAGTACGGGCCGTCCAGGGGATCGGGCTTATCGAACAGCGCCAGGGTCTGCAGGCGGCCCGCGGTGAGAATCCCTTCGAGAGCGAACTCCCGGCCCTCGATGAAACTCTCGACCTGCACGTACTGGTTCTGTTCCTCTTTGAGCCGCCGTATGTCCACGCTTTCAAGCAGAGCCCGGATGCGCGCCAAAGCGGCGCTGAATTCGGATTCGTTGTCCGCGCGGATCACCCCGCGGCTTCCGGAAAGACCCAGCGGCTTCAGCACGCACGGAAACGGAGGCGGGGGCCATGCGGTCTGACGCAGCCGCATGCGAAAGTAGGAGGGCACGTTCAGACCGGAGCGTTGAAACGCGCGGCGGGCCAGGTACTTATTCCGGCAGGCTTCGACGGATGCCGGCGAGTGGTACGGCAGGCCCAGCCGCTGTGCTGTCATGGCGGCCAGCAGCGTGGGGTGATCGCCCACTGCCACTATCCCGTCGAACGGGCCTTCCAGCGCCAGGCGGCGCGCGTAGGCGGCGGAGTGCTGGAAGCGAACGGTGATGGCGTTATCGCCCCAGGGGTTCTCCATCTTCCTGCATTGGTCGGTGGCCAGCACCAGTTCCACGCCCAGTTCCCGCGCCGTCCGGGCGAAGACGCGGGTCTGGTATCCGGTGATGCTGCCCAGCAGCAGGATTCTCTTGCGCACGGCCCTGATTCCATTGTAGGAAGGCGGGCCGGCCGCATGGGGATAAAATGGGATCATGTATAGACCCTTCCGGTTTATGCTGCCGTTGCTGCTGCTTGCCCCCGCCTGGGGACAGGTCGTCCGTCCTGTCTCCGTGCTCCAGCGCTATCTCGAGCTGGCCGATTCCCAGGTGGAGACGATTCTTCGCAATAACGAGGACTACAACCGCTACTCGCGGGAGAAACAGAACCGCATCGCGCAAGTCCAGAGCGAGATTGCCGAGGAGACGGCAAAGGAATCGCTGGACCCGGCGGCGCTGGGCATACGCTATGCGGAGATCGAGGTTCACTGCCGGCAATTGAAAGAAGAGGCCGCCAGAACCCGGAACCTGAACATGGCCGCGCTCAACGACGCGCAGAAGACGAAGCTGAAGGCGCTGGAAGAGGCGGTGAAGCTGCTGCCGGTGATTTCCGAAGCCGAGTGGACCAACCTGCTGGGCACCTATTCGGGCCCCCCGTTCCTGTTCAACAGTACGACCGCCCGCACCGACGGCGCGCGGCTCGGGACCTTGATCCCGGGCGTCGCGGGCTGTAGCCCCGCGGTTTCGACGCGCTGGTTCGACGCGAGCACATTTCAGCCCCCGCAGCCCTAAGCGCGTCTTCTCAGAACTTCGCCCGGGTGGCCCGGCCTTCGCTTTCACCCCGCAGCCAGATATAGACCGGGGCACGCGGCGCGGGAGCGGGCCAGGGCAGGATCACGCGCAGCGTCTGCTTGCCCGGCTCCCCGGCCACGGGGGCAGGGATCGCGTTGACCGGGACGCCCTGCCGGGCGTCCCATCCGGTCTTCTCGATGGTCTCCAGGTCCTGCCCTTTGAGGATCCCGAAGTACAGGGATTCGCCGGCCTTCTCGTCGGTCAAGGTGAACTGCTCGATGCGCGGCATCCGGGTGACCCGGCCCAGACGGTAGACGTCGGAGCGCCCGGCGTCCTCTGTGGCGACTACCGCGGTGAGGACGCAGCCCGATTGCCCGATCGCGGCGGGATCCAGGGAGACGAACAGCAGGCCTTCCCCGGCCAGGTCCAGCCGCGCACCGCCGGAGCGGTCTCCGGGACGCAGGGTGAGCTTCTGGTCCTGGCCCTCGCAGGTCATTTCCAGCACGGGGGCCGCGTCCAGGTTCTGGGCGGTCATGGCGAGGCTCACGGTGGATCCGGCCGGAATCTCCCGGTCGCGCAGGGCGATGGCCGCTTCATCCGGCAGCGAGATCTTCACGTTCAGCAGCTTGGGCCGCGGCCCCGCCACCTCGAGCGCACGGGGGATCCGCAACGGGGCGTGAAGTCCCGCGACCTTGAGGGTCAGGTCGTAGCGCTCGCCGCGCCTGGCCTCCGGCCGGAGCTTCACCCGAACCTGGCGCTCGCTGCCTGGCTTTGCGCCGGTGGAAAGGGCGCCGAGCTCAAACTCGGCGGAATCACTGGTGATCCCCTGAATCCGTTCGAGGCCGCTGCCCTGCAGGCTCAGCACCTGAAGGGTTTCGCCCAGGTTGGCCCGAACGGTCCCGATGCGGGGATGGGGCGGCAAAACGACGAACGCGATGTCTTGCGGTTTGCCGTTCATTTGCGCCAGGCGAAGCGCGTACTTGCCGCGGGCCAGGGAGCGCAGATCGAGGTCCACCTCCACGGTCTCCTGCGGCCCGGCGCGGCTGCCCTTGGGCAGCACGAAGCTGACCTCGCTGGTGCTGGCGCCCCGGCGCTCCGGCTTCACCAGCCAGGCCTTTTCGAGGAACTGGAAGTCGGCGCCGGCCAGCTGCACGGTCACTGCGCCGCGGCCCTCCACCAGGCGGTCCTGAGACTCGGGAGTCAGCCGGGCCGCCGCGAGGTCGCCGAACTGCGCCACCTGGAGGGTCCCTTCGACCGGCAGGTCCTCCCAGTCCCAGCGTGCGGCCAGCCGGTACTCGCCCGGGAGAACCTTGGCGCGGCTCAGGTCCAGCGTCAGGGATTCGAACCCCGTCCCAACGGTCACCGGGATGGGAACCGGGTCGCCGCCCGCGGCGGGAATCAGCTTCCAGTCATACGCGCGGGGCAGCAGTCTGTGGCCCGCTATGCGCACATCGGATTTCCACCCGGCCGGGAGCCAGGTGGTATTCTTCAGGGCGACCTTGGGGGCGGGCGCGTCGGGAATGCGCAGCGCCCACAGGTAGGCCAGGCGGGTGCGGGAGGGGGCGGGCTGCGGTTTCGAGCAGAGCGCCACCGAATCGGGCCCTTGTGCCTGGGCGATGGCGGTCCGCAATTCGGTGCCCGGAAACATCATCGTGCGCATATTCTGGAGCATGGCCGCGCCGCCGGAGGCCAGCCCCACCGGGCTGCCCCAGAACATGGTGGCGACAGTGGCTGCCAGGCCGGCCGATTGCTGCATGACCGAGGTGCGCTGCGGGGCCAGCGGGTCGTAGGAACTGAGGGCGGGCAGCAGGCCGCGCATCAAGGCCGCGGCCTGCTGGTTGGTGGGCGCCTTGGGATCCACCTTGGGGACACTGACACCGTACTGGGCCGAGAAACCGGAGAGTGCCGCCTCCAGGTTCTGGCTGCCGGTGGGGGCGTCTTCCCAGGCCGAAAGCGTCTCGATGAGCGTTTCCACCTGGGCCGTCTGTTCGGCGTAGTCCGCCAGTTGCGGCAGCAGGTCGCGCTGCCTTTCGGCCAGCTTGTCCACTTTCTTAGCGTCCAGGCCGGTCGGCCCGAAGACCACGGCGATTACCGACGCGCTGTGGGGCACGCTCCACTCGGCCGGCTTCAGCGCCGGCTGGGGGTCCAGGACGACGATGTCGTCCGAGTTGTCCGCGGGCATCAGGGCTACCGCCACGCGCGCGCCGTTTTCGGTACGGGCGGGAAGCTTGACAGGCTCGTACCGCAGCTTGTAGCCCGGCATCAGCCGGTTCAGCAGGCGGATCGGCCGTGCCGTGCCGCCGTCGGCGCGCGTGACCGTGATCCGAAATGTCCCGACGGGAAGGCTTCCCACACAGGCCCGCGGCGCCGAAGCCGGGGCGTGCGGCGAAGCCCAGGCCAGCAGCACGGCAACGCCAAGAACGCTCTTCATCTCTCCTTTTCCATATTGACAGACGCGCGGAGCGGGCAGAAAGTCGGGATCCGGCGTGCTACACTGCATCACGGCGGCAGGAGGGGACGGACATGGCGGTTCCCGAGGGGTGTGGTCCCGGCGATTTCTGCTGGGTGGAACTGGCGACTAGCGACGCGGCTTCGGCCCGGTCCTTCTACGGCAGGTTGTTCGGCTGGACCTCACAGCCGGTGGCCGAGGGCGCGAGCTTCTGCATGTTCCATCTGGACGGGCGCGATGCGGGGGCGGTCTACCCGCTGACGGCCGATCAGCGCAAAGAAGGTGTGAGGCCGCATTGGATGGCCTATGTCGCGGTGGAGAACGCGGACCGGGCGGTGGAGCAAGCGCGCCTGCTGGGCGGCAGGGCTCTGGCCGGACCCCAGGACGTGGGCGAGGCGGGGCGCATGGCCCTCATCGCGGACCCGCAGGGAGCGCGGCTCGGCCTGTGGCAGGCCAGGAATCATGCGGGCCTTCGCACGGGAGGGGTGCCGGGCGGGCTGAACTGGTGCGAACTGGTGACTCCCGACGCTCCGGGCGCCCTGGATTTCTACACAGCCCTTTTCGGCTGGGAGGCCGTGACGGAGCCGGCGGGAGAGATGCCCTATACCGAATGGGTCAACCGGGCAGTGCCCATCGGCGGGCTGCTCCAGGCTACGGGCGATTGGGAGGTAACCCCGCACTGGATGCCCTACTTCCGGGTGGAGGACTGCGAAGCCGCCGCGCTCCTGGCCACGCGCACCGGCGGGCACATCAAGGTGCCGGCCTGCGAGATGCCGGACGTCGGCCGCTTCGCGGTGCTGGAGGACCCGCAGGGTGCGGCGTTCTCGGTGATCCAGCTGGCGCGGAGCCAGGCAGCGGCTCCGGTCACTCTCTGAGCTCGCCGGCCGTCTCCCAGGCCAGCAGCGCGCGCTTCTTGTCCAGACCCCAGCGGTAGCCGCCGAAAGCGCCGGTCTTGCGGATCACGCGATGGCAGGGGATCAGCAGGCTGACCGGGTTCCGGCCGATCGCGGAGGCCACCGCGCGCGTGGCGTCCGGAGCGCCGATCGCCCGGGCCACGTCTTCGTAGAAAGCGATGCGGCCGGATGGAATACGCAGCAGCGCCTCCCAGACCTTGAGCTGGAAATTGGTCCCCAGTAATTCGACCGAGACCCGGCCGGAGCGGCTGAAGACGGCTTCCAGCAGCGGCTGGACCGCTGCGTCGTCCCGCACCCACCCGGCGCCCGCCCAGCGCTGGGCCAGGCCTTGCAGTTCCTGCTCCGCGCGGCCGGGCTGGATGAAGCAGAGCGCGCAAATGCCCCGGCGGGTGAGAGCCATCAGGCAGAGGCCGAAGGGACTGGGCTGCATTCCGTAGCGGATGGTGAGGCCCGCGCCGCGCTGTCGCAACTCTCCGGGGGTGACGCCGTGAACCGTGACCATCAGGTCGTGCAGGCGTCCGGGTCCGGAGAGGCCGGCCTCCAGGGCCGAGTCGAGAACCGTACGCCGTTCCAGCAATTCTCCGGCGTAGACGGAGGTGAGGTACTGCAGAAAGCGCTTGGGGCTGACTCCGGCCCAGCGCGTAAACACACGCTGGAAGTGAAATTCGCTCAGGCCCGCCTGGGCGGCCACCTGCTTGAGTTCCGGCTGTTCGGTGACGTGCTCGTCCAGGTAGCGTATGGCGCTGGCGATACGGCTGTAATGATCCAAGCCCTGCTCCATAGGGACAGGATTCCATAGGGAGAAGCTGGGGTCCACCCGATTCTTGCGGTGAGAAGGGGGCGGCCAGCGAACCTGTGGGCCGGGGTCAGTACGCGCCCTTCGGCCGGAGGACCTGCACCGCCGTCCGCGCCAGGATCACGAGGTCCAGCCAGACGCTCCAGTTACGGATGTAGAAGACGTCCAGGCGCACGCGCTCGGCGTAGTCCAGGTCGCTGCGGCCGCTGGTCTGCCACAGCCCGGTCAGGCCGCAGGTGACGCGGAAGTAGTTGGTGCGGTCGGTATCGTACTTCTCGATCTCGGCGGGCATGATGGGACGCGGCCCCACCAGGCTCATTTCGCCGCGCAGAACGTTCCACAACTGGGGCAGCTCATCCAGGCTGGTGCGGCGCAGCCAGGCGCCCACGCGGGTGATGCGCGGATCCCGCCGCAGTTTGAACGAAGCCGCGTATTCCCGGTTGGCGTTTTCGTCCTCGCCCAGAATCCGCAGCAGCCGCTCCTGGGCGTCGGCATGCATGGTGCGGAACTTCAGGCAGGGGAAGCGGCGCCCACCCCGGCCCAGCCGCTCGGAACGGTACAGAACGGGCCCCGGAGAAGAGAGCCGGATCATGAGGGCGACCGCGACGAAGACCGGCAGGCAAACCAGGGCCAGCAGAAGGCCCAGCGCCAGGTCCATGAAGCGCTTGAGCAAACGATTGGCGACCCGGGTCAGGGGATTGTCATAGGTCAGCAGGTAGGAGGATCGCAGCACCTCGGACTGCAGGCGCAGGGAGTGCAATCCTTCCACGGCCGAGGCGATCTTGATGTCGTCGGCGAATTCCTCCAACTGGTGGAAATACTTGAGCAGAACGGGGCCATCGCCGGGGTTCTCACAAAGCACCACGGAGCGCAGCCCCCACTTCCGGCAGACCTCGATGGCCTCCCAGCGATCGGCAACCGTCCACACCGGCCAGGGCGGGTTCCCCTCGACGGGGCGGTCGGTCAGGATGCCCAGGATGCGGTATCCGGAGGTACTGTCCTCGGCCAGGTCCCGGGCGGCCCGCAGCGCGTTCGCGTTGACGCCCAGCAGAACCAGCGGGCGCTGCCAGCCGGAACGGCGGCCCAGCCACGATTTGACCAGGCGCCGGCTGGCCGGGAGGGCGGCCGCCGCCAGCAGGGCCGAAAGCGCAATTACGGTTCGGGAGAACAGTTCGGCCACATGCGCGATGGAGCAGATCACCAGGGCGCAGGCGGTCGAATAGAAGCAGGCGCGCAAGGCCAGGGCCGAGTCCTCCATGGCCGAGAGCCGGCGGGTGTAGAGGCCGGAGAAGCCGAACACGATCAGGTAGATCGAAACAAAAAACAGGTACGGCTCGTAGCCGATGCCCATGCCCCGCTGCTGAAAGGCTTCGACCCGCGTCAGAGGCCCGAACCGCAGGCTGTGACCCGCGAAGTGGCAGGCATTCAGGACGGCGAAATCGGCAAGCAGCAGGAGAAGGTACGCTCCCGCCACCGCGCCCCGGGACGCCCTGAATCGCGAAACCTCAGCCGGTTCGGTGCTTGCGGAGGCCACAACCGGCGATACAGCCAACTCCGCCGCGGAATCCATCTGGGAGCATAGTGTAGCACGCGGTCTGCGGGCTCCTAGTCAAAAACGGCCGGATCGGTTTCGGCGAAAAATACCTCGTGCAGAACCTCGACGGCTTTCTTCAGGTCGGCTTCGGCGATCACGAAGCCCAGGTTCAGCAGCGACGCTCCCTGGGAGATCATGCGCACGTTGATCTCCCGTCCCAGCGCGTGAAACACCTTGGAGGCCATGCCGGGAGTGTGCCGGATGTTGTCGCCCACCAGGCACACGGTGGCCTGGTTCTCCTCCACGGAAACCTCCGAGAATTCCCGCAGCTCCTGGAGGATGGGTTCCAGCCGGCGGGTGTTGTCGATGGTCAGCGAAACGCTCACTTCGGAGGTGGCCAGCATGTCCACCGGAGTTTCGTAGCGGTCGAAGATCTCGAAGATGCGCCGCAGAAAGCCGTACGCCATCAGCATGCGGGTGGAGACGATGTTGACCAGCGTGATCCGCCGCTTGCAGGCGATCGACTTCACGGCGTTGGCGCAGGGAACGCGATCGGCCACGATGCGCGTGCCTTCCACTTCGGGCCGGCGCGAGTTCAGGATCAGCACCGGGATGTTCTTCTCGACCGCCGGCAGCACGGTGGCCGGGTGCAGCACCTTGGCGCCGAAGTAGGCCAGTTCGGCCGCCTCGGCGAAAGAGATCACGCGAAGGCGGTGGCCGCCGGGCAGGATGGTCGGGTCGGCGGTCAGCATGCCGTCGACGTCGGTCCATATCTCGATCTCTTCGGCGCCGATGCCGGCCCCGACGATGGAAGCCGTAAAGTCCGAACCGCCCCGTCCCAGGGTCGTGGTCACACCCTCCTTCGTGGCGGCGATAAATCCGCCCATGACTACCACCTGGTTCTGGAGCAGGGGCGGCACGGTTTCGGCCAGGCGGCAGTAGGTTTCCGCGAACAGGGGCGCGGCCTGGGTGTGGCGCTGGTCGGTGACGATGACCCGGCGGGAGTCCAGGTGGGTGGCCGGGAGGCCGAAGTAGCGGAAAGCCAGGGTCACGATGAAGCTGGAGAGCCGCTCCCCGTAGCTCGAGATGGCGTCGATGGCGCGGGGCGTCAGCTCGCCCAGCACGGCCAGCCCTTTCACCAGTTCGGTCAGTTCCTGAAAATGGTCGTCTAGCGTGCGGTCGAGTTCCGCCCGCTCCGAGAGCGGCACCATCAGGCGGGCCTCGCGCGAGTGGAAATCGCGCAGGTCGTGGACCTGCCGTATGTAGTCCTCGCGCTGCCCGTTGATGGCCGCCGAAGCGATGGCCAGCAGCTTGTTGGTGGTCTTGCCCATGGCCGAGACGACGACCACCGGCTTGCGTTCGAGCCGCGATCCGACAATGCCCGCGACGCGTTCGATGGCGGCGGCCGATTCAACCGACGTGCCGCCGAACTTCATCACGATCATCAGTCCAGCATCCCTTCCGAGCACATCAGCTCGGCGTTCAGCACCGCCGCTCCGGCCGCTCCGCGGACGGTGTTGTGACCGAGGGCCACGAACTTCCAGGCCAGGGCCGGGCAGGGCCGCAGACGTCCTATGAACGCCGCCATGCCGCGCTCCCGCTCGGCGTCCTTGCGCGGCTGCGGGCGGTCCTGTTCGGGCAGGTAGATCACCGGCCGGGAGGGAGCGCTGGGCAGCTTTCTCTCCTGGGGAACGCCGGTGAAGTTCTGGCAGGCATGCCGCAGATCGGCTTCCGAAGGCCGGCTGGAGAACTCTACCGAGACCGTGACCGTGTGGCCGTCCACGACCGGCACGCGGTTGCAGTGCGCGCTCACCCGGGCATCCAGGGGCTCGATGTGGTCCGCCCTGAAATCGCCGAGGATCTTCTGGGTCTCCTGCTGCATTTTTTCCTCTTCGCCGCCGATGAACGGAATCACGTTGGCGTTGATGTCCATGGAGGGCACACCCGGATAGCCGGCGCCCGAGATGGCCTGCAGCGTGGTGGCGATCACGCGCTTGATGCCGAACGGCTTGAACGGCGCCAGTCCCATCGTGAGGACGATGGTGGAGCAGTTGGGATTGGTGACGATCTGTCCTTTCCAACCCCGCTGGCGCTGCTGCACCGGCAGCAGCTTGAGGTGCTCCGGGTTGATCTCGGGAACCAGCAGCGGGACGTCGCGTTCCATGCGGTGGTTGCGCGAGTTGGACACCACGATGTGCCCCGCCTCGGCGAAGGCCCGCTCGATCTCCGTGGCCACGGAAGCGTCCATGGCCGAGAACAGAAGGCGCGGCGCGCTGCCCGGCTTCGATTCCTGCACCGTGAGATCCGCCGCCTCTTCGGGGACGGCTCCGGCCAGATGCCACTTCATCGCTTCGCGATACTTCTTGCCCGCCGAGCGGTCGCTGGCCCCCAGCCACTGGAGGGCAAACCAGGGATGACCCTGCAGAAATTTCACGAAATGCTGGCCCACCATACCGGTGGCGCCTAGGATTCCGACTTCGATTCTTGGTTCCATAACTGCCGCACGATCCTTTGATAGATTTCCACTGCTTCGAGCAACTGGCGTTTCTCCACCCGCTCTTCCAGGGTGTGGGCTACGTGGATGGAGCCCGGACCGATCAGGAAAGGCTTCCCCCAGGCGCCGCCGAAGGCGGGTATATCGGTGGTGTAAGCCACCACGGTGGTTTCCAGACCGGGCAGCGAGCCCAGCCGGAGGGCGGGAATCATGAGGATCTCCCGCGCTTCGACGCGGTCCGCCACGGCCCGCCTCACAGCCTCCCGGATCGGACCGGCATCATCCACCAGCCGGATCATGACCTCCGCCTGGGCTTCGTCCGCGATCACGTTCGGAGCGCGGCCGCCGGAAAGCGTGCCGATGTTCATTGTGCCCGGTCCCAGCAGGCCGTCCACCGGGAGTGGAATGGCCCTCAGGTCCGCCAGCACGTCCAGAAGCTTGTTGATGGCCGAGTCGCCGAGTTCCGGGTAGGCCGAGTGGGCCATGCGCCCCCTGGCTGTCAGTTCATAGCGCAGTGCGCCCTTGGAGCCGAGCGCCAGCCGGTTCTCGGTCGGCTCGCCGTTCACCAGGTAGCGGGATCCGCGCGGGTTGCGGGCGGCCGTGTAGGCGCCCACGCTGTTGCGTTCTTCCCCGGCCACGAACAGCAGGGCCACACCGCGCTCGCCCGCCGCCAGCAAGGCCTCCACGGCCTTGATCATGGCCGCCCCGATTCCCTTGGTGTCGCAGGCCGCGCGGCCGTAGATGAACGTGTCGTCCTCCCGGGAAGGGAAGAAAGGCGGCACCGTATCCAGGTGGGTGGAAAGCGTAACCCGGGGCTCGCCCCACTGGGCCAGCACGTTGAAGCGATGTGGCTCCACCTCCATGCGCTCCACCCGGCCGCCGGTATCGCGCGCCAGCCGGCCGAGGTAGTCGAGCAGGAAAAGACCGAGCTTCTCCTCGTTTCCGGTGATGGATTCGATGTCGACCAGGGTGCGCGTCAGTTCAAAGAGATTCATGTCCAGCGGTCCTTGGCGCCCGGTCTCGAACCTGGTCCCGGACGCCGGCTACAAACACGGGTGAGGCGCGTAACACTATGAGGAGGGAAAAGACGCGGAAAATACGGCGTGCTTTCGCATCCTGATAGCGCTCCATCCGCATCCCGCGGATGACAGTGGGCAGGTCTTAACCATACCCCCCAACCGCCGCCGGGAGGGTCCCCAAACGGCAGTTTCGGCGGGAAACAGCGCCTTTCGCCCGAGCATCCGGTACCCCCGGATTCGCCTGTCCGGGCTACTCATCGCCCCCGCGCCTCTACCAGAAAATTCGAGGATATCGGATCCCCGGATGCCAAGTCAAACCCGGGAGGCACTGGAACGCCGCCGCTGCCTGCCGCGCCGTTGTCCCCTTCCGGGCCGCGGCTGCCCGGGCGCGGTGGTCTTCGAATCCATGCTGCCTCCAAAGCCGCCCTATCGCTTCGCTCTCCGGCCCGCGGCCCCCGAGCGGTCCGTCCATCCCGCCCACCCAATAAGAGTTGCAAGTTCCCAGCCACCGGACTACAGTGTTAGTGGATTCCGGACATCCGGACGTTTTCAAAAGGGAGGTTCGGCAATGAATCCGGGAAAGCACACCAAGAACTGGGTCCAGGAATGGCTGGAGGAAACCGAGGACGACAGCACCGTCGTCCCAACCCACTCTCGCGGAAGTCACGTCCTGGGCTCCTACGTCAAGATCAACAAGCCGGCCATACGGAAAGCCCGGCGTTTCCAGCCCCCCGAGCCGCCCAAAGCGGGCGCGGAGATGATGAGAGAACCGGGCGGGCCGCCCAAGGTGAAGGAGCAGCATTCGCAAACCGCCTCCTGGGACCATCTGCGGAAACTCGAGAGGCTGCCGCAGTTGCGGGCGCCATTGCCTGCCCGCCGCTCGCCGCCTCCGCCCAAGCCCGCGCCGAAAGCGGCCGCCGCTTCCGCGCCGCCGCGGCGCGCCTCGAGGCCGCCTAATTCTTCCAAACACACTTGACGTGGATTAGACGGGCCGGCGCCGGCGAATGAACTCCGATTTCGTCCTGTTCGGCCCGGCACACCTGGCTGTTCTCGCAACCATTGCCGCCTCGGCCTGGGGCTTGGGGAAGCGGGTGCGCCGGCAGGATTGCCGCGCACGTCGGCTTCCGGTCCGGCTGGCTCTGCTGCTGGCCTCGAACGAGCTGATCTGGTACGGATACCGGCTGCACCGGGAGGGTATCCGCTTTCCGGAAGGCCTTCCGCTGCAGCTTTCGGACCTGGCCGTCTGGCTGACCGTGGCAGCGGCGGCAACGCGGCGGCAGGGGATCTTCGAGTTCGCCTATTTCGCGGGCCTGGCCGGAGCGGGAATGGCAGTGCTGACGCCGGACCTGTGGGCGCCGCTGTTTTCATACCCCACGCTGTACTTTTTTCTGGCGCACGGAGGCGTCATCGTCATCGTGGCGGTGCTGGTTCTGGGTTGTGGGATGAGGCCGCGCCGCGCTTCCCTTTGGCGCGCGTTCCTGATGCTGAACCTGTATGCCGCCGGCGTGGGGCTTTTTAACGCGGTCTACGGGACCAACTACATGTACCTGTGCCGCAAACCCGCGGGAGCGTCGCTGCTGGATTTTCTCGGGCCCTGGCCGGTGTACCTGGCCGCGGGCGAAATTGTCGCGCTGGGCCTTTTCGCACTCCTGCGGGTGCCGTTCCGCGAATGTGAGGGGTAATAGGACCCCTCCGTTCTGTTACGAAAGAGAGTCTGAAGCCGGCCTCCAGGGCGCGGGCCCCCGGTTTCGGGCGGTGCGCCGGCGCCGCACCGCATGTTTTTTCCGAGGGTTCCCTCTCCTGGATGGGTAATCTCCAGCACGGTCGATCCCGAAGGCTTAAGTGGAGTGTTTATAATCGGATAGCAGGAGTCGAAGGAACGGCGCCGGCGCTCTATATCAGGGCTTACACCGGTTATATGCCGGGGGCTACATAGAATCCCGTCCCAGTTTTGAGAGGCATCCGCATTGACTTAGTACTAACGGGACTCTACAATTAGAACCAGTTGTACTAAACCGTATGACTGAGAATAGCGCCACTATTCCGAACGGGAATCCCTCCTATCTTGCGGATACGGCCCCTGAGCCCATCCGCATTGTGATCGCTGATGACCACCCGATTTTCCGAGACGGGCTGCGCAGGCTGCTGGCTCTGGAGAGTGATTTCGAGGTGGTGGCCGAGGCTGCGGACGGAAAGGAAGTGCTGGAGGTCGTAGAGAAGCTCGATCCGGATATTCTCCTTCTCGACCTGAAAATGCCCGCCCTCGATGGCTTGGCCGCGTTACAAAAACTGCAACTGAACAAACGCCGGACCCGAGTTATCGTCCTGACCGCTTCCGAGGACAAGAACGAATTCGTGCAGGCCATGAAATTCGGCACCAGTGGAATTGTCCTCAAGCAGACAGCCACGGATCTACTGATCAAAAGCATTCGCAAAGTGCATGCCGGAGAAATCTGGCTGGATTCCAACACGACCGCCGCCGTGATGCGGCAGTTCGCCGCTCCCAGTGAAACCATCGCTCCGGCCACCGGCCGGGACCGGGACCGGTCGCCTCTAAGCCAGCGGGAACGCGAGATTGTCGCGCTGGTCGCCCAGGGCTATAAGAACAAGGAGATGGCGGAGAAGATGTTCATCTCCGAGCAGACCGTGAAGAACCATCTTCACAACATCTTTGACAAACTGGGCGTCTCCGACAGGCTGGAACTCGCGCTCTACGCGATCCATAAGAATCTGCATAGCGTGCCGTAGGGGTGCAGATCCAGGCAGCGTCTGCTGTTCGCCGTCCGATGTGTTTGGACGCGGGGGAGGTCCGTGGTCCGGGCCAGGGGGAGTGGTGTGCGAGCCTCACTGGCAGGGACCTGCCCTGCGGCTGTTTCCATTCCTAGAACTTCCCGCTTCGCCCGGTGCTTTCCCCCACAGGATGTTCCATAATAAATGCATCGTCGGCATGCGGATTGCTCTGCAGCATATGTGGAACCGGCCTGGCGCTTCCCGGCCGGCCAAGTGGTTAATTCTAGAGGGAGATCCTGTCCGGGACTCGGTAAGGCATGAAGGTCCGGGAAAGCTGGTGCCATTTGGTGGGATGCTGCGCAATCGTTGAACTGGTGCGCCGGGCGAGGCGCCGTCTGCTCTGGGAGGGCATGATCGGGCAGATGGTGTTTGCCTGCAGCCTCTTGATGGGGTCCGCGATATTGTTGCTGGTAGCCGGGACGGAACTGCTCGACTGGCGCTGGCTGGCCCTGATCAGCGCGCTCAGCCTGAGCGCCGGCCTCTACCGGCTCTTGCGCCGCATTCCTTCCCGGTACGGGACCGCCCAGATTGTCGATCGCGCCGCGGGGCTGTGTGACGCTCTCTCCACCGCCGTGTATTTCGAGCAATCCGGCGGCAAAGGCTCGGCCGAGATCGTAGCGGCCCAGCGCTCGGAGGCCGAGAACCGGGCGCGGGGTGTGGACCTGCGCCAGGTGCTGCCCTATCGCGTGCCCAAGGCCGCCTTTCCCCTCCTGGGACTCGCCCTGGTAGCTACCAGCCTGTTTGCGCTCCGCTACGGCCTGGAACGCCGCATCGATCTGAAGCCGCCGCTGGCCCGCCTGCTGTTCCCCTGGCTGCCCGGCAGTCCCGAATTGCACGCCGCGATTCCCCGCTCCGATCTCAAGAAGAAGAGTCCGGAGTCGTCCCGGGAGGACCGGGCGGGGGAGGAGTCCAACGGCCAGAAAGGGTCGCCCGACCGCCTGAATGCCGCTCCGGACCAGCCCATGGAAGGCATCGATATCGCCGACGTGGAGAGCGGCAAGGCCGCAACCCAGACGGCCGGAAAGTCCGAAGGCCGGGATTCCGAAATGCTGGAGAAGGCCGAAGGGGAGCGGATCCAGGCTTCGGAGCAGTCCGAAGCCGGTGAGGGCGGAGAGGGCGAACGCACGGCTCAGCAGAAGCAGAACCGCGAGAGCGAAGGCGGCCAGCAGGCCAGTTCCTCGGCGGCCGAGTCGAGTCTCATGTCCAAGCTCCGTGACGCCATGGCCAGCCTGATGTCGCGCCTTCGCCAGCCGCAGAGCGCCAGCGCAGCCCAGGCGGGCTCCAAGGAAGGCCAGCAGAGACGGGCGTCCGCGCAGCAGCAGGGCCAGAGCCAGCAGGGCCAGGCCGGCCAGGGCCGCAAGCAATCCGGCGAGTCCGGGTCGGAGTCGCAGGAAGGCCAGCCGGGTGAAGAAGCGGCGGGGGCGCAGAGCGCCGAAGGCAAGACCCCCAGCCAGGGCGGGGAAGATTCCTCGCGCACCGCCGCGAGCGGAATCGGGCGGCAGGACGGCAGCAAGGACGTCAAGCTGGCCGAGCAACTCGAGGCCATGGGCAAGATCAGCGAGATCATCGGCAAGCGATCCGCCAATGTCAGCGGCGAGATCACCGTCGAGGTCCGTTCCGGCAAACAGGTGCTGCGGACCAGTTACGCGGACGGAAAGGCCACCCACGGCGACCGGGGCGGGGAGATTCACCGGGACGAGATTCCGGTGGCCTACCAGCAATACGTGCAGCAATACTTTGCGGAGCTGCGAAAACAAGCCAAAGAGTAAAAAAAACCGGGCGCCCGTGAAGGCGCCCGGAGGAGGAGCCACGGGCCGCTTGGCGACGAACGGCCGGTGGAATGGAGGAGACTTTTCAGCCCAACAGGCCGCCGTGTCCCAGACAGGCGACCTCCCAGCCCGACAGGTGGTAGCGCGCCAGCAGGGCGGGCAGGATCAGATCCACCACATTCGGCTTGGCGGAACGGAAACAGCCCGGCGCCGAGACGATGGGCACGTCATCCTTGTAGGCCAGCAGCAGCAGGTTTCCAGGCTCAACCGGGGCCAGGAAACGCTCGATCTGCCCGCCGGACCGGCTGATCGCTTGGCCGACCGCGTCTTCGGGTCCCGCCGGAGCGGTGGTCGAGGCGACCAGGATCACCGTCGGCCGGGGGCGCAGCAGGTGCTGCAGGGCGCGGGAGACGGTGGGTTCATCCTCGACGCAGGCCAGGGCGAAATTCGCCGCCACACCGTGCCGTTCCAGCCGCTGCCGCATGATGGTTTCGAACAGCTGCCGGGCCCGGTCGCCGGCGGTCAGGTCCGTGTAAAGGACCGCCACCACGGGATTTCGGATGGGCCTTGCCTGCAGAATGGGCCCCCGTTCCTTCAGGATCGAGACCACGGCGTCCAGTTGGTCGCGGGCCACCGCGAAGGGAGCGCTCTTCACGGTGGCGATGCGCTGTCCTGCGTTGGCCAGGCTGAAGTTCGGAGTGGTGGCTATGACCACGCTCGAGGCGCAGTTGATTTGCTTCAGCAGGTCGTCATCCACCAGAACGCAGCAGTTTTCGGTGGCCATCAGGTTGGCGCGGCCGCCGGCCGCCAGGCGGATCTCAAAGCTGCCACAGGCCATCTCACCGGCTACCGTACAGACTGCCTCGTCTTCACCGATCTCCCCTTCCTCCAACTCCGTGACCCAGATCTTGTCCAGGCCTTCGGATTCCAGCACCCGAATGTCCTCATCGCTGATCACGTGTCCCTTGGCCAGCAGCTTCCTGCCGTTGGACCGGAACACGGTGCAGCAGAGCACTCTCCCGGTAGCAATGTGAACGTCAATGGTCTGCGCTTTCATCGTCCTCGGATAACAAATCCACAAATATTCCAGCCCGATTTCTATTTACTGGAAGAGAAAATTATTACACACAATTCATGAGATGAAGACGGCGATTTTCGGGAGGGGCAGGTAGTCTTTTGTGGGAGAGCATGCCCTCTCTTGGGGATAGCTGGAGACAGACCAGGCCGGGGCTACCGTTTCAGTGTAGGTAGCAAGATGAGGGTGTTAGCGGTACTTTCGGCGTCTGCATCACCCCAAATGGGGGGTCTTACCACTCCCCCATTCGGGTGCATCGCCCGCACCATCGCGATCTCGTCGCAGCACTGGAATTTCGGGCAGCGCAGGCAGTCCTTCCAGGCTTTCAACGGCAGCACACCCCGGTCCACCTCTTCGAAACCCAACTTGCGAAAGAAATCGGGGACGTAGGTGAACGCGAAGACCGTCTCCAGTGAGTACTGCGCCGCTTCGTCCAGCAGAGCTTCCACCAGGCGGCGCCCAATCCCGTGCGACTTGCGGTTCTCGGCAACGGCCAGGGAACGAATCTCGCCCGAGGTGGGGCTGTAGAAATGCAGCGCGCCACAGGCTACTAACTCGCTGCCCTCTGTAAGAACGGTAAAATCGCGGATATTCTCCGAGATTTCAAACTCCGTTCGGGCCAGCATGATGCCCTTGGCGGCATACCCGTTGATGAGCTTCAACAGGGGAGCGATATCGGCCATGCCCGCCTTGCGGGTGATCAGGGCCGCCCCGGGGGCCTCCCCGGCGGCGACCGAATCGGCCGTCAGCGCGCTGATCACGCCGTCACCTCCGATGCGCCCACTATGCGGGTGCCTGCCTCCTCGCCGGCCAGCAGGCGGCCGATGATGCCGGCTGCCGCGCCCGGTGCGATGGCCACTTGAGTCACCCCCTGCCGTATGGCCTCGGCGGCGGCGTTGAGCTTGGCGAGCATGCCGCCGGCGGCGACGCCCGAGGCAATCAGGTCCTCGATCTGCTCCAGGGTCAGGCGCGGGATCCGGCGCTTGCCGGCATCCAGCACCCCCTCCACGTCGGTCAGGAAGATCAGCCGGTCGGCGCGGAAGGCGGCGGCGCAGGCGACAGCCATCTGGTCGGCGTTCACATTGTAGATGTTGCCCGCACGGTCTCCCGCCACGCAGGCCACAACCGGCAGGTAGCGGCTGCCGGTCAACACCTCGAGCAGGCCTGGGTTGGAGCGCACCACGCGCCCTACGGCCCCCAGCTCAGGGTCCATGGGCTCGGCTTCCGTCAGACAGGCGTCGATGCCGGAAATGCCCACCGCCATGGCCCCGGCGGCCGTGAGGGCGGCTACCAGTTCCCGGTTCACACTACCGGTGAAGACCTTCAGCACGGCGTCCAGGGTTTCCGGCGTGGTGACTCGCAACCCCTTGACGAAACGGCTCTCGATGCCCCGCTCAGCCAGGAAACGGGTCATCTGCTTGCCTCCGCCGTGCACGACCACGCCTTCGTAGCCCCCGGCCGCCAGCCCGGCCAGCTGCGCGGCGATGGCTCCGCGTGATTCGGCCGAGTCCAGCAGGCTGCCTCCCACCTTGACCAGTACCCTCACAGCAGTCCCTCGGTTTCCGCGAAACCCAACATCAGGTTCATGTTTTGAACCGCCTGGCCGGCGGCTCCTTTCACCAGGTTGTCGATCGCGCTCACCACGATGCCCCGCCCCGTGGCCGCGTCCAACTTCACCCCGATATCGCAATAGTTGGTGCGCTGCACGGCCCGCAGGTCCGGCATCTGGTCGGGATCGTAGACGCGCACGAACGGCTCCCCCTCATAGCGCTTCCGGTACAATTCCACCAGTTCCAGTGAGCCGCCAGGGCGAGTGGAACGAAAGTAGACGGTCTCCAGGATGCCGCGGTCGAGCGGCAGAAGGTGCGCGGTGAAGCTGAATTCGGATTCCTCCAGACCTGAGTTCAGCAGAACCTCGGGTACATGCCGGTGGTTCAGCAGCGAGTAGGCCGAGAAGTTCTCGGCGACCTCGCAAAAGCTGGTTTTCAGGCTGGGCTTGCGGCCCGCGCCGCTCACTCCCGACTTGGCATCGCAGACAATGCCGGCCTGCCGGTCGATAACACCGGCGTCCACCAGCGGCCGTATGGCCAGGTTGGCCGCGGTCGGGTAGCAGCCGGGATTGGCCACCAGCCGCGCCGGCCTTACGCAATCCCGGTAGAACTCCGGCAGGCCGTAAGCCGCCTCAGCGAGGAGGGCCGTCTGGGTGTGCACCTCCTTGTACCACTGCAGGTGGCGCTCGGCGGTCCGCAGCCGGAAGGCGCCGCTCAGGTCCACCACCTTCGCGCCGGCCTCGAGCAGCCAGGGCGCCAGGTCCATGGAAACTTCCGCCGGGGTCGCCAGGAATACCAGCGCGAGACCCTCGGAGCGGACCGACTCGGGCGTGCAGGCCACCCGGCGCGAGCGAGCGAAGCGTACCTCGCCGACGTCCTGCCGGTGCTCCAACAGCACCGGTTCGACGCCCGGATGGCCTTCCAGGATCTTGACCAGTTCGGCTCCGCTGTAGCCGCGAAACCCGACGATTCCCACTCTTTGCGCCATAACGATTAATTATTCACGCTAACGAATAAATATACCATGGGAGGAGGAATTCCGGCTATGCCTTGTGAGAGCGGCGGAGAGCGGCGCGGGAGGGACCGTTACCGTTCGCTGATGGACCGCGCGGCCAGTTCCCCAATGATCGGCAGCGAGTACCGCTCGTCGTGGGCCGCTTTCACCATCATAAAGATCCACACCACCAGGACCGCGGCCTTGAGGATGTTGTCGACCGGCGGAACATGTCCCGGCAGGCCTCGGAACACGGGGCTGATCACATGGTCCACGATGAGCCAGGCGACGAACAGGTAGAGGCCCTGGAAAGCGTGAAACCGGATGGTGAGATCCTCGCGGAACCGGCTGGCGGCCAGCACCACGATGGAGGCGATCCAGCCGACAAAGGGGATGTAGCAAAGAACGGCGGCCGTACGGGGGCTCATGCCCCCGAGCGGGTCGGAAGCGATCCGGCCGGACACCGGTTGACGGCTGCCGCACTTCCGGCAGAACACGTCGCTCTCGCGAACTTCGTTTCCGCATTGGCTGCAGTAGGCCATCACTTTTCCATACGTTAACGCCGGGCGCGATGTTCCCTTCCGGGCCTCTTCCCTCCGAAATCGGAGGGCCCGAGCGGTCAGACCTGGGGCCGGTTCTTGGCCTGCTCCATGGCTATTTTGTCGATGTGCGAAAGCGTCTTGGCTCCGGACGCCCCCTCGATGGCCGCGACCGCGATGTCCTGAACCTGCCGCTTCGCCTCCTCGACCTGCTTCTCCAGGGCGGCGATCTGGGCCGCCTGCCGGGCAACCAGGTCCTCCATGGTCTTGACCTGCAGTTCAAAGAGCTTCCGCTCGCCTTCGGCATCCTTGCGGATCAGCAGGGTTTGCTGTTCGAAGCGGGCTTCGGCCTCGGCGGTGGCCCGGGCAGCCGCCTGCGCGGTCTCCTTCTGCAGTCGGACGGGGAACGCCTCGGCCTCCTTTTTCAGCCGGGCCAGATCCTCTTCCTGCTCCTTCAGGGCGGCCTCGCGCTGCTGCCAGCTCTTTTCCAGCGTCTCCTGCTTCTCGCGGTTCTTCTTTTCGAGCAGGCGCTGGTCCTCGTCGTACTTGTCCTGCGCCTTCTTGCGCTCCAGGGCCTTCCTGTACTCGTACTCTTCGGCCTCGCGCTGGCGCTGTTTCCTGAGGTTCTCTTCCTGCTCCTTGCGCTCGCGCTCGGACAGCCGGACCTCTTCTTCCCAGGCCGCCCTCCGGGCGGCGGTTTCCGCCTCCAGCCGCGCGCTTTCCTGGGCGTAGTTCGCCACCAGCTGGTCGAGGGCGGTGGCCGCGACATCGATCTTGTGAAGCCGGGCCAGCTCCTCGGTTTCGATCCGCACGGCCTCGCGCACGGTTGCCAGCCGCTCCACCTCTTCGACGAGCTTCCCTGAGATCTCGGACAGGGCGCGGGAGATCTCCAGCCCCAGCGAAGAGACCTGGCGAACGACGCCCTCCACGGAGAAGCTTTCCGCAACCTGGCGGGTGGCCTCTTCCTTCTGGCGGCGAAGCTCTTCGGCCTTGGCGTCGGGGCTCTCCCGGGCGGCTTCGATCTGCTGCTGGATTTCGTCGAATTCGCGCTGCACTTCGGCGCGCGCGCGCCGCGGCCGTACGGCGGTCTTGGAGGGTGCTTTGGCCATGGCTTCGATTATCGCAAACCCGCCGGCGCGCGGGAATCCAGTCCGGACACGCTCATGCGGTGTTGTATTCCCAGGCTGAATTCCCTCACAACCGGCGAGGATGGCGTCGCGGCAACCGGGAACCCGGTGTTAAGGGCGCACCGCTGCAGGGGATCGGTTCGCAGCCGCCGGGTGGAGCAGGCATCCGCGCCTCCGGACAGGCTCTCACTTGCGGGCCGCGGTCAGCCGGTCTTACTTCAGCCCGCCGGCGGCCAGGGCCTTGCGGGTCTGATAGCACTCCCGGCAGTAAATCGGGCGTCCCTGGGTAGGTTTGAAGGGTACCGTCGTCTGACGGCCGCATTGCGAGCACATCGCGACGGTCTCGACTTTCGAATAACCGCCCGGTGCGTTATTGTGGCGCTTGCCTTTGCAAGCCTTGCAGCGCTTCGGCTCGTTCCTCAGATTCTTGTCGTGGAAAAACTGTTGCTCCCCGGCAGTGAAAATGAACTCAGCCCCGCACTCCGCGCAATTGAGCACTCGATCCTGAAACTCTGACATTCCCTAGCTCCACCCTGCCGCGCAGCGAATGGCGGCCTGGATCGTTCCCGGGCGGCCAGGTACCGCACTACCACGGCCGCCCGCATGGGCCTTAGAACGCCCTGGGAGCGCCGGCCGATCCGGCGGCCGCAGGGCTCCGATCCTACTCGATCTCGCGCCTGCTCTTCTTCCGGTTCCGCTTGCGGGCCAATGCCTGCTTGACCCGTTTCTTCTCGCCAGGCTTCAAGTAGAAGGAGTGCCTCTTGACCTCCTTGATGATGTCTTCCTGCTGCACCTTCCTCTTGAAACGGCGGAGGGCGCTTTCCAGCGTCTCGCCCTCCTGCAGCCTGATTTCAGCCAACGATCCCACACCCCCCAACGATGGCCGGATTCCTTTTGCGCCGCCCGTGCGGCGCGGAGGCGGGCCATCCACACCTCCCTGACGCCTTCGAAAATAAAGGTACTGTTATCATAGGTGGTTGACGTACAAAGTCAAGCCCCATTTTCGGGGTGCAGCCGCGGACCCGGCGGCTGCGAGACACCCCGCTCAAGTAAAATAGCTTAAGCCGCCAATCCAGGCGGTTCACCAGTTGATACGGATGAGTGACGTGTTAGCAATCTTGCTGGCGGGCGGAGCCGGCGAGCGCCTGTACCCCCTCACCAAGGATATGGCCAAGCCTGCCGTCCCGTTCGGCGGAAACTACCGGATTATCGACTTCACCCTTTCCAACTGCATCAACTCGAACATTCGCCGAGTTTTCATCCTAACACAATACAAAGCGCTGGAACTCATACGGCACATCCGGGACGGCTGGAACATCCTGGCCAGCGAACTGGGCGAGTTCATCGAGGTCATTCCCGCCATGAAGCGCACCGGCGAGGACTGGTACCAAGGCACCGCCGACGCCGTCTTCCAGAACGCCCAGAGCATCGTGGCCGAAAACCCGGCCTACACCCTGATTCTGTCCGGCGATCAGATCTACAAAATGAACTACCACGACATGATCGACTGGCACCGGCAGAACAAGGCCGACGTCACCATCGCCACGATCCAGGTCGCCCCGGAGGAAGCGGCGCGCTTCGGCATCCTGGAGATCGACCGCGACTACCGCGTAGTGGGCTTCGAGGAGAAGCCCAAACACGGCCACCCGGTACGCTCCGTGTTCAACCCCGAGATGGTCAGCGCCTCGATGGGTATTTACGTTTTCAACACCGAGGTGCTGCTCCGGGCGGTGGCCGAGGACGCCGTCGACCCCCAGTCCTCCCACGATTTCGGCCGCGACGTCCTACCCCGCAATCTGGAG
Organism: Bryobacterales bacterium; assembly: GCA_020852755.1. Taxonomy (GTDB): domain Bacteria; phylum Acidobacteriota; class Terriglobia; order Bryobacterales; family Bryobacteraceae; genus JADZAF01. The sequence goes on from JADZAF010000210.1 coordinate 28,356, forward strand.
CGCGCGCGGGTCATCGCGTATGACTTCATCGACCTGAACCGCACGGCGGTGCGCTACTGGCGCGACGTGGGCACCCTGGACGCCTTCTACGAAGCCAACATGGACCTGGTGTCCATCTCGCCGGAGTTCAACCTGTACGACCGGAAATGGCCCCTCCATACCCACATGGTGCAGCAGCCGCCCGCCAAGTTCGTGTTCGCCCAGGAAGGCCGGCGGATGGGCGTGGCCATCGACTCCATCGTCTCGGCCGGCTGCATCATCTCCGGCGGGCGCGTGGTGCGCAGCGTGCTTTCCCCCGGCGTCCGGGTGAACAGTTTTTGCGAGGTCGAATTCTCGATTCTCATGCCTAACGTGGAGGTGGGCCGGTACAGCCGGATCCGGCGCGCCATCCTCGATTCGGGCGTCAGGATCCCCGAAGGCAGCGTGATCGGCTTCGACGCGGAACAGGACCGGCAAGGCGGCTACCACGTCACCGAGTCCGGAATTGTCATCGTGCCTTCCTCTGAGCCCGCCCCGTTTAGTGGCATCCTAAAAGGTTGAACCGCTCCGGCGCCTCGTGCTCCGGCGGTCGAGTGAGTCTTGATAAGGAGCTGAAATTGACCACGATCGTACACATTATTGGAAGAGAGATTCTGGATTCCCGCGGAAACCCGACCGTCGAAGCCGACGTGTACCTGGCCGACGGCAGCGTCGGCCGGGCGGCCGTTCCCTCCGGCGCCTCCACCGGAGAGCACGAGGCCGTGGAACTGCGCGACGGCGACAAGTCCCGGTATCTGGGCAAGGGAACCCGCAAGGCGGCCGCCCACATCAATGACGAGATTGCCAAGGCTCTGGAAGGCATGGATGCGACCGGGCAGGAAGCGCTGGACCGGAAGATGATCGAACTGGACGGCGCCCCCAACAAGGGCCGCCTGGGCGCCAACGCCATCCTGGCCGTCTCCATGGCGGCAGCCCGGGCGGCGGCGGCCTCCCAGGATACGCCGCTGTACCGCTACCTGGGCGGCGTGGGTGCGGCCCTGCTGCCGGTGCCGATGATGAACATCCTGAACGGCGGCGCCCATGCCGACAACTCCGTGGACGTGCAGGAATTCATGATCGCCCCCTTCGGCGCACAACGGTTTTCCGAGGCCTTGCGTATGGGGGTGGAGGTCTTCCATACGCTGAAGAAAGTGCTCGGCAAGCGCGGCTACTCGACGGCCGTGGGCGACGAAGGCGGCTTCGCCCCCAACCTGAAGTCGAACGACGAGGCCCTCGAACTGGTCATGGAGGCCATATCCCAAGCCGGTTACAAGCCCGGCGAGCAGATCGGCATCTGCCTCGACCCGGCCTCCAGCGAGTTCTACCAGGACGGCAAGTACGTCTTCAAGAAGTCCGACAAGAGCCAGCGCACCCCGGAACAGATGGTCGAATTCTGGGCCGGCTGGGTGCGGCAGTATCCGATCCTGTCGATCGAGGACGGCATGGCTGAAGACGACTGGCGCGGCTGGAAGCTCATCACCGAAGCCCTGGGCGACCGGATCCAACTGGTGGGCGACGATCTGTTCGTCACCAACACCGAGCGGCTGAAGCGCGGCATCGAGGAGGGCGTCGCCAACTCGATCCTGATCAAAGTCAACCAGATCGGCACTCTCACCGAGACCCTTCTGGCCATCCAGATGGCCGCCGCAGCGGGCTACACCTCGGTGGTCTCGCACCGTTCGGGTGAGACCGAGGACGCTTTCATCGCCGATCTGGTGGTGGCCACCCTGGCGGGGCAGATCAAGACCGGCTCCGCCAGCCGCACCGATCGCATCGCCAAGTACAACCAGCTGCTGCGCATTGAAGAAGAGCTGGGTGCCGGGGCCCGGTTCGCCGGCCGCGAGGCGTTTCGCCAATAGTGTCGCCGGTGGTTGTGGGGCGGCCTTTCAGGCTGCGGACCCGCTTTCAGCGGGTGTCGCCGGCCGAAAGCCGCCTCGCAGGCGGGATTGCCTGCCTCACCATGATGAAGCCTGTCCTGCTTCTGGCCCTGCTGTGCCCGCCGGCCTGGGGGCGTTCGCTGCCGGACCTGCTCGTTGAAGTGCAGGGCGCGGCGCGGGCCGAGCAGCCCGAATCCGGCGCGGACACCTTTCTGGAGGCCGCGGGCCTGCTGCGCCGCCGCTATCCGGAGGAGACCCGGCGCCTCGCCGCGGAGGCGCTGAAGCGCATGTCCGGAGTGCGGGACGCCCGTACTCTGGAAGCGCTGCGGATCCAGGCTCTGGACCTGCTCACCGGTTTGGACCTGGACGCAGCGGAAGACCTCGCGGCGCGCATGCCCGCGCTGTCGGCGCCTCCGGTGGCCGACCCGCGCGTGCGGGCCTGGGACAACATCGCCGCGCGCCGCGCCGCGGACGACCTGCCCGCAGCGGTCGCCACGGCGCGGCGGGCGCTGGCTGCGGGCGTCTTCGGCGCCAGCCCGATCTGGCTGGCGGACGCCCTGCTGCGGCGGAATCCCGCCGAGGCCAAGCGCCTGCTGGTGGAGATCCTCCGCGTCTATCCCGGGCACGACCCGTACGGAGGAACGCAGGTGCTGCTGGAGGGGCTGCGGCAGAACCCGGACCTGGCCCGCGAAGCCCTGCCTGGGGCCGCCGACAAGCTGCTGGCCGCGATCCAATCGCCCCGGTTCGTGCCCCCCGGGTGGTCGTCGGGAGCCGAGTTTCAGCTCCACGGCCGGAGAGTCGTGGTGCGAGGCGCCCGCGCAGTGGCCTTGATGGAACTTGCGGGTCTGATGCGTGCCTTCGCGCCGCCGCTCTACCGGAAACACCGCGCCAGTTTCCAGCCCTGGGCCCATGCAATCGAGGCGGAGCGCGGCGGAGACGTGCGGGCGTTCGCGCCAGTGCGCTCCTGGGGCGGGCGGCGGCAGGCGGCGCCGGACCGCACGGCGCAAAGCGTGCCGGCCGGCATCCGCGAACTGCGCGGGCTGGAAGAGCGCCTGAAGGCCGAATTGAAGACCGGCGGTGGAAATGCCGCTCTGAATCCCTTCTTCACGCAGGCCGGCCAGATCTGTTCGGATCCACGCGTTCCTTCCAGGAGCCACGGCTTCTGCACCCCGGAGTGGTACACCGCCCTCGCCCTGCGGCTGCGCAGTTCGCGCTTCGATTCCGACTCGCTCACCGAAGCGGCGGGTACGGTCTCCGCCTCGGTCCGCGCGCGCCTGCTGCTGGCCGAACTCAGCGGCCTGCTGCGCGAGCCGGCGGCACGCTGATCCCTACCAGAAACGGTGGCCGTGCGGGATCGCGCCCGGGAACACGTAGGCGTACATGGTCACGATCAGTCCGATGAAGATCGCCAGGATCAGGCTGTGCTTGAAGACGGCCCGGAACAGGTCGCCTTCCTTGCCCTGCTGCCCGGTGGCGGCGCACCCCACGATCAGCGATTGCGCGGCGATCATCTTGCCCATCACCCCGCCGGCGCTGTTGGCCGCGGACATCAGCACCGGGCTGATGCCCAACTGGTTTGCCGTCATGGTTTGCAGGCTGCCGAACAGGGCGTTCGATCCGGCGTCGGTGCCGCTGAGCGCCACGCCCAGCCAGCCGATCAGGGTGCCGAACATCGGGAACAGCACCCCGGTGCGGGCCATGGCCAGGCCCATCACGGCGTCCATGCCGGAATAGCGGGTGAGGAAGCCCAGCGACATCATGGCAATGATGGCGATCAGGCTGGTGCGCAGCTTCCGCAGGGTCTTGAAGAACACCTGCAGCGTCTGTCCGAGCGTCAGGCCGAGCAGAGGCCCGGCCAGCAGGCCGGCGAAGAAGGTCGCGGTACCCACCCCGGAGAGCCACGCGAAGTCGAAAACGGCCGGCTCGGCGAAGTCCTTCACCACCACCGGGGCGTGCCGGATCACCTGCTGGTGCAGACCGGGAACCGGGATCTTGAGCGTGGTCTGATCGAGCGTGCGGATGACGGCCGGCAGTCCCCAAACCACCACGAAAACCGCCAGCAGCAGGAACGGCGACCAGGCGTGGATGACCTGTGCCTTGGTGTACTTCATGGCGCTGTCGTTGCGCGCCGACTCCCCGGGGTAGCGCCAGATCTCCCTGGGCTTCCATACGCGGAAAAACACCGCCAGCAGCAGCAGCGTCCCCATGCCGCCCACGATATCCACCAGGGAGGCGTCCACGAAATTGGACCAGAAGAACTGGATGCCTCCGAAGGTGACGCCGCAGGCCAGCAGCCCCGGCCAGACCTGAAGCGTCTGCCGCGTGGATGCCTGGATGCGGATCAGGTAGAAGGGCAGGATCAGGGTGGTGAGCGGCAGAATCCGGCCGACCATCCCGCTGAGATCGGCCTCGCCCAACCCGGTCACCGCCACCAGGGTCCGGATGGGATTGCCCATGCCGCCGTAGGCCACCGGGGCCGAGTTGGCGATCAGGCAGAGGATCGCGGTTTGAAAAGGGTTGAAGCCGATGCCCACCATCATGGCGCCGGTGATGGCCACCGGGGCGCCGCCGCCGCCCGAGCCTTCCAGCAGGGCGCCGAAGGCGAAGGCGATCAGCAGCACTTGCAGGCGCCGGTCGTCGGTGATGCTGCCGATGGAGGCCTTGATGGTTTCGAAATAGCCCGTCTCGACCGTGATTTCGTACACGAAGACCGCCGCCAGCAGCACCCAGGCGATGCGTACGACGCCGTAGACCAGGCCATGGCTGACCGCCCCGGCCACCAGCACGGCGGGCATCTTGAAGAGCAACAGCGCGGAGAGCACCGCCGCCACCAGGGCCCACACGGCCGCCAGGTAGGCCGCGGTCTTGCGAATGGCAAGAAGGTAGAAAAGCAGCAGCACCGGGATGGTGGCCACGATGGTGGAAAGGGCCGCGTTCCCGAGCGGGTTATAGTCCTGAAGCCAGGGTTGATGCATAGGAGTGCGAGTCGGTTGTAAGCGCGGATCTTATCACATTCGGACAAGCGGGGAAGCCGGTTGACTTGGTTGCCTTGGCCTTACACCCACCGCGGCCAGGGCGACCGCCGGGTAGATCAGGTAATCGAGCCCGATCTCCGCGTAGTAGCGGGCGGCCGTCATCCGCATCGGGCCGTAGGCGAACATGGGATAGTCGAAAAGCAGGTTGCACACCGCCCACACGGCCGCCACTCCGACCGCTTCCCACCCCGGCACCGGCCGTTTGCGAAAGTAAAGCCGCAGCAGCAGCCCGGCCGTCAGCACCACTACCAGGGACATCAACGTCTCAAACAGATTCGCGTTCAGGCGTTTCAGCGGGAAGGCCAGAAAGGAAACTGCAAACGGGATCAGCCAGCTCAAAAACCCGAACACCGCCACGCGCATCGCCAGGGCCATGACAAGCGCCTCCGGCGTTGCAGTATACACCGGCCGCGGCTACTGTTTGGGGAATTTCGGATCCGCCTTGATTTCCCGAACCTGCAGGATATGCCGCTGGCAATGGGCCGAAATCAGCAGCAGCCACTGGTAGGCATCGCTACCCTCCCGCGGCACGATGTGCGCCCGCAAGTCCTCCGAAGTCGTGCGGGCGTATTCCAGCATGCGGCTGCGCAGCCTGCGGAACTCCTCCAGGCCCTGGCGCGCGTCGCGCAGCGTGCCTTTGATGTCCTCGGCGGGGACGGCCTTCTGGCGCTGCGTGCGGTCGATGCCGTACCAGAGCACGTCGGCATCCGTACCGGCCGGTCTCTTACCGGCCGGCGCCCGCATCGCCCGGCGCAGATCCTGCCAGTAGACGGGCTCCGCGATCACCAGGTGCTCCAGCACCTCGAGAATGCTCCAGGATTGGGGGGCCGGCTTGAAGCGCAGCTGCCCGGACGTGAGTCCGGCCAGTTCTTCGCTCAACCAGGCGCCGGTCATCTCCAGGTGAGCTACCAGGCGCTGCCTCTCCAGGGCAGTCATGGGAGCGGCCGGCGCGGAACCCGCCAGCCACAGCAGCGCGACAGCAACCCACATTCGTTTGAGAGCGCGAGCGGACATGCTACTCCCTGCTCAACACCCGGGCTTCCAGCCGCCCGGCGGCCAGGCGCACCCTGACCAGCGAATCCTCGGGAGCCTGGGCAGGCTGCTTCACGATCGCGCCCTCCTGGTTCGTCACGATGGCGTAACCGCGCTCCAGGATCCGCAGCGGGCTCAGCTGGGAGAGATGAGCGGCCAGCGATTCCAGGCGGCCTCGCCGCCGGGCAAGCTGCATGCGAATGTCGTGCGCGATGGCGCCGGCAGCAGTGTCCAGGCGGCGCCGGTCGCCGGCCAGGCGGGGCCGCGGATCGAAGTAGCGCACCCGCGCCTCCAGCCCCTTCAATGCGCGCTGCCTGCCTTCGATCACGGCTCGCACCCGGTCGCGCAGCCGGTAGAGCTGCTCGTCCACGCGCTGCATGTGGCGGCCGACCGCCCGGTTCAGCAGGGACAGCGGCCGCGCGATGCCCCGTTCCTGCAAGCGCCGGGCGAGGGTGACCAGGCGGTAGCGCTGGGCCTGACCCATGCGGTTCCGGCAGCCTTCCAGCCGGTCCAGCAGCTCCTGGCGCGTCCGGACCACGATTTCCGCGGCGGCGGACGGGGTAGGGGCGCGCAGGTCGGCCACGAAGTCCGCGATGGTCACGTCGGTTTCGTGCCCGATGGCCGAAACTACCGGAACCTTCGAGGACGCGATGGCGCGGGCCACGGCCTCTTCGTTGAACGTCCAGAGATCCTCCAGCGAGCCGCCGCCGCGGGCCACGATGACCAGGTCGGCCCAGCCCGAATCGCTGAAGTACTGCAGACCCCGGCAGACCTCCTCCACCGCACCCGCGCCCTGCACCAGGGCGGGGAAGATCCGGACGTGCAGTCCGGGGAAACGCCGCTCCAGGATGTTCAACAGGTCCGCGATCACGGCCCCGCGCGGCGAGGTCACGATTCCGATGCGCCGCGGGTGCTTCGGCAGGGGGCGCTTGCGGGAGGCGTCAAACAGGCCCTCCATGGCCAGTTTCTTCTTGAGCTGCTCGAAAGCGAACTGCAGGGCCCCGTACCCCTGCGGCTCCATGAACTCGACCAGAAGCTGGTACTCGCCCCGGGCGTCATAGACGTCAATGGCGCCCCGCGCCACCACCGCCACGCCGTCCTGCGGCTTGAACTTCAGGTAGCGGTAGGTGGACTTGAAGCAGACGCAGCGCACCTGCGCCCCGGCGTCCTTCAAGGTGAAGTAGCAGTGGCCGCTGGCGGCCAGCTTGACCCCGGAGATCTCACCCGACACCCAGATATCGGCAAACTCCCCGTTCAGGAGTCGGCGTATGGCGGCGTTCAGCTCGCTGACCGTGAAGACCTGGCGTTCGGGGAAGAGTTCGAAAGCGGTCTGTTCCATCCGGGCTGGTCACTTCCTCCAGACTCTCTTCCGGAGGTCCGGCCAGAACTCTCTGAAGATGTTGCCCGCGCTGTCCAGCGCCAGGCTGATGCTGCCGCGCTCGAAACCGTCGCGAACCGTGCCGATCCGGTCCGGACGCCAGTGGTTCGAGAGCAGCCCGGCGCCGTAGGCGCTGCCGACTCGCCACACGGCGAAGGTGGTACGGCCGCTGTCGGTGCGGGTGACAAAGGTCTGGCTCAAGGCGTGGCGGAGCCGGGGCAGCAGCCCGGTGGCTTCCGTCCTGAAGTAGCGCGGGTCCTGCCGCAGGGTCGAATCGATGCCGAAAGCCAGCATGTTGCGAACGCCGTTGTACCCCAGGCTCGACCCGTACCGGCGCCCGTAGCCCGCCATCCCGCCGCCCCATTCGGCCGGCTCTGCGCGCCAATGCTGAATCCCCGCGGCCGCGGCCGAACGCAGAAACGCCACCGGCTTGACGACCCGCAACGCATGCACCTCGAGTTTGCCGCCCACCGACAGGCGATTCTCCGGGACGGGAGCGGGGAGCAGCCCCTGGGCGGCCAGCAGCGACGCGCAAGCGGGAAGTCCAGCCAAGCCGAGGGGACGCATCCCTACCGTTGTAGCATCACCGCTTTCCAATCACCAGCCGGAGTTCAGCGATGCGCGGCACGCTTGGGCCGCGACCGGAGCAGTGGCGCTACGGGTACTCCATGGCCTGCGGGTTTCAGGGCTGCACGGCCAGGCGCGCGCCGAAGCCGTACGTGTACGGCAGAGCCAGCTCGCAGTTGAGTTGAAAGTATTCGGGGCTGACGGAACCGGGCAGGCGCACCGAGATCTGGTAGTAGCCGATCATCCCGGGCGCGAGCCCTGCGTAGAAAAGTTCGACCGGCAGGTCGCCCGAGGGCTGGCCGTACGGTACGAAGCAGCGAACCGGCGCGGCCGCCTGAGATAGAGGCGCAACAGGCGCCGGCTGGCCGGTCTCCACCGGAGGATCCACCGGCCCCAGCCCCTGGGCATACAGGTGCACGATCTCTCCGGCGCGGGCCGGGTTCTCGGGCGTGACCAGGGCGGAGAAGTCCCCGTGCGCAGCGAGGGCGAAGTCGGGCAGGTTGGGGTGACGCACGAACCAAGGCGCGTAGACCGTCGGGACGAGCCGCAGGGTTCCCCCTTCCCAGCCGGTGGGTTCGCGCGGGCGCAATCCCACCATGTAGGTTGTGTACGCCTCCAGGTCCCAGGGGATCTGAAAGGTGACCGCGCCGTTCCCGGCCTTCAGCAGCGGCGTGGCGATGCCTTCGATCTCCAGTTCATCGCCCGGCAGGACCGAAGCCGCGGGTGTCAGAATCTGGCCCAGCCCGCCGCTGGTGTCGCCGGTGAGGAAAGCCGGAACGGGGCCGATGACCTGGCGCGTCTCGCCGGTGTCCAGGACGATGTGCAGTACACGGCCCGTGCGGGTGAGCGCCCAGGCCGCCTGGCCGTTGCCCGAAAACGCAATCGCGCGGATGCCCTCCGGCTCGGCGGTGACCGGACGGCGGCCCGTGCCGCCGGATTCCATCACGAAGGCCTGCGGGTCGTCGGAGTCCAGGGGGCGGGAGAGAAACAGGATACGAGCGCCGTCCTGGCTCAACTGCGGGGCGTAATCCTCGCGCCCCGGAACGGCCAGGCTCACCGTCCCGGCGAAGGTGTCCGCCAGGCGCAGCAGGCGCAGCGAGC
>JADZAF010000211.1 GCA_020852755.1 Bryobacterales bacterium
GACCTGCACGGCTGTCCCGCGCGGGCCGCGCAGAGATTCAGCTCTAGTAACAGAGGAGGAAACCCATGGGGAATTGGACGCGAAGAGGAATTCTGGGATCGCTCTCGGGCGCGGCCGCCGCCCCCTGGCTGGCGGCTCAACAGGCGGCGCCGGTCAGGCGGACAGGCAGCGGGCCTATCAAGATCACCGACCTGAAGTGCGCCATCATCGGCCGCAACCCGGTCGTCCGCGTGGTCACCGATCAGGGCATCTCCGGCTACGGCCAGGCCGAGTCCACCAAGCCGTATCTCAAGCCGATGGTGCTCTTCTATAAGAGCTTCATCGTGGGCGAGGACCCCACCGACGTCGCCCGCGTCATGCTCAAGATCCGCCGTTACGGGGCGTTCAAACCCTGGGGTTCGGCCGTCAGCGCCATCGAAATGGCTCTCTGGGATATTGCCGGTCAGGCTGCCGGACTGCCGGTCTACAAACTGCTCGGAGGGAAGATCCGCGACCGCGTCCGCGTCTATAACGGAGGCGTGCGCTTCCCCATGACCGGCCAGACCCCCCAGCACTACGCCGAGAACATGGCCAGGATGAAGGAAGCCAAAGAGGGCTTCACCCTCATCAAGCAGGCGGTTGGCTTCCACAACGCGGCCATGATGCGCGCCATCCCCGACGCCTGGTACGACGAGCCGCGGAGCGGAGGGGCGCATCCCAACCGCGGTCTTCTCACCGAACGCGGCTTGAAACACATCGTCGCCTGCGTCGAGGCGATGAAGAAGGTTCTGGGCGATGAAGTCGGGCTCGCCCTCGACTGCGGACCGGGCTGGACCGTGAAGGACGCCATCACCTTCGCGCGGGCCATCGAGCCGCTTCACATCACCTGGCTCGAAGACCTGCTCACCGGCGATTACACCCCCTATCCCAACGCCGAACTCTACCGCGAGGTCACGCAGAGCACTTCCGTCCCGATTCATACCGGCGAACAGATCTACCTCCGCGAGAACTTCAAGGACCTGATCGAGAAGCAGGCGGTCAACGTCCTCGGCCCCGACCCGGAGGACGCCGGCGGCATCGCCGAGATGAAGTGGATCGCGGAACACGCCGATCTGCACGGCATCCTGATGGCTCCGCACGGCATTTTCGACGGGCTGTTTGGCGTCGCCGCCCAGGTCCACCTCGGCGCCGTCTGCCCGCAGAACTACATCGCCTTCGAATATGCGGTGGGCCAGCCGGAGTGGTGGTACGACATCGTCGAGGGCCTGCCGAACCCGATCGTCAAAAAGGGCTTCATCGACGTCTGGGACCGGCCCGGCCTCGGTGTTACCTTCAACGTCAAGGCGGCCAGGGCGCGCCTGTCCGAGGAGGACCGCGGTTTCTTCGACTGAGAACCGGCGCTCGCGTTCCTATCCGGGCGCCGTCACCGACACGCGGACGCTGAAGTCGCGAAAACGCAGGACGAACTGCCGGCACTGGACCGGCTCCCCGTCGCCGGAAGCCGGCCCGCCCGCGGATGGCAGCACCGCGATGGACACGAAGCTCTCTTCGCGGATTCGCGCCGGGCTTTCCAGCCGGCTGCCGCGCGCATCCCGCCATTCGTCCAGCTCCGGCTTATAGGCGTAGATCGAGCCCCGCTTCTCGTGCTGAAGGCGGTGAACGGGAAGACCCTCTTCGCGCTCCCAGCGCTGTACCGTGCGCTCGCCGCGGCGGAGATAGACCGCCACTTCTTTCCACGAATCCAGGCGGTCCGCGGCGCGCCGGGTAGCTCGTTCGCCCGGCGGCGGCATGGATACGATTCGTCTGGCGTCCTGTGACATGAGAATTGCAGGCTGAAATGATAGAGACGCAATCGGGGAGGAATTGGTTCGCTGGATTCACTCGGAAGGCGGGCAGATCGAGCCCGCCGCGTCCGGGGGGTTGGAAGCGGCGGGCTCAAGCGCCCGGCACTACCGGGCCCGGGCGCGGACCAGGGCCAGCTCGGTGGAAGCCGGACCCTGGCCGATCTCGCGCTCGGACCGGGTCTTCGGCAGGTGCACGTTGCGGCCGCCTACCTCCACGCCCCGCAGGAACACGCGCTCGCCATACCGCGCGAAGGTCAGCTTGCCGGGATGGCCTGTCCCGCCGGCCGTCGTCCCGGGGAGGAACAGTGTCGCTGCGCCGTCCTCGGCGTACATCTCGATGCGGTTGGTCCACGGGATGACCACGATCCGGTACTCGCCGGCCGGCATGGCACGATCTCCGGCCACGAACTGGAACGGAACTTCGGCCTTGTAGGCGGGCGTCTGGGCGAAGGCAGGCGCGGCCGCCGTCAGGATCGCCGCAACAGCGGCTAGCAAGGTGATATAGCGTTTCATCTTCTTTCTCCTTGCGGCGCTATGCGCCACACCGGGAATTACGAAGAATTGCGGGTGGAGTTAGACGCCAAAACACGCCACTGGCCCGTGGCGAGTGATGGCGGCGGCGTATCGCTTGACACCACTTGCGGGAAGGTGGCTACGAGCCGGGGAACCTGAATTGCTGTCACACATCGGGCCGGAGCCGCATGAGAGATCGTTTTCACCGTTTCGCGCACCGGGCCGCCGACGCGGTCGGCTCGCCCGCGGCGTTCATTGCGGGACTCGCTGTCCTCGTGGTATGGGCGCTCTCCGGCCCTCTGTTCGGCTATTCCGATACCTGGCAGCTCGTCATCAACACGGGAACCACCATCGTCACCTTTCTGATGGTCTTTCTGATCCAGAACACGCAAAACCGCGATTCCCGGGCTGTGCACCTGAAACTGGACGAGCTGATCCGCTCCGTCCGCCGGGCCCGCAATGAGATGGTCGGGCTGGAAAACCTCTCCGATGAGGAGTTGGACGCGCTCCAGCAGGAGTTCACCCGGCTGCGCGAGGATGCCGAGCACAAACTGAATCGCATCCGGGAGTTTCGCGAATCGGGGAAGCCGCGGGCAGGCAGTTGAGCGCCTTACGGAACCGCCGCGTCTTTCCGCTCGATCCGCTTCAGCGTCCCGGAGTCGATCCGCTCGCCCGTCCGGGTGATGGCCTGGAAGTGCAGTTCCTCGCCGGCGATCTCCATCAGCATGAAGACGCGGTCCTGGTCGTAGCCCCTGGCGGTGATTTCGGTGCGCTTGATGCCGTTCCTCCGCAGCTTGGCGGATGAGCCGGCGATGAAGTAATGGATCCCGCGCCGCGGCTTGATGCGCTCGTAGAAATGCTCGTGGCCGCTCAGCACCAGGCTCACCCCGTGCTTCACGAACAGCGGCTCGAGCACGGCGCGCAATTGCAGCGACGGCCCGTGCCTTTCTCCGGACGAATACAGCGGATGGTGAAAGAAGCAGATCTTCCAGTCGCTGCCCGAGGCCGCCAGCTCCTTCTCCAGCCATTCCAGTTGCGGCGGGTCCATGTAGTTGCTGTCCAGCGCGAAGAACCGCGCTCCGCCGCGCGGCTTGAAGCTGTAGTAGCGCCGGCCATCCATGTTGAAGAGCTTGTAGGAGACCTGGTTGGGATCGTCGTGGTTGCCCAGCGAGGCGTGGAACTTCACGCCCGCGTCGATCAGCGGTTTGTAGGGCCGCTCGAATTTCTTCTCGAAGTCGCGGGGCCTCTCGCGGCCGTACATGTTGTCTCCCAGCATCAGGGCGAAATCGAACGGGAAGATGTCTCGCGATTTGGCAAGCTGGGCCGCCAGTTCGTAGGCCGCGCGGTCGCCCGTGCCGGAGTCGCCGATCACGGCGAACCGCAGGGAATCCGCGGCTTGCGGAGGCAGGGTCCCCTTCCCCGCCTGCTCTGCGGCAGCGGTCCCCAGGCACAGCAGCAAGGCAGGCGGCAAGAGTCTTAGGGCGCGCATACACTACTCCGGCGGCATGGCGTTCGGCAGGAAGTCGACGATGAGGCCGGCCCGCACGTCGTGCAATATGAGGTCGCGGCCCACGAAGCGGAAGTCGAGCTGCCTGGGCAGCTCGGGCAGCCGCATGAGCAGGGTGGGCGGAACCGAAGAGAGCGGCGCGGCGCCCGGGTAGGGCGCGTTCACCCGCAACGGGACGTTCATCCCGCTTTCCGCCTCCGGATTGCCCTGCCTGGCCGACTGCCGTGCCGGTCTGCCGGCCTTGCCGGACATCTCGCTGCGGATGATCCGCTTCAGGTAGGCCGAAACCGCGGGTGTGAACAGATCGCCCTGCCGGGCCTGCGGGCGGGCGGCTCGTATGGCGGCCGCCTCGGCCTGCTTGTGCGCCGCGATCTCCTCCGGCGTGGCCTCGTCCTTCAGCTTCGGCGCCTGATCCACCGCCTGCTTGCGCAATTCCAGGTACGCCTTCACGCGGCTCTCGAATTCCCGGGCCGGCTCCGCTTCCCGGCCCGCCGCTGAAGGGATCGCCATCGCCAGAGTGAGCAGCAGCAGCATCCGCGGGAGAGAGGGCAATCCGGATGCCAGTGCGAAAGGCAGCACGCCAGGTCCTCTCCCTGCGGGCTTTTTTGATCCAATAGTCGTTTATGTTCGGAAAACCGGCCTGCTTCACACTCCTGCTCGCGGCGGCCTGCGCCGCGCGGGAGCCCGTTTTCGACCGCCTTTGGGACGATCCCGAGGTCCAGCTTCGCATTCGAACCGGCATCGAGACCAACCGCATGGGCTTCGCCACCCTGCGTTTCACCGGCGCTGAGGGCAAGCCGGCCGCCGGCGTGGACGTGGATTTCAACCAGACGCGGCACCAGTTCCTCTTCGGCTGCAATATCTTCCTTCTGGGGGGCTTTCCGTCACCGGAGCAGAACCGCCGCTACGAAGAGCTTTTCAGGAACACCTTCAACTTCGCCACCGCGCCGTTCTACTGGTCCGATCTGGAGCCGGAACCCGGCAAGCTCCGCTTCGGCGTGGATAGCCCTTTTCTCCGCCGCCGGCCGCCGCCGGATCTGGTGCTGGAATTCTGCCGCCGCCACAACATCGTGGTCAAAGGCCACAACCTCATCTGGCACTCCTGGTACCCGGGCTGGCTGCCCCCGGACCAGGACGAGGTCACCCGTCTCACGCGGCGGCGTTTCGAACAGATCGCCGAACGCTACGGGAACAGCATCCCGATATGGGACGTGGTCAACGAGCCCCTGGAGCGGCGCGCGGGTGTGATGCTGCCCAGGGACTATACCTACTGGTCAATGCGGGAAGCCGGCCGGCTGTTCCCGCCCGGCGCGGTCTTGATGGTCAATGAAGTCACCTCGCACTGGAACGGCGCCAGGATGGAGGAGTCGCCCTTCTACCTGCTGCTGCAGAACCTCTTCCTGCGCGGCGCGCGGGTGGACGCCATCGGCCTTCAGTACCATCTGTTTTCCGAGCGGCTCTATAAGGATGTCCTGGCGGGAAAGGCGCTCACTCCGCGCGAAATGCTGCAGGCCCTCGACCTGTACGCCCGCTTTCAGAAGCCGCTCCACATCACCGAAATCACGGTGCCGGCGCTCCCCGCCGGGCCGGAAGGCGAGGAAGACCAGGCGCGCCTTACCCGCAACCTGTACCGCTTGTGGTTCAGCCATGCCGGCGTGGAGGCCATCACCTGGTGGAATCTGGCCGACGGCACCGCGGCGCCGGGCGAAGACAAGTGGGGCGGAGGGCTGGTGCGCCAGGATTTCTCGCCGAAGCCGTCCTATAAGGCGCTCTACGATCTGATGAACGGGGAATGGAGAACGCGGGTTTCGCGCAACAGCGGCTCCGGTTCCGTTCTCCGTTTACACGGTTTTTATGGGGATTACGAGATCACCGCGAAATGGAAGGGAAAGACGGTGAGGAAAGCCGTGCGGCTCAGCAGGGCGGGGACCAACGATTTCACGATCCGTTTCGAGTGAAGGCCCCGGGGCGAGCGGCCCGCGGCTTGCCCCGGGCAGCGGTGCGCTACTGCGCCGCCGCGGACGTGGTCTCGGGAGCGGCGGCCGTGGTTCTGATCGCCGGGATCAGCATCGGCACCTGCTGCCGGTAGGCTTCGTACCGCGCGCCGTGCGCCTTTGAAAGATCGCGCTCTTCCAGCCGGATGCCCACCATGATGTAACCCGTCGTGGCCAGGGCGAAGACCAGGTGCCCCGCGGTCATCTCCGGCGTCGCCCAGAAGGCGATCAGGAAGCCCAGCATGATGGGGTGACGCAGGCGCTTGTAGAGGCCCGGAGTCCGGAATCCCAGTTCCGAATAGCCCTTGCCGGTGGCATGCAGATAGACCTGCCGCAGTCCGAACAGGTCGAAGTGATGGATCATGAAGGTGGACAGCAGAACGATCAGCCATCCGGTTGCGGCCAGAGCCTCCAGCAGGAAGGCGGCGGCCGTGTTCTCCACGCTCCACACCGCGGCCGGCATCGGTCTCCATTGCCAGAAAAGCAGCACCAGGGTGAGGCTGGCGATCAGAACATAGGTGCTTCGCTCGACGGGCTTGGGAACCACCCGTGTCCACACCTTTTTGAAGCCCGGCCGGGCCATTCCGCTGTGCTGGACGGCGAACAGGGTCAGAAGCAGCGCGTTCACCGCGAGCGATTCTCCGAGCGGGACGGGGGTTCCGGAATCGATCGATTTCGGCACCAGGAAGTTCATCACGAAACCGATCGCATAGCAAAAGGTTCCGAAGAAGATGGTGTACGCCGCCGTACCATAAACCAGACTCAACGCTTTCCCCATGGTTGCGCTCCTCTCTGTCTTTGTCCTTGGTTCTTGGATTCTTGTCACATAACGCGGAAGGAAGGCCCGCGAAAGCGCACAAAATCCCAAAAATCCCCGAGATTTCTCTGCAACGGCCGCCGCGATTAACGCACGATTATTGATTGTTCCCGCACCGTAATCGCGGTAACATTACTTTATGCGCTGTGCGCTACTTCATCCCGGCTCCGCCCGCGCAGCGTCGGTTCGAGACTGGCGGCGGAGCGCGCGATGCACACCGAGCCGAGGCGCACATGGAACGGCCGAAGACGATTCTCGTAACAGACGACAACCCGGAGGTGCGGGACCTGTTGGGCCAAGTGTTGCGTTCACAGGGTTACCAGGTTCTGTCAGCCGAGAACGCCGAACAGGCTCTCCAAATCGCGGAAAGACACCACGAACCCATTGACCTTCTCCTATCGGACGTGATGATGCCCGGGTTGAACGGCATCGAGCTGGCCGACCGCCTGCAGGCCGCACGTCCGCGAACCGGTGTATTGCTGGTATCCGCGTACGCCGGCGGAATCGTGGCGCCGGGCCGGTCATGGGGTTTCCTTCCCAAGCCCTTTACGCTGCGGGAACTGTTGTTTCAGGTGCAGCGTAATATCAGCGCTCCGTAGAGGCCAGTGCCGCTTCCGGCAGACCGCCTTCTCGATGAACTGCCGCCGGAAGCGGGGATCTACGCGCTGCTTCTGAGTTGCCGCCGCCGGGCGGTCATTCGCATTGGCAAGCTGGGCGAGCTACGGTTGCGTCCCGGCTTATATGTCTACCTGGGGAGCGCGTGCGGCCCCGGAGGACTGCGCGCCAGGATCGGCCATCACCTGCGGATTGCCGGCCGTCCGCACTGGCACGTGGATTACCTGCGGCCCTGGACCGAGGTCCAGGCCGCCTGGTGCCGGACCGGCCGCGAGGAGTCCGAGCACGACTGGGCGCTTTGCATCCGGCGCCTGCCCGGCGCCCTTGTTCCGCTGCCGGGTTTCGGCAGCTCGGACTGTAGGTGTGAATCGCACCTGTTCTTCTTCCGGACGCGCTTCCGGCCGCCGGCGCTCCGGCTTTCGCGGGCGGTGCTATACTCCACCAGAACCGGGAGATTCCGGTCTTAAAAGGAGTTAATCAAATGAAACGTGCGATCACAGCGTGTGCCTGCGTCATCCTGCTGGCGGGCCTCTGCGCCGCGGCGGCGATCGATGGGAAATGGGTCTCGGAAAGGAAGATGGAGCGCGACGGCGAAACCTTTACCATCACCCAGGTCTTCGATTTGAAAGCCGAGGGCGGCAAACTGGTGGGCGGCTTCACCGTGACCTTCGGCGACCGGGAGTTCAAGGCCGAAATCCAGGAAGGGAAGATCGAGGGCAGCAAGTTCTCTTTCGCGACCGTCATGTCCACCCCGAACGGCGACTTCAAGACGGTCTATGAGGGCAGCGTGGAAGGCGACACGCTGAAAGGCACGGCCGAACGGCAAGGCGGCCAGCAGCGGCCCTTCGAAGCCAGGCGGAAGTAAGCTCCTCGCGAGCGTCAACCGCCCCCGGACGCCGCCCGGGCGGCTCCTGCCGCCGGCGCGTACCTTTTCGCCCACCGCTTGCTGATCGCGGGCACCACCAGCAACAGCAGGCCCAGCTCCAGGTCCACCGTATGGATCTCCCGGTGTACGGCGGCCCAGGCCGCCAGGCCGCCGAGCAGGCTCGCACAGCCCAGGAAGAACAAGCCGTGCGGCAGCCACCCGGCCGGGGCAGCGGGCCGGTAGAGCAGCAGCACCGCCCGGATGCCCCGGTAGCGAGGCGGTCCGGGACATTCCGCGGGCGCCCCGCGGGCGGCGTTAGCCCAGCCGCGGGCGCCGGCGGTGATTGCTCCCAGCCACGCAATCGCCGGAACGGCCCAGGTCCAATTCCCCGCAAGCGCCTCCCAGGTGAACTCGTCTTCGTCTCCGATGAAGGCGCCGATGGCGCAGGAAACCATGGCCGTTCCGGCGGCGATGCAAAGCGCCAGGGCCAGCCAGTATTCGGCCGTTCGCTTCGGGCGGTCGGCCGGCCGCGTTGTGCCTGCCCGCGGGTCCCGCGCCGCGCCCGGTACATAGTCCAGCGACCAGGCCCAGGGCCAGAACAGAGCCAGCATAACGGCATAGACCAGGGCCGCGAAGCCCGCTTCGGGATCGCCGGACGCCAGCATCAGCAGGGAAACCATGCAGCCGAATACCGAAAACAGAAACAGAACGTGGGGAACCCAGGCGATGGCGCGCGTTGGAGCATACAGCAGCAGCAGTCTTCGAGGCCAGGAACGCCGCGGCCGGACGCCGCCCTCCCGGGCGATCCGGTCGAGGGCGGCAGCCCAGCGCTGGAACAAGGGCATCAACCCGAGCCAGACCGCCGCCGCCGTGAGGCTGTCGGAGTCGTACGTGCCGTCCACGAACTCCATCGCCGCGCCCACAAATACAAACAGGCCCATGTAGAACAGGAGGTGCGGAGCCCAACCGGCTTTCCGCGCGGGCAGGTAGAGGAGCAAGGCGCTCCGCACCCGGGACCGGACGGCGGGCGCGGGCGGAGCGTACAGCCTGCTCAACTCGGCGCGCAGCAGAGCCAGTTCCCGCCGCGCATCCTCCACCGCGGCCGGCGCTTCCGTCTCCGCTTCGATGTAACCGATCAAGGCGCGGATACGATCGCGCAGCTCCTGTTTGCGCCGCTCCGGCGCCCGGCTTCGCCAGAGTGTCCACAGGTATCGCAGCAGCGGGATCAGGAGAACGGAAACCGCGCCTTTCGGCCAGATCTCGTGCCAGAGTTGTCCCAGAACCCGTTCGAGCATACTTTCCGGCCCTCCGCCTGACGCCCAGATTGTTGAGTCAGAGCTGCCGGCCGAGCATGATATCGATTCGCGGTCCCGGCTGTAAAGTGCCGGTTTGAGGCTAACCCGCGCCGCGCAGGGCGCGCTTCAACACCTCGCGCATGTTATCCGCGTAAACCTTCTTCAGAACCGAATCCGGCAGGCCGCATCCGTAGAGAGGCCAGTGGTACTGATAAGTATCGTAGAAGTGTTCGTCTTCGCTTTCCAGGATGCGGAAGGTGTTACTGAACATCCGCTGGCTGTAAGTCATGTCGGTGCCGTAAACCACCCGGCCGGGATATTTCCGCAGAAACCGGTTCACGAACTTCGGAACCGGCGCGATCTCTCCGAAACGGGCGGAAACGTCCGCGTAAAGGTTGGGGTTGCGGTCGAATAACTGGCCCAGCCGGGTCAGGTCGTAATCCAGGTTGGCCAGGTGGGAGGCCACGAACAGGGTCCTGCGGTGCTTCTGCGCGGCCCGCTCCAGCGTTTCGATCAACGCGTCGTGGCCCAGAATCCCCGGCTGCCTGTCGTCGATCCGCCAGCGGTAGGCATTCATGAGTCCGTCATTGGTTTCATCCATCGGCTGGTAGGACCAGATGGGGTCGGAGACGTGCAGATTCACCGGCATGCCGAGCTGTGCGCACTGGTCCCAGATGGGATCCATGCGCGGGTCGTCGGCGTGCGGCCCCGGGGTTCTGGCGGCGCCTCCTCCCTGCGGCCTGAAACTGCGGAAGCCCCAGCCCTTGTCGATGACCTCGCCGACGCCCAGGGCGCCCGCCTCGCGGCACTCCTTCAGGGCCTTCACCGCGGAGGCTTCGAACGCGCCGCCGGCGCCGCTCAGGTCCAACGAGCACCACAGGTCGAAGCGGCCCGGAAACTTCGCGTAGGCTTTCCGAATCTCGGAGAACTTCGCGGCGGAGTTGGCGCCCGTGAAGATGATGGTCTTCTCCACTCCGACGGCATCCATCAGCTTGACCCACTCCGGCAGACCGTCGAGGGGACGGGGGCCGTGGCAGTGCGCATCGATGATCGGGAACCTGGCCTTCCGGATGTCGCTCTGGGGGATTTTGTAGATGGACCGCGGGCGATAGTCCTTCAGGAGCAGCCGGGGAGGAAGATCCTGCCCGCTCTCCGGCGCGCCTCCGGGCGGAGCGTTCCGGGCCTGGGGCCATGCCGGCCTGCCGGTGAGCGCGGCTGCCGGCGCCATGATCCATTGTCTGCGTCGCATGGTTTCTATCGACTCGCCTCCAGCAAGGCGAGCCATGGTATCACACCGGAAAAGGCTCCGGCAGGCGGCAGCAGCGGCGGGGTGCGCGGTACGGAAGCTCAACGGACCTCCCCCTTCCTCCCCTTTTCGGGACACAATCGCCGCAGTTCTGAAGAAAGGCGGCTTCCATGGTGCCGCTCTCCCGGAACTTGCCCCGTTGCGCTTTGGCTTTTAGTACAATCTGCCGCAGAGGTTAATCTTAGAAAAATGCTGCGAAGAACCCTTGTCCTTTGTGTCGCCGTGACGGTTCTAGCGGCGGTGGCCGCGGCTCAGACCGGGCTTGCGAGCATCAGCGGACAGGTGAAGGACGCTTCCGGAGCCGTGATCCCGGGCGCCACCATCACCGTGAAAAACATCGCCACCAACGTCACGCGCACGACCCAATCCAATGCAGAAGGGCGATATTCGGTCGCCAATCTGATTCCCGGGCTCTACTCCGTGAGAGCCCAATTCCAGGGCTTCAAGGACCTCGAGCGGGAAAAACTCGAACTCCGGGTGGGTGACCGCATCGCGCTGGACCTCGATATGGAGGTCGGCGCGGCCGCGGAGCAGGTCACCGTTACCGGAGAAGTTCCCTTGCTCCGAACCGAGGACGTGCAAGCGGGCCTCGTGATCGATAACAAGCGCATTCAGGATCTGCCGCAGTACAACCGGGACGTTCTGGCCTTCGTGTTCCTGACCCCGAACGTCACCGGCAGCAGCCAGGGCGACCTGCGGATCAACGGCAGCCGCACCGGACAGATCGAGTACTTCATCGACGGCGTGCCCGTCACCACCGGCTATCTGCACGACGTGCCGCCGTCGGTCCCCTCGCGCGAAGCGGTGGGGGAATTCAAGGTGGTCACCAACGGCATGTCGGCGGAATACGGCCGGCTGTCGGGGGGCGCGGTGATTCTCTCGACCCGCTCGGGCACCAACGAGTTCCACGGCTCGGCCTACGAGTTTTTCCGCAATGATAAGCTGAACGCCTCCGACTGGAACACCAACCGCTTCGGCCGCAAGAAGGGGGTCTTCCACGACAACGTCTTCGGCTTCACCTTCGGCGGTCCCATGGCCATTCCCAAGGTGTACAACGGCCGCGACAAAACCTTCTTCTTCCTGAACTATGAAGGAACGCGCCGGCGCACCGGCAGCAACATCGTCATGACTTCGGTGCCGACCGCCCTGGAAAAACAAGGCGATTTTTCGCAGAGCCTGCTGGACGGCGGCGTCCCGGTGCAGATTTTCGATCCCTCCACCAGCCGGGCCGAAGGGACCCGGGTGCGGCGCAGCCCGTTCCCCGGAAACCAGGTGCCCCAGTCGCGTTTCAACGCTCTTTCCAAGATCTATCTCGGCTACTACCCCGAGCCCAACCGGGCGCCGCTGCCGAATTCCAATAACGAAGGCAACTTTATGACCTCCGCGTCCACGCCTTCGAACAACGACCGCTGGACCGGGCGCCTGGACCAGAACTGGAACTCCAGCCACATGACTCACGGCATGGTATCCAAGTTCGATTCCGATTCGTCCAGCCCCCGCTGGTACAGCCCGCTGCAGCCCTCCGGCGTTTCCTTCGCCAGCGCCGGCACGGCATCCCTCGAACATACCTGGACCATGGGCCCCACCACGGTGATGAGCCTGCGCTTCGGCGCGGTGCGCTCCACCAGCAAGGGGGGACAGGAAGTCGAAGCCGATTCCAGCAACTGGGGTCTCCAGCGCGAAGTGCTGAACCTGATCGGCACCACCACCAACCGGGTCCCGAGCATCTCCACCGGAAGCCCGATCACCGGCCTGGGAGGCGGGCAGATTTCGGCCACGTACGAAACCAGTTACACCGGGGCCGTCTCACTCCAGAAGATCTGGGGCAAGCACAACGTCAAGGTCGGCTACGAGCACCGCCGCTACTACTCGAACCTGACCAGCGGCGGCAGCTTCAGCCTGGCAACCGAACGGCGGGTCACCTCGGAGTACTACGACCGCCCGACCACCGGCCACGGCTTTGCCGGCTTCCTGATGGGCATCTCCTCCTGGGGCACCGGCTTGCAAGTGGCCGGACCGGCTTCGCTGCAGCCTTTCCACGGCGCTTACGTGCAGGACGACTACAAGGTGACCTCCAAACTCACGCTCAACCTGGGCCTGCGCTGGGACTACGAGCCGCCGCGCACCGAGCGGTTCGACCGCCAGGTGTTCTGGGATCCGGACTACAAATGGAACCTGACGCCCACGGCGGGATGGAGCTGGGAGCTGAACCAAAAGGAAGCGGGGATCACCTTCGCCGCGCCGTCCTGGCTCACCAATGGCTTCTACGGCCGCGCCGCCATGATGGGGACCCAGGACTATCCCGATCGGACCATCCAGAAGTCCTACAAGAACCACTTCGGACCGCGGGTGGGCCTGGCCTACCAGCTTTTCCGGCGCACGGTGGTGCGGGCTGGCTACGGCCTGAACTGGCTCACCATGACCGGCGACCGGTTCCTGAACAGCGCGGTGGATAACATGGGCTTCGGCGACGCCGCCCGCATGATGCAGGACGGCACGCCCGACGGCGGACTCACCTATCCCAACTCCTTCACGGTGCCGCTGCCCAACGGCGACGGCTACGTGCCCTTCACCCGCAATGTGACGGCGCTGAACGCGAGCACGCTGGGCAACTGGTTCGTGGTGCCTTCCACGCTGGGCTATCCCGGCTACGAGCACGTGCTGCAGTTGAACATCCAGCACGAGCTGGGTTCCGGCGCGAATACCTGGGTGACCGAGGTCTCCTACAGCGGAAACCTGGGACGCGACCTGCCCTTCTTTGCGAACAAGCACAGCGTTTTTGATGCGTACAACAACCTGGCCAAGCCGCTGGGATTGAACCTCAACAAGCAGGTGACCAACCCGTTCTACGGGCAGGTTCCGGCCTCCTCTACGATGGGCGGCAAGACGAACTTCCTGGGCCGGGTGCTGCAAGTGCATCCCATGTGGCGTGAGATCTGGGCGGTGAACGAGCCGCTCGGCTACTCGAACTACCATGCCGCCTACGCGCAGGTCGAGCACCGCTTCTCCCAGGGATTCAGCTTCCTGGCGAACTACACGCTCAGCAAGGCGCTGCAGGCCGGAGGCGGAATCGGGGCCTCCGGAATCCACAACGTCGGCTCCATCGGGAACAGCCAGGGGCCGCCCCAGGCCAACATGGCCATGAGCGAGATCTACGGCTACGCGGATTGGGACGTGCGGCACCGCATGCTGTTCAACTACGTGGTGGACCTCCCCTTCGGGCGCGGCCGGAAGTTCTACTCGGCGCCGCAAGGCGGGGCAGGGAAGGTGCTGAACCAGATCGTGGGCGGCTGGAGCGTCGCCGGCACCACCACCTTCCGCAGCGGCAGCCCGTTCTCGCTGATCTGCGCCGGGGGCTATTGCCGCAACTACATCACCATCGGCCAGGGCAAGCTGAGCCGGCCGACCTTCGTGGAGCCGCGCGTCGCGTATGACAACGGCGTGTCGGGCCACTCCTCGCTCGAAGGCTCTTCGGGCTACTCGCCGTATTTCAACGCCGCGGCCTTCCGGCCCGTGGTGGACATGGAGGTCGGCGGCGTGGCCAGCACGCTGCAAGGCATGACCGCGCCGGGATTCAGCCAGTGGGACTTCGCTTTGCTGAAGAACTTCGGGCTGGGGGCGGAGAGCCGCTACCTGCAATTCCGCTTCGAGGCGCAGAACCTGCTGAACCACATGAACGCCGGCAAACCGAACAACACCCTGCCGGACCGGGCCTTCGGCACCATCACCACCCAGGCGGGAGGCCCGCGGGTGATCATGATCGCGGCCAAGATCTACTTCTAAGGTCCGCCGCAATCAGGAAACCGGAAAGCCCGCCTGTCCGCCCGGCAGGCGGGCTTTCCGGTTGCATCTACCTTCCTCCGAGCAGTTTCCCGATCTCCCGCATGCGCTCCAGCCGGGGGCCGGAGATCAGTCCCTCGCGGTCCGGCGGAACATTCAGCAGGTAATTGGCGCTTCTCCGGTTGGCGAAGCGGATCATCTTCACCAACTCCCGCGCGGGCTTCACGTCTTCGGGCGCGGCCGGATGCCAGAACCAGCCTTTGCGGTCGATGGTGTCGGCGATCTCGGAAGGAACGCGGTTGCCATCCGGCGGGAGACGCTTGGGATTCCAGGGGAACTCGAAGCTCAGGATGTCCGAGACTTCCAGGCTCTCGGCGTTGTTGGCCACCACCACCGTCTCCGGCTGGAGCGAATGGATGTACGCGAGGATCTCCTTCCAGCTCGCCGCCGTGTACTTGTTGCGGAACTGGTCGATCCACAGCACGTCGATCGGGCCGTAGTTCTTAAGCAGCTCCGCCAGTTGCTTCTTCATGAAGCCCGCGTAGTCGCCGGCGGCTTCCGGCGGGAGCCCGTGGAGGTCCGGCTTGCCCTCCGGAACGCCGTGCCCGAGGGTCTTGTGCAAAGCGTAATCGCCGGGGAAGCAGTAGTAGAAGCCGACCTTGAGCCCGCGCGCGCGGAAGGCGTCCACGAACTCGCGGACCAGGTCGCCTTTGCCGTTGCGGAAGTTGCGGAAGGCGGTGATGTCGTGGGTTGTGTGCTGACTGTCCCAGAGGCACCAGCCGCCGGTGTGTTTCACGGTGAGGACGGCGTACCGCATGCCGGCCTCCCGGGCCGCTTCGGCCCACTGGCGGCAGTCCAGCTTCGCGGGATTGAAGATGGCCGGGTCTTCGTAGCCGGTGGCCCACTCGCGCCCGGCGAAGGTGCCCATGTTGAAGTGCAGGAACAGGCCGAACTTCAGCTTGAGGAACTGCTGACGGTAGGGGTCGCGGCCGTCCGCGGAGGGCGCCTGGGCGGAGAGGAGGGCGGGCGCGAGGGCGCAGAGAAGGAGGAGGAAGGGCTTCATCAGTGTCGAGTGTAGTAGATCGGCGGCGAGGCCATCACTTGCCCCCGGTCTTCGTTTCCCGCCAGCGCCGGAACTCCTCCTCCATCTGCGGCGTCCACTGCCGGTCGATCTGACCCGGCGTGTACCTGCCCTGGCGCAGGACCATGTGGCCCCACTCGTCGCGCAGGTGGATGTTCTCGGCGGAGGTCACCACTTTCTCCGCCAGTTGGGGAGGCACGAATACGAGCCCTTCCGGATCCCCCAGGACCACGTCGCCCGGCATGATGGTGGTGCGGCCGATACGGACCGGCACATTGATCCCCATCAGCATGACGCCCTCGATCACCTCGGGAGTGGCCCGCCGGTAGTAGCCGGTGAAGCCCTTGATCTTCGAGATGCCGGAGAGATCCCGCACCCCGCCGTTGATGACCACGCCGGCGCCGGTTTTCGAGTAGATGGAGGTGGCCAGGTTGTCGCCGATGAGGTTCACCTCGCCGAACAGGTCGGCCACCAGGACGTCGCCGGGCTTCAGGATGTCGATGATCCAGGAATTCTGGGCCCCGATGCGGCCTTCCTTTCCGCCGTGATCGTTCACCACGGCGTTCACGTCCGGGCGGGCCGGCAGGAAGATGGCCGTGACCACACGCCCGACCAGCCGGGTCTCGCCCGGGTTGAATACCTGCCAGCCGCCCTCGAACTGGCCGGCGAATTTCGCGGAACGCAGCACGCCCCAGGCTTCCTCGGCGGTGACGGCCTTCATCCGGCCCAGGATGTCGTCGGGAACCCGCGGCCGGCCATCATCGAAGCGCTCGCCCTGCCATTCCCGGGTGTAGTCGATGCGCTGCTCGCGGCTGAACAGCCCCAGTTGCGCCCGGGCGGCGGAAGCCAGCGCCAGGACGGAAACCAGGGCCAGGGTGGTGGGGAAAAGACTTCTCATGCGCAGCCTTTCGTCATCTTCAGAGCGAATTATATCCATGCGGGCGCTTCGGGGGCCGGCCCGCGGCAGGGTCCGGGCGCCGGGTACCGCGTTGTGGACGTTCCGGTACTCACTTTCTTGCGAAACCTGTGCCCGCCCGGAGGGAATCGGGAGCAGAATGATCTAGCGGCAGTGTTGCCGGCGCCCGGTGCGAAGGATGAGAGCGTTCCGGCGGTCGCGCTTTCGAGTGGAACGGGAGGTTCCGTGAGAACTCGCAATGCATTGTTCCTGATGGCCTTCGCTGCTCAACTTGCGTATGGCGGGCTGATCGGATTCTATCCGGTCGACGGAAATGCCAACGACTTCAGCGGGAACGGTTCGAACGCGACGGTCGTGACCGACGTCAGCTGCGTGGCCGGCTTCGAGGGCCTGGCCGCGCTGTTCAACGGGTCCACTTCCTACATTCAGATTCCGGTCAACATCAACCCCGGCGTCACGCCCATGCTGACCATGGGCGCCTGGGTGCTGCCCAGCGACGTCAATCCGGTGCGCGGCATCATCTCCCACGACAACGGCGGGTTTGACCGGAACCTGAACATCGACTACCGCGGAAGCTGCGCCGGCTCTGCCTGCTATGCCGCCTTCACCGGGTCAAGTGTCCTGGCCGGTTCTGTGGCGACGGCGAATCCGGCGGACTGGGTGTTCGTCGCGGCTTCGTACAACGCCTCCACCGGCGCGGTCGTGCTCTACGTGGACGGCAACGTCTACACGGCCAATGGATTCCCGGGATCGGGCGTGGCGTTCACCCACATCGGCCATAACCCGAGCTATCCCGAGTGGTTCTCCGGCCTGATCGACAACGTCTTCCTGTTCGACCAGATTCTGTCGGAGTCCGAGATCGCCGCCATCCGCGCGGGAGGCGCCGAAGCCATAATGAAGTACGCCGGTCCCGGGCAGATTCCGGAGCCGGGCACCTTCGTGCTGGCGGGCGGCGCGCTGCTGGCGGCGGTCCTGCTGCGCAGACGCCTCAGAGGTTAGCGACGTCCGGCACGGCTACC
>JADZAF010000212.1 GCA_020852755.1 Bryobacterales bacterium
GCAGGTCCTCGGGCAGCGTGGCCAGCGTCGAGCCGAGATTGAACAACTCGTGCTGCACCCGGCTCAGGATGGCGGCCAGGGGAGCCAGCGCCTCGTGCTCTCCGGCCGACAGGCCGGCCAGCCCGGTGACGGCGTTCAACTCATCCACCGTGCCGTAGGCCTCGATGCGGGGATCGTCCTTGGACAGCCTCTGGCCGCCCGCCAGGGAGGTCTCCCCCGCATCGCCGCGGCGCGTGTACACCCGGTTGATCGCCAGCCGGGGCGGGTTGAATTTCTCGCTCATCGCGTTCTGCCGCTGGCCCTCCACTTGATGCCGGTGACGAAATTCAGCCGCGGGGAGGGAAACCCGAAGATCTCCTCGTATCGCTGGTTGAGCGCGTTGCGCAGGTTTCCGTACAGCGTCAGGCCATGGCCGGCGTCCAGGTTGAGATTGATCCCGGCGCTGGCATAGCCTGGATTGCGGAACAACCCGGCCGAGGCCCCGTAGTTCGGTTCCGTATCCAGTGTCTCTCCGCGAAAATAGCCGATCAGGTTGGCCGACATCCGTTTGTAAGTGAAGGTCGAGGTGACGGCGCCGGAGTGCCGGGGCCGGCGCACCAGCCACTGGCCCACCTGAAAATAGTGCTGCGCCACTCCGCTGGCGCCGTTGAGGGAAAGGATTTCGGAGTCCAACCAGGTGTAGTTGCCCGCCAGGGTCACTGCGGAGTGCGGTCGAAGCCGGGCCGAAAGCTCCACGCCGGCGGCGCGCGAATTCGAGAGATTGTCGGTCTTGAAGGCGCTCAGACGCGCCAGCGAGCCGCCCAGGGAGACGATCAGATCGTAGTAGCGGTTGTAGAAATACGTGGCATCCAGCGCGAGCCTGTGCCCGAACAGGCGCTGCTCGATCCCGGCGTCGAAGCTGCGCGTCCGCTCCGTTTTCAAGGCCGGATTGTCGGTGAAGGCGAGGTCGAACCCGTTGGGCGGCCGGATGCCGGTTCCGAAGGAGGCATGCAAGCGGGTGGCGCCCAGCACATATCCGGCGGCGACTTTCGGATTCACGCGCCGCAAGGTGTGCGCCGGGAATTCGGGGCGCCCGAAGCCGGGGTTTGCGGGGATGCGCGGCGTCTGGATGAAGTCCGCCCTCAGCCCGGCGGTGAGGATCAGGTGCGAGCCGTAGCGGAAGCGGTTCTCCGCGTAGACTCCCTCGTGGTCGCGGTGCAACGGGAACGCCGCCATGGCGCCGTCCAGGATCGAGCTGTTCGTGACCTGCTCGCGCGAGAACGAGAAGCCGAACGCCAGCGTGTCGCTTTCCGTCAGGCTGACCAGGGTACGCGCCTCTCCGGTTCCCCGCACGTCCTTGTTGAACGTGGGCCCCCAGGGACTGTCGAACTTGTTGTTGTTCTGGAAGTACGACCCGAACAGTTCCTGCCGCAAGCGGCCGTTCAGGTCGGCTTCGTAACGGGCATGGTACGTGGAGAAACTGTTGTTGTTGCGGCTGATCAGGTCGAGTCCGGGAAACAGGCCCGCGGGATCGGAACCGTAGGGGCCGGGCACGCCGTTGCCGCTGGAAATGAAAGCTCCTCCCAGGGTGACCGACTGGCGCTGGAAATGGCGCCGCAGGGTGAGCGAGAGGTTCTGGTTGCGGTAGTCGCTGTTGGCCGTGGGCCCGTCGGTGTTCAACTGCGAGGCGAAGGCGCTCAGCTGGAAACCCTTGAACGTGCCGCCGCTGCCGATGGAGAAGCGCCGCGTGGCAAAAGTGCCGCCCTCCGCCGTGATATCCATACGCGGCACTTCATCCCCCAGCCGGGTCACGAAGTTCACCACGCTCGAATTGGCGTAGGAACCGTACACGGCCGACTGCGCGCCGCGAATCAGTTCCACGCGCTCCAGGCGCTCCGAGGGGATGTGGGCGAAATCGAAGTTGCCGATACCGAAGCTGTTTACCGGAACCCCATCCACCAGGACCAGGTTGTAGTCGGCGTTGCCGCCGCGCACGTGCAGGGAAGCCAGCCCTCCGCGCGGGCCGGTCTGGTTGACCACCACGCCGGCCGCTTCGCGGATCAGGTCCAGGACCAGCGCCTCGTTGCGGCGCTCGATCTCCTCCCGCGGAATCACCGTGATGCTGCTGCCCTGCTCGCTCAAGGGGGCTTCGAAAGCGGAACCCGTCACGGTGAGGGAATCGGTCTGCGGCGCCAGGGGCATCACGATGCGCAACGGCTCCGCGCTCTCTTCAACATTCACCCGGCGGGTCTCGAAGCCGGCTGCCAGGACCAGCAGCCTGCCGCGAAAGTCGCCGGGCAGTTCCAGCCGGAAAACGCCGGCGGTATCGGTAGTGGTCTCCCGCACCACCCCCACCCGGTTGACGGCGGCGACGCGCACCCCGGGCATGGCCGCGCCGGAGGGGTCCACAACCGAACCCTGAACGGCGGCGGCCTGGGCGATGAAGGGTAAGAGGGAAAAAGCGGCGATCGGCAGCGAGAATCGAAGTTTCATGCGTTAACCCTCCCGCGAGGGTGTTTCACTGACTCTCGCCGGCCGGTCTCCTGACTTGCGCTTCTTCGATCCGGTCCGCCTTCCCATTCCCCAATGGAACAGTGGCATGCAGGACTTTCACTCGGCGCTTACAGTGGCGGGGCCGTGCTGGATTTACACCAGCTTCCCAATGGCTCACCGGCGAGTCGTGGGCGAACCTTCGAGAGTACCGCTTCGAGAGGCGGCAGTCAAACGGATCGCGGGTGCGGTCAAGTGTGGGCCCGGCGGCCAACCAGCTAAGCCGATGCCCAGTGGCTGCGCTCGATGACCGGGGCCGGCTCGTACACCTGGCCTCGCTCCAGGCGCTTCTGCTCGCGGCGGCTGGTCCAGACCAGCACCGGGCCAAGCAGGGCGCCCACCACCCGCGACATGCCGCCGAACTCGCGCTCGATCTCGCGGCGCAGCGAGCGGATCTGCTCGCTCACCGCGACGTTGGTCTCTTTCAGCCGCCGTTCCATGGCCCACAGCACCGCGTAGTACATGGTCTTGATGTCGCGGGCTTCCCAGCGGAACCGCTCCCGGACCCGCGGGTCCGGGTAATCCTTGTAGCGCTGCCAGCCGGCCAGGGTCGTGCGGCAGATGCGAAACAGGCTGGGACCGTTCAGCTCGAAGTCGCGCAGAAACGCCCAGTCGAGAAACTTCTTCGAGTCGTCGCGCGAGATGGCCTGGTGCCGGAAATTGAACTTGAACTGCCCGTGGATGTCGGCCAGGTCCACGTCCGGCAACATCCGGTCCTGGCTCTCCATCTCCTGGTAGAGCGGCGTCCCCGGCACCGGCGTATACAGCATGAACTGGTGGAAATCGGTCTGGTGGGCGATGGCGTGCTCGATCTCGCCGCGGATGTTCTCCGGCGTGTGGTGCTCGAGGCCCACGATGGTTGAACCCAGCAGCTTGATGCCGTGCGAGCGCAGTTCCCGCGTCAGCTTGATAGTGTCGGCGCCGGCCAGCTTCGAGTAAGTCGAATGCGGCGATTCCAGCCCCATCCAGACCCAGGAGATGCCCAATTCCACCAGTTCCCGAATGTCATACTTGGCGATCGCGTTGGCCGAGGAGAAGACGTAGAATGACCAGCTCTTGTTCTCGCGCTTCAGGTACTCCAGAAGTTCCATGGCGCGGCGCCGGTTCAGCAGGAAGTTCTCGTCCATCACGAAAAACGAGCGCACCTTCAGCGCCGCTTCCGTATCGCACATTACCCGGAACAGCTCCTTGCCGCTCTCGAAGAAATTCAGCGATTTGCCTTTGCCGCCGAAAAACGCCGAGGTGGTGCAGAAGTTGCAGCCCATGGGGCAGCCCACCGAGGGGATGATGGTGGCGGCGGTGCCCCCTCCGTTCGACGGAATGGGAATGCCCATGATTCGCACGCCGAAACCGGAGACGATATGGGGATGCCGTATGGGAGCGTTTTCGTCTTCTCCGAGATAGCGCCGCATCCAGGAGATGCCGTCGCCTTTCACGATGTGATCGGCATCGATCATGTACTCGATGCCCGGGATGGCTGAGACATGCCCGCCAACCACCACGGTCGAGCCCGGCGAAAGGCGCCGTACCATGCGGCACATCTCGCGAACCTTGGCGACGTTCACGATGATGGAGGAAATCCCCACGATGTCGTACTGCTGCGAAGTCAGTTCGCGTTCGAACACCTCGCGGGTGGGAAAGTCAAGAACCGTGCACGGGGCGGAAATATTCTCCTGGATCATCTTGATGCCCCAGGAGCGGTGGAACATGCGGAGAGAGAACTCACCCTGCGCGCGCGTTACCTGGTTATGGTAAAGCTCCATCGGATTGATGGCCCGGCTGCCGAATTCGTCGTCGCGGGCATAGGGACCGAAAACAGAGGTCAGAAGCACTCGCGCGGCCGAGCGCTTTTCATGAGGTTTCATTGATATCGCAGGAGTAGAACCGAAAACCTTATTCTAGCAGCGGGGCGGGGTAGGTGACGCGACTATTTTCAACCCGCGCGAAGGGCGTCATGCGATGCGCTTCGCGCCGCTGCATGCCGGTAATGTGCTCCACCTTCACGCCGCGGGCCAGCAGGGCATCGGCAATCAGCGAGCGGTGACAGCGCCACGGCACCGCCTCGGCGCACATGACCGCCGCCTGGCTTTCTGCGGCGATCGCCAGCAGATCGTCCAGGCCCTGTTCGAATTCGGGCGTCCCCATGTAATCGGCGAAGCCGCGAAAGCCGGCATTGTTCCAGCCCGTGTTGAGAGAGTCCTTACGGGGATGGCGCAGTCCGCCCAAGCCGGGCAGGTGAACATAGCGGATGCCGGCGGCCTCCAGCGCGCCGGGCATTGTCTCACGATTGAACTGCGGATTGCGGCGCGAACGCGGCACTGTTCTCACATCCACCAGGAATTCCACGCCGTGGGCCGCAAGCAGAGCGGTGAATTCCTCCAGCGTCCGGGTCGAATGGCCGATCGTCAGAACGGGCCGCATGCCCGGCTTACTGCACGACGCTGATCAGGAAGGCCTGCGAGACGCGCGTGCCGACCGATACGGTGACCGGCACCTCCGATCCGGGGGCCACCAGGGGCGAGAGCGCGATCACCACCGCGAAACTGCCCTCCGGCGCCTGCACGTCCACCGCCGGGAGAACCGTATGCGCCACGCCGCCCACCTCCACTTTCACCTTGCCGGCCGCCACGTCCCCGGCCGGGTCGTCACTCAGGCCGGAAACGAAAATCGTGAGCGACTCGCCGGCGCGCAAGGACCGGCTGGCCGCCGCAATGTCGCCGGCCGCGGCGGCGATGCTGGTGATCACCGGCGGCGGCGCCTCGATCATTACCGCGATGGGCAGCGCGCTCTCCATGCCGTTGCTGAATTTCAGAATCGTCGGCCCTATGGGGAAGTTCGCCGGGATCTGGAATGAGACCTGTTCGGGAAGCGCCGCGAGGATCGTCAGGGGTACGTCCTTGCCCTCCTTCATGTCGCGCAAGGTAAGGGAGCCGGTCGCTCCCAGGGCAGCCAGGTTGGCGCCGGTCAGCACCGCCACCGAACCGGGCGAGACACCCGGCAGCGCGGTGGCTGCGTTGACTAGCGGAACGTTCAATACCGGAAGCCGCGGATTGGCCGGCAGCACCTGGAATCCGAAAGGCTGCGAGGAAACCTGGAACCCGG
This sequence comes from Bryobacterales bacterium, assembly GCA_020852755.1. GTDB lineage: Bacteria > Acidobacteriota > Terriglobia > Bryobacterales > Bryobacteraceae > JADZAF01. The sequence continues at coordinate 5,632 of JADZAF010000212.1, forward strand.
AGATCACGCTGGCCTGCGTCGCTCCCGGTTGCGCGTTTGGGCTAACCGCCACGTTGACCAGCATCGAGGTCGGGCTCAGCACGAACACGCGCCGCACGGTCACGTCGCTGGACCCGAAGCCCACCACGGTCTGCCCCTCGGTGAACCCCGTATTGACTCCCGCAATCTCGATGAGACCCTGAGAGCCGGCCGGCAAGGCGGCGGGCGAGTGGTAGACCACCGGCTGATCCCCGAACTCGTAGCTGAACGTGGGCGGGCTCTGCGACTGCAGGAACATGGAACTCTGGCCGTCCGGGTTCACCGCTGAGATCACCGCCTGGTAGCCGCCCGGAGCCGGAGGAGGAACCACGGTCACGATGCCGGATTCCTTGTTCACGCTGCGGACCGGGGCCCGCAGCCCGTCAAAGTAGAAGCGCGTCTCCGCCGACAGATTTTCGCCCGCGATGTTCACCAGCGGCCTGCCGTCCTCGAACATCAGCGCCGCCGCGTAGATCGACGGCGGCTGCTTCTGCACCAGGTGAATACCGGAAGGCAGCACATAAATGCCGTTGGGGTTGGAGAATACCAGGTGCCGCGGCCCGGTGCCCGAAGCGAAGTTGAACAGCAGGTCGAAGGCCAGAAACGCGGGAGTGCCGTAAGCCCGGAAGCTGCCCGGCGCGAGCGCGGCCGAACCATCCAACAGCGTTACTCCGAGCCCCGGAGCCACACCCCCGCCCGGAGTCAGCCCGGCGCCGTACGCCACCACGGTTCCGCTTCCCGAACCGACGTTCAGATAACCCGGCTTCACCGCCATCTGGCCGTAGAAACTGTACGTGGTGACACCGTAAATCGATTGTCCCGACCGGGGCTGAACGGAGAAACTAACGTCCTCGACCAGATTGCCCGAACTCACACTCACCGGAACCGCGTTCTGCGCCTGCCGGGTGCCGGGAAAAAAGACCGCCTCAAAGGCTTCTTCGGAAGCGGACACTTGCCGGAAATCGGGGTCCGTGGGAAGCACGAGGTTGGCCGGGCCCAGTCCGGACTGCGTGGGCGGAGGCAGAGGATGCGCATATACCAGGTACTGGCCGGGAGGGATGCCGTCAATCCGATAGCTGCCGTCGGGGTTGGTCAGCGCGCTGATCGCCCCGCCCCCATGGTGTATGGCGACCACCGAAGCCAGATGAATGCCCTGCCCGCCCAGGGTTACCCGGCCCGAGATGCTGCCGAAACGCTCCGCGAATCCGCGCGCCGGGTAGAGCAGTGAGAGGCCCGCGATATCGTCGTCGTCCAGCGGCTTGGCGCGCGAGGTGGCCCGCGTCACGTCGGTGGCCATGGTGCTGGAGGTCAAGGTGTGCTGCAACCCGAGGGCGTGGCCCATTTCGTGCAACGTCGTGAGAAAGAAGGCTTCGCTGTAGCTAGGTCCCGGCCGCTGGGTGAGGTCGCGGTTGAGCCGCACCACCGCCCGCGTAATCGGGATGAAGTAGCCGCCCGGTCCCTGGGCCAGGTCGGCCCGGGCGGTCGGCCCCCCCAGACCGAGCAGTCCGGGAGGCATCTCTTCGAACACGATTTCGCCGCCCGGCGCCGACTGCGGAGTGCCCGGCGTAAACAGGCCGCCAAAAGCCACCCGCAGATCGGAAGTCGAGACCGAATTCCAGACGCGCGCCGCCTCCTGCACCTGGCTGAGGACGGACGCGAAGTTGTCGCCCGCCTGGTACTGCACCGGTCCTTCGTCGGAGACGAAAAAGGTCAGGGTCTTGGCAGGCAGCGCGGAAAGGTCGAACTTCTCCGGAACCGGGTTGTGGGGACCGGTGTGGCTGGTGTAGTGCACGTAGTGGTAGTAAGCGCCCGCCGGCAGTGCAATCAGGAGGAAAACCGTGAGGATCCGCCGCATGCTATTGCCTCGCAGTGCCCGCCAGAGTGCGGCGGATCCGGTCGCGCATCTCGATCAGCCGCATGCGGATGGGATTGTCCACCGCCAGGCGCCCCGTCTTCGGATCCAGCATCGGTTCGCTGATGCTCTCGCGGCCCACAATCACGTCGCCGGCCGCACTCTTATCCAGGTCCAGAACGCCTTGTGAGAGGCCGATCACATGCGTGATCCCGCTCCTGCCGGTCCACAGGAAAAACAGGTACTCCGAGCCCACCGCGAGTTGCGGAGCGCCCGCGAAGCTCTGCCGGAAGTTTCGGGTGGCGCCGCCCGGGATGGCGACATCCAGAACCGCGTCGCTCGGCCCCTTCCAGCGTTCCAGGACCTGCACGTTGAAATGCGTATAGATGAGGGACTTATGAAAAGCGGCCTGAGAACTGACGACGCGCCCCCGCACGATGGCCGTGGACCTCAGGATCATGTCGTCCAGACTGAGCTTTTCAAGAGTAGTAGCGTGGAGGGGCGTCCAAACGCAGGCCAGCATGCAGACGCCGAGGGCTACCCTTGACATATCCGGACGTGAAGCACCGCACATGCCAGTCTAACTTATTGACAACTATAGCGACTTCAGAACCGAAATGGACATTGTGGACACGCCTCCGTGGCGCGCCGGACACAGTCCCTAGTTCCGGCCCCGGTGAAAGGCTTCCAGCTCACGGTTGGCCCGCAGGGTTGTCTCCAGGCTCTCCAGCACGCCGGCCAGCCTGTTCCCCGGGAACGCGAAGTAGACCTCGCCATCCTCCAATTCCGTGTACACGCGGTTGCCGATGCAGCCCAGGCTGGCGTTGGAATTCCCGCGCTCGGCCGCCTCGGCCAGCATGGCGCAGGTCGGCCTCCCCATCAGCCCGGCCGGACCCGCCGCCTCGTTCAACAGCATGAGTTGCCGCCCGTTGAGCCGCACAATCACCACATCCGGCGGGAAGGGCGCGGAGGCCAGCGGCGCGTAAGCCGCCACGCGGAACGGCTGCCGCCGGCGAGGGATCGCCGGGATTTCCTCTTCCCGCAGGTACTTGAGGTCCAGCATCATCCCAGCCAGTCTCTGGAGTTCTCCGGCCTGCTCCGGCGGCAGTTCGATCCCGTGGGTCAGGGCGCCGACCGGGCAATTGTAGTGGTCGGCCGCTTCGGTGTAGAAAGCCTGCCCCTGGGCGGCCAGTTTCCAGTAGCCGCAACCGGCCCGGGCCGGCGCGGCGACCCGGGCCAGGCCGGCCGGAGGCTCGTTCAGGAAGCCGACCGCCACGGGCTGCCATTTCAGGCCCAAGAGGGCCTCGAGACGCTGTGCATTCATAATTCGCTATCCCAACCCGCTCCGTTTCAAGGCATACTCGACCGCTTCCCGCGGCACGCTGAACTCCGCCATTGCCCCGTTGCCCTGGAAGCCCAGGTCCTTGATCCCTTCGGGACTGGTGTAGAAAGCGTCTACAGTCAGCTTGCGGGCCCACTCGAAGAACTCGATGCCCGGGCCCAGTTCCGGGGTATCGTTCCGGCGGTAAGCGATCAGATCCAGCAAAGCCGCCTGGTCCCCGGGCTTCGCGTCCACGAAAGCCGCGGAGTAGCGGCGCTTTGTCTCGCCATCCAGCCAGGCCAGCCCTCCGGTGAAAACGGCTGCCAGTTCCGGACTGTTCGAAGCCAGGAAGTCGATGAATTCCGGAGCTCCGGCTTCCACGGCGCCGGGCGAGTGCTCGTCGGCGGGGATGATCAGATCCGCCAGTTTCGCCAGGGTCCGGTATTCCTGGGGCGTGAAGAACCTGGGCCGATACGGGCCTTTGGCCTTCTCCTGCCGCACGGCCTGGTGCGCGTGGTGGGCGTGCTGGGCGTTCAGGGGAAGCGCGCCCAGCGCCAGGCCGGCCGCTCCCAGGAAGCCGCGCCGCGACGTTTCCCGGTTCTCAGACATTGCCTTGCCTCATTTCCTCCGCCAGGTGCTCGGCCGCCCGCCAGGCGAACGCGACAATGGAAAGGGTCACGTTCTTGTCCGGGTTGCTGACGAACGGCGCCGCGTCCGCCACGTAGAGGTTCGGGACCTCGTGCGCCTGGCAGTACTTGTTCAGCGCCGAGGTCTTCGGGTCGTTCCCCATGCGCACGGTGCCTGCCTCGTGGATGATCGTTCCCCCCACCGAGATGCCTCTGCCTTCACGCTCCGGGTTGGCCGCACCCAGCACCCGTCCGCCCAGCGTCTCGATGATCTGCCTGAAAGTCTCCCTCATGTGCCGGGCCTGCTTGATCTCATGCTGGCTCCACTGGAAATGGAAGCGCAGGACCGGGATTCCGTACCGGTCCACCCGGTGGGGATCGATCTCGCAATAGGACTGGGCGTTGGGGATCATCTCTCCGCGCCCGGCCAGGCTGACGAACGCCCCGTATTCCTGGCGGATGCGGGCTTTCAGCGCCGCGCCGTACCCCTCGTGCCTCCGGCAGGCTCCGTGAAAGCTGCCGATCTGGGGCATCGGGAACCCGCCGCCGATCTCGATGTGGTAGCCCCGCGGGAAATCCTTGTCCTTCTTGTCCCACAGCCACCAGGGCACGTACACGTGCATGCCGCCGATACCGTCCGAGTTGTGGCGCGGCAGGCCTTCCAGCGCCGGGACGTGCCCGCTCAGGCTGAACCCCACCGTGTCCGTCAAGTAGCGTCCGACCACGCCCGAAGAGTTCGCTAAACCGTTGGAAAAGCGCGGCGATTTCGAATTCAGCAGCAGGCGGGCCGATTCGCAGGCGCTGGCCGCCACCACCACCGCCCGGCAGCGGATCTGCTTTTCCGTCCGGGTGGCCTTATCCACGTAGGAGACAGCCTGCACCCTGCCCGAATCGCCAACGATCAACTCGCGCGCCATGGCCCCGGTAAAGACCGTGAGCTTCCCGGTCTTGCCGGCGGGGAAGATCATGGCCTGGCTGGAGGCGAAGGCGGAAGCGGTACGGCAGCCGCGCCCGCACTGCCCGCAGTAGTGGCAGGCGGCCCGGCCGTGCACCGGGCGGGTCAGCATGGCCATCCGCGAGGGGATGCAGGGAATGTTCAGACGGGCGCAGGCCTTCTGTACCAGGATCTCGTGCACCCGGGGCGGGATGGGCGGCAGGAAGACGCCGTCCGGGGCGCTCCGCAGCCCCTCCCGGGTTCCGGTGACGCCGATGAATGCCTCGGCCTTGTCGTAATACGGAGCGATTTCGTCGTAGGCGACAGGCCAGTCGTCCCCCAGGCCGTCGGTCGAATAGGGTTTGAAGTCGTAATCGGAGAAGCGCAGGGAGATGCGGCCGTAGTGGTTGGTGCGCCCGCCCAGGATGCGGGAGCGAAACCAGCGCCACTCGCTGCCCTCGGCCACCGTGTAGGGCTCGCCGTCGATGTCCCAGTAGCCGTTGGGCGCCGCGAAGTAGCCCCACTGCTGGCGGCCGAAGTACAGCTCCGCGTGGGCGCCCGCGCCGCGGTGATCGACTTCATATGGCCAGACGTGCTCCTTGAAGTCCCGGTTGGGGTCCAGCATCGGCCCGGCCTCCAGCAGCGCAACCTGGATCCCCAGGTCGGTCAGTACCTTGACGGCCGTGCCCCCGCCGGCGCCGGATCCGATGACAACGACGTCGAAGACCGGCGGCGTCCGGCGGATCTGGAACAGCGCAGGCGGACCTATAGCCAGCGCGGCAGCGGCTTGCGGCACGATATTCCCCTCTCTCTTGGCCTGTTCGGCAGCTACTGGGAATGGTAAAATATTCGTGAAAGGGGGCGCAACGGATTCGACGGGATTGAATCGGTGTGGAAAGGCGTGCCGGGTTCCGAGCTCCCGTAAAACGATCGGAAAACCAATAACTGCCAATACGCAGTTTGCATACGCTGCCTAACTAGCTTAGGTGGCCGCTCCCGTTGCCGGGCCTGCACGGCAGCGAGTGAGCGTCGCATCGCGGGATAGGTCGAGGGCTTCGGTCCGGAGCCGCAGACCGAGATCAATCGGGCTGGATCGCCGCTGCTCTTGCCGGCTCTGAGGCGGCGGTCGAGATTGCTGAACCGGCTACGCACGTAGGCTTTTCATGACGGGCTTTCTCGGACGCGGGTTCGACTCCCGCCGCCTCCACCAGGGCTTCCGGCCCTGGGTGTCGCGCATTTTTCGCTTGCCTGCCTGATTATCAACCCCTTCGGCGGTCCTTGTGTTTGTGCTCGGTTGCCGGGCGTGTGGCAGCCGTCTCACTGATCCCGCCAACGGCACGCACAGTGAGGAGCGGGGCGGGACAGAGTGAGTTTGCGGGTTGGAGCACCCCCACGCACGAACCGGTCCCGGCCCCGCGGTTTACGCTTTGTTGACTACACTCCTGGCCAGGAGCCCGATGCCGGCGCCGCCGAAACATAGGAACATGCCGCACAGAAGTAAGCCCCCGATCAACCCGGCGTTGGGCGTTTGATGGCTGCTCGTGGCCACCACGAACACCCCCCCTGCCCCAAATACGGCCGTGAAACCCCAGGAAGCCGCCGTCCGGGCGATGGCCAGCAGAACCTTATATCTGTGGTATCGCTGCTCGGCGCCTTCGGTCCAGGACTGATACGTTTTAGGCTGAAACAGGAGCATCGACAGCGGGAGAACGGCAACTCCAAAGGCATGCCACTTCTTCTCGAACAGCACCAGCAAGGCTCCTTCGTGGAAATACACCAGATACGCAAAGGCTCCCAGAGTTGCTATACCGGCAAGGGCAGTCAGATAGTTGGCGAGGTCGTGGACACGCGCTGCGCGGGCGCCCTGAAGCGTCATGTCAGCGTTGGTTGAGGACATTTCCGCGTCCGTAGCCCGGTCCGCTTCAGAGAATACGCCTAGCCGGCCGGCGGTGCAATACCCGCCGGAGAACGATGCTGCATGGCCTGACCGGGGGATCCGCTTGCAGGGGATGGCCGGAGGCGAGACCTCCCATTTGCACGCCTCTCGTATCATGGAAAGCGGGATCGCTGGGCCGATTCTCTGGATAAGCGATGAAACTCCGGGCTGCGTGCGTTGTGGTTCTCGCCGGTGCGCTGGCGGGCCAGACGAGAGCGCGCTTCGAGCCTCTCTACCGCGAAGCCCTGGCGAGACAGGAGGCCCGCCACGGCGCGGAGCATCCGCGAACCGGGCGGGCGCTGGTGGATCTGGCCCTTTTCCTGAACGAGCACGACCGGCCGGAGGAGGCCGAGCCGTTGCTCCGACGCGCGGTGGCGATCTTCGAGAAGCCGAATTCCACGGAGAGTCTCGCAGACGCTTTGGAGGGGCTGGCGGAGGTTCGCCAGGCGTTGGGCGACGGGGAGGAACCGGAGCGGCTGCTCAAACGGGCGCTGGCGCTGCGTCGGGGGACGGCTCAGGCCGCCCGGACTCTCGACCGCCTCTCGGACCTTCTTCGCCTGAAGGGCAAACTCGACGAGGCGGAAGCCCTCTCCCGCCAGGCCCTGGGCCTGGGCCGCACTGCCAGGCGCCTGCGCGGCCTGGCGGTGATTCTGGAAGCCCGCGGAGGCGCCCTGGAGGCCGAGCGTCTGCACCGGGAAGCCCTGCATCTACAGGAGCGCGAACTGGGGCCGCTGCACCCCGATGTGGCGCTTACCCTGAACAGCCTGGCGCTGCTGATCGCGGAGCGAGGCGAACCGGCGGCGGCGGCGCCGCTGCTCGAGCGCGCCCGGGATATCTTCGAGCGCACCCTGGGGCCGGACAGCGCCGAGGCGGCCACCGCGCTCGACAACCTGGGCAACATACGCCGGGCGCTCAAGGACTTCCCGGCGGCCGAGCGCCTGCTGCGCCGGGCGCTCGGAGCACGCCGCCGCACGCTGGGAGACGAACACCCGGATACGGCCGCTACGCTGAACAACCTGGCGGGGCTCTATCACGTTCAGGGCCGGCTGGATTCCGCCGAGCCGCTGTACCGGCAAGCCATCCGGATCCGCGAGAAACAACTCGGCGAGTCGCACCGCGATACGGCCGCTTCGCTCTACAACCTCGGGCACCTGATGCAGCAGAGGGGCGATCGCGACGCCGCGGCGCAACTCTTCTCCCGCGCGCTCCGCGCGCTGGAAGCGGCGCTGGGCTCCGGCGATCCTCTGACCGCCCAGGTTCGCCGGAGCCTGGCCGCCGTTCAACGCTGAGGCCGCAGCGGTTCACCCGCCCGGTAAACGCCGATCCAGTGGTTGTGGAAGGTGAGCCCGGGCTGCGGCCGCACGCCCGGCATATGGCAGGAGGCGCAGCCCGCCTCCGCACGGCACGCCTTCGCAGGCGGGTGGGCGGCCGCGGTGTGGCAGGAGACGCAGCGGCGGTTGTAGTGCGCCGGGTCGCCGCGCCGCAGCGGCCCGTGCGGATCGTGGCAGGTCGTGCAGCGCAGGGCGCCGGACGAACGCCGGAAGCAGGCGCTTTCACTCAGGTAGACGGGCTGGTGGCGCACGTTCCACGGGTCGCTCCAGTCGATGGCCACGTCCCCGGCGGCGGGTGGGCGATGGCATTCGCCGCAGAGCCGGGTCAATGCCGGAGCCTTCAGGCGGGCGGGATTGCCGATTGCCCGGCGCGCGGCTTCGATGTCTCCTTTCGCCATCAGGCTCACGTGCCTGCCGCCCGGGCCGTGACAGGCTTCGCAGCGCACGCCCGTCTCCGCGGGACGGATTTCCAGCTCGCCGCCCAGCGCGGGCATCCCCGTGGAGTGGCAGCCGAAGCAGCTCAGGATCTCCGAGCGCGGGCTGAAGGTTTTGTAGCGGACGCCGAGGGCGGCGGGCAAATCCCGGGGCCGGTAGCTCTGGTGCCCCGGCGTCAGCGCAATTCCTTTCAGGGCGGAATAGTAGCTGGCGCGAAGTTCGACGTAATGGTCTTCGTCCAGGCGGCTGACAAAGGTAATCGCCTGATCGCCCGCCCCGAAAGCCCAATCCACCGGCAGCTCCCGAACCTGGCTGCCGGCCCGGACTCGAAAAGCCAGGCGGCTGCCGCGAAGCTGGAAGTCATAACGAAAACCGTCCAGCAAAACAGCCCTGGAAGATGTCACGCGGCCGGCAAGAGGATGCCCGGAAGCCGGAAACAGCGACCGGGCATGCGCCGACTTACTCTGGCCTTCGAACTGAACCGGGTGACAGGCGCGGCACGCCTCGGCTCCCACGAACAGAGACGCGTCCGCGGCAGGCGCCGCGAACCAGGGTGCAGCTCCGAGCAAAACCAATGCGAGGGCCCCAGCCACGGAATCTATAATAAAGGGAACCAAGCGTATGTCGCTCCTGCGCTTACTGGGTGGTTTCTGTGGAGCGGTTGCCCTGGCTGCGGCGGCCCCGGAAACCGGAGAGATCGTCCCCCGCCTGGTCTGGCAAGGGCCGGACGCGAATGCTCTCGGCGCACCCTCGCGGGATGGCCGTTGGTTTTCCTATGTCGATACGGCTTCGGGAGACCTGGCCGTGCGCGACCTCGAGACGGGACAAAGCCGTTTCGTAACCCGCAAAGACCCTCGCTCGCAAAAGGGCGAGTTTGCCTACTTTTCCGTCCTCTCGGCCGACGGAAAAACCGCGGCCTTTGCCTGGTTCAATGACGAGGGCTATTACGATTTGCGGGTGGCGGAGGTGCCGGGCCCGGCAGAGAGTCCCCATCCTCCGAGAGTGCTCTACCGAAACCGCGAAGCGGGCTTCGTGCAGCCCTGCGCTTTTTCGCCCGGCGCGAAGTCCATACTGACGCTGTTTTTCAGGCGCGACAACATCAGCCAGATCGCCCTGGTCTCCACCGGGGACGGCGCGGTCCGCACACTGAAATCGCTGAACTGGATCTACCCCAAGCGGATGGATTTCTCCCCCGACGGGCGCTGGATCGTCTACGACAATCTCTCGGCCGCCGGGGCCGGGGAGCGGGATATCTTCCTGCTGGACTCCGGTGGCCGGCGCGAAACCCGTTTGCTGGGGGGGCCGGCCAACGATCTTTTCCCGCTATGGTCCCCCGACGGCCGGGAGGTCCTGTTTCTGAGCGACCGGTCCGGATCCATGGGAATCTGGGCGCTCCGCGCCGCCGATGGCCTCGCCGCCCCGGGCGAGCCCCGTCTGGTGCGCGATGGCCTGGGCAGGGCCCTGCCGCTGGGCTTGACGGCGGCCGGGCATCTCTACTATGGCCTGCGCGCCGGCCAGACCGATGTGCATGTGGTGAACCTGGGGGCCGCCCATCTGCCGCCGCCCGCGATCGGCGACAGCCCCGGCCGCAATTCCGGCGCCGTGTTCTCACCGGATGGCTCCACCCTGGCGTATCTTTCGGCCCGGGGTCCGGAGAACTACGGCCGGGCGCAGCATGCCGTACTGCTGTACTCCCTCGAACGGCACTCCTCCCGGGAACTGCCGGTGCGCCTGGCGCACACCGAACGGCTGGCCTGGTCCCCCGACGGCCGCCGTCTTCTGCTGGCGGGCAGCGACCGGCGTGCGCGCAGCGGGCTTTTCGAGTACGAATTGGAAAGCGGCCGGACCCGGCCCGTCGTTCTCGCAACGCAGGGCAACGGCCGCGGCCTGGAGGGAACCTACGCGGGCAACGACGAGATCGTCTATGTCCGGCCCGGTTCACCGCAAGCCCTCGTTCTGCACGGCTTCAAGGACCAGGCTGACCGGGTCCTGTACGAAGCGCCCGGCAACCTGCATCTCGCCGTCCCGGCCGTTTCTGCCGGCGGCTTGCGGCTGGCCTTCGCCCAGGTGCAGCCGGACGGCGGCGGAAAGGGCGACATCCTGCTGCTGGCGATTCCCTCCCGCAAGACGGAGCGGCTGCTCACTCTGCCCGGCGGACGCGTGATCGATCTGGCCTGGATGCCCGGCGGCCAGGCGCTGCTGGTAGGCACCGAGGGGAGTTCCGGATCGCATCTCTGGCATGTTTCCGCCAGTGGGGACACGATGCGGCCGGCGCTGCCGGCTCCGAGGAGAAAGCCCGGCATCAGCGTCCACCCCGACGGCCGGAAAGTCGCGGTCACCCTGGGGGAAGACCGGCATGAGATTTGGGTGCTCGAGCATGCAATCGCTCCCGCAAGCCGCCGGTAGGGCCGGGCTTGGAGGGCTCGCTCTCCTTCTCCTGCTCCGCGCGCTGCCGGCCGCCGGGCCCCGCACCCTGCCTCTGGGACTGGACGCTTACATGCCGGTTCCGGACGAAAACCCGCTGACGCCGGAAAAAGCGGCCCTGGGACGCAAGCTTTTCTTCGATCCGCTCCTCTCCGGCGATGGCAGCCTCTCCTGCTCGACTTGTCATGTCCCGCGGCTTGGCTTCACGGACGGCAAGAGCCTCGCGGTCGGGATCGGCGGCCGCAAAGGAAAGCGCCGGACGCCGCGGCTTGTGAACCGCGGTTACGGGCGAAGCTTCTTCTGGGACGGCCGTGCCGCCACCCTGGAAGAGCAGGTCGTGCAGCCCATCGGGAATCCGCTGGAGATGGACGCGAACCTGGAAGAGGTCGTCAGGCGGTTGAACGCCAGGCCTGGATATGCCGCTGCCTTTGGAAAGGTGTTCGGGCGCCCGCCGGACACGGACGGCGTGCGCTACGCCCTGGCGAGTTATGTCCGCACCATTCTTTCCGGCAATTCGCCGTACGATCGCTATATCGCCGGCGAGATGGAAGCGCTGACACCCGCCCAGCGCCGGGGGCTGGAGATCTTCCGCGGCAAAGCGAACTGCGCCGTCTGCCACCTGGGCCCGAACCTGACCGACGAGGAGTTTCACAATACCGGCGCCGGCCTGCGGAGTCCCGGAGCACGGGACAAGGGGAGAGTGAACGTGACCGCCGACCCGGTCGACACCGGTGCATTCAAGACTCCCACGCTGCGCGAGGTGGCCGCCACCGGCCCTTATATGCACGACGGCAGCCTGGCGACGCTCGAAGAGGTGATCGAATTTTACGACCGGGGCGGTGAACCCAACTCCAATCTCAGCCCGGAGATCCAGCGCCTCGGCCTTACCTCCGGGGAGAAGTCCGACCTGCTGGCTTTCTTGAAAGCTCTGAGCGGCGAGGTACGCGAGGGACCCTAGGCCCCGTCGGAAGACAACCAACCGCAGCCGCCGGGCCGCGACTGCAAGGAGCCGCCGCCTACCACATGAACCGCGCGCTGTACTGCCACTCGCGACCGGAATGGGTCACCAGCTGAGTCGTGATCCGGCCGAAATTGCCGCTGTTCACGTCCGTGCTCGGGTTGGCCCCCATGAAGCTGTTCGACAGGTTGTAGGCTTCCATGCGGAACTCCAGGCCCACCCTTTCCGTGATCCGGAATTCCTTGTTGATGGTCATGTCGAGATTGGAGAAATGGGGACCCCGAACGCCGTCGAAGTACCAGGGGTTTTCTCTGCGCGTGAACGCCGGCAGCCGGCTGAAGGCATCGGTGTGAAACCACCTCTCCCGTGTCCGGCCTTCCAGAACAGGGTCGCCGTTGACCACCGCCGGCCCGAACTGGAGAAGTTCACCGCTCAGGTAGCGGTAAATCCCGGTGAGCGACCAGCCTCCAATAGCGGCATCCAGCACTCTGGGCATGCCGGTGCCGAATCTCCGGCCCCGGCCCACCGGGAGTTCATAGATGCTGCCGACGGTCACGGTGTGCCGGCCCGAAAAAGGATCGCGCTGGAACTCCAGCCTCCGGTCGAAGGCGTCCACATCGTCGTAGAAGTCTTCCACGCGGCTGCGGTTGTAGTTGTAGCCCAGCAGGAAGTTGAAGCCGTTGACGAACGGCCGCTGCACCTTGACCTGCAAGGCGCTGTAGCGCTGCCGCGCCGTGCCGTCGCCCAGGAGCGTGATGTCGCTGTAATGGGGATAGGGCCGGATCAGCTGGCTGACCGCCACCTGCCGCTGGTTGCGCAGATCTCCGGGCACCAGGCTGGCCGGCAGCCCGAAGAAAGGATTGTTCACCCTCTGGTTCAGCGCCGCCTTGTGCTCGTAGCCGATGCGCGGATCCGCCAGGTTGAGCGGAACATTGATCGCGTGGTTGTGGCCGAAGTTCATGAAGAAGGTGACTTCGGCCACGATGCGGTTCCACGTCTCGCGCTGAAAAGTGAAATTGAACCGGTCGTTGATGCCCTGCCGGAAATCCTGCCGGAAGAAGCTGCCCTCATTCGTCCCCACTACCGTGTAGATGCCGGCCGCTTTGCCGCGCGGCTCGATGAGCGGGTTCGCGTCGGCGCCGGTGGATGGATAGGGGTTCGACAAAAGCGCTCTCGGAATCCCCTCCAGCAGGGGCTGCGGCGAGGTGGTTGCCGAGAAGCCCGGATAGGGCGTGCTCCCCAGCGGATCCAGGAACGCATGGCCGGACAGCGTGTCACGGCCCTGGATCGGAGGCACCGCGTAGCGGGCGTATCCCACCCGGAGCGCGGTGCGGTCGTTCAGCCGGAAAGCGAGCCCCGCGCGCGGCAGAAGGATGGTCTTCTGGGCGTCCCAGGTGCCCGGGTTCGCATCGTCGGTGAAGATCCAGGCGCCGTTGATGGCCAACGGCTGCCGGCGAAGGGCCATCGCCTGTTCCGGAAACGGCCCCATTGCGCCGCGCAGCTCGGTAAGCTCCTGGTTGAGATCCATGAAGCGTGACAGGCGGCGGTCCGGGTCCCGCATCGGCGTCTCGTACTCGTAGCGCAGGCCCAGATTGAGCGTGACGCGCTGGCCGAGTTTGAGGTCGTCGTTCACGTAGAAACCGAAGACATCGACCTGCGGGCGGTTGACCGGAACGGTCGTCACCTCGCCGCCGCCGATCACGCCGAGCATCATCGAGGCGTAGGCGTGCCCGATCTCCGCCGTCTGCGGGGCGAAAATCGTGTCGGCCGTCTCTTCCGGACGGAACACAAAAGTGATGCCGCGCGGGCGGGCCGCTTCTACCCGCTGGGCACGGTACTGATGGCCGAACTTCAGGTAATGACGGCCCTTCTGCTTGGATACCTTGATGTCCCAGTTGTAGGTGGAAGGCTCCTGGAACCAGAAACCGAACCGGCCGAATTGCGACCGTGAGTCGGCGCGCACATCCATGTTCGGGTGGTAGATGGCCGGAATATCGCGGACGTGCGAGGCGTACCAGGGGTTGTTGGGCCAGAGCCGCTCCAGGCCTTCCTCGCCGATCTCCACCTCCGGCGCGCTGAAGGAGTCGTTGATCTTCGACCACGAGCCGCGAACGTTGAGGACGGTGGTCGGGTTGATCGTCCAGACCAGGTCGCCCGAGGTCTGCCAGGTGTGCCGGGCGCTGCCGGCCCGCGGCTGTAGCGGCGATCCGCCCGTGAAATCCGGATCGCTCTGTACGGTGTGAAAGCGGCTCAGGCGGCCGAAGACCCTCAGGTTGTCACTGACGTTCCAGTCCACGCGGTCCGAGAGGTTGTAATACTCGAACGTCTGCGGGTAGGTATAGCGGAAATTGTTCAAGCCGGAGGCATTGTCGCCCGGGCCGTTCGGCTCGAACATATTCTCCATCACGCGCAGCGCCGTGGGGTCGAGCCGGGATTCCGGAATCACGTTGTTAGGGAACGGCATGCGCGTGGACGTGTTAGACCCGGTGATCCGGGTGGTGAAGGGATCGTGTATGAGGCGCAGCCCGCCGTTGCGGTTGAAGCTGCGGGAGAAGTCGCCGCGGCGCTCCAGTTGGGTCGGCAGCGTGAGCGTCATGGTGAGCGGCTCGCGCGTGTTCTGGCTCTCGTAGGCGAAATAGTTGAAGACCTTTCCCCTGACGATCGGGTTGCCCGAGGTAACACCCCACACATTGCGCCGCACAATCGACTTTTGTGCCGTCAAGGGATTCGGCCGCGCATTCAGCGCCGGGTTGCGGCCGAAATAGTAGGCGGTCCCGTGAAAGTCGTTCGTGCCGCTCTTCATTTGCACGGACACGATGCCGCCCGCGGAATGGCCGTACTCGGCGTCCACCGCGTTCTGCTGCACGTTGACCTCGCTGACCGCATCCATCGCCGGCACATACGTTCCCTTGGCGCCCACCAGCTGCGGAACTCCGTCGAGCAGCACGTTGTTTTTATAGGCCGTGTTGCCGCCCACGTCCAACTGGCTGGCCGCCCAATGGTGATAGGGGCTGGTCTCCTGGTTGCCGCGGTAGAGCACGGCCGGATCCAGTTGGGCCAGCAGAAACGGATTGCGGTGGATGACCGGCAGCTCGTTGGCCATCTTGGTGTCGAGCGTCGTCTCCATGGTGGTCTGGTTGAAGCTCACCGCCACCGGCGACTCTTCGACCGTCACCACCTCGGCCAAGGCGCCCAGCTCCAGCCGGGGATTCACTGTAACGTCGCCGCGAGTCTGGACCAGGATGTTCTGTTGCACGAAGCTCCGGAAACCGGGCGCCTCTACCCGCAGCTCATAAGTGCCGGGCAGCACGAAGTCGAACACATACTGGCCCGTGGCGTTTGTAACTCGAGCCACATCCACGGCGGTATTCACGTTGCGCAAGGTTACCGCCGCGTTCGGCACGACCGCGCCCGACCTGTCGGTGACGATGCCCTGAACCCGTCCCCGCAACTCCTGGGCGGGTGATAGAGCGGTGGTGAGCAGAGCTATCGCCGCGGCGGCAGTGAGTTTGGACAGACGAGTGAAAACACGGTGTGATTCGGACATCTCATTCCCCTCTCGCGCCGCAAACACCCCAGGCGCGGCGCCAAAAATCTGTGGGATGAGTATATCACCGGAAGTGCAGTTGGGGGGCAGGCCTGTCCGAAGAGTTGCACAGAATTTTACATCTGCCATAACACCGGCCGCCGGCCGCGCCGTTACCGAGCCGCGGCCAGGGCGGCTGCGCTCCGGGCGCTCCATGACTTCCAGAGCCGCGGCAAGAGCGCAAAGACAGATTCAACCCCCGGGGCAGGGATGGCCGTTGCCGGGGCCTGCCGAACGATCTTATCCTCCATCGCCGCGATTCCCAGGGGCCGTTGCTATCCATGGGCCTTCGGAATCCCCCCGCCGCTGGTACGCACTCCGATGCACCCGGCTGCGCGGATCCTCCAGTCTGGCGGCCTGCTCTTTCCAGGTCATCCCCCCACCGGAGTGCCGCCTTCCCATGCCTGGGTTCGACTCCTCGCCGGCGTCGACGCCCGCATTGTCGCTCCGTTTCCCGACGTGCCTGCGGCTCGTGGACTACGCCGGGCCCGTTTCGGAAACGGCGCCTCCCCTTCAATCCGGCATGCCGGGGGCGTCGCTGAGACGCGCTTCATGCCGTTTGTCCGCTGGTGCACTCGGCAAGCTGTGATCAGGCCGGCGGTTCCCCGAACACTGTAACCTCCCTCAGGCGCGGCACCGCCGCCAGCGAAGGCCGGTCACGCGGGTCGATGGCCAGCCGGGCGCCCTGCCCGGCAAACCGGTAGCGCCTGCCCGACACCGGTCCGAAGACGGTCAGGGCCATGTTGCCGGTGTACTCGAAGTAAATGGCTCTCTGACGCGGGACCCCTTCCGCCGCGGGTTCATTCGCGGGGCGGCTCGGCGGATTGCCGCTCAGCCGCTCCCGGCGCTGGCCGCAACAGGACATCGGTTTCCTCCTCCCTCTCTTCAAACCAGGCGGCCGGGGGCGCCGCCTCTCGATGGGTGATTCGCTCCAGCAAGATCGCCCCCGCCGAAAGCGCCGGCCACAGCAGCAAGCGCTCTCCCCAGGTGTCGCCTGCCAGCCAAGCCAGGGGAGCGGCCACCCAGAGACTGAGGCACTGGAAGCAGTCCAGAACGCGCCCCCAGAAGCCGCTGCCCGCCCGGCCGCGCAAACGGACCACCAGGTCCCAGGGGCCGTCCTCGGCCTGGAGCAGGTGCGTGATGCGCCAGGCACAGAGAACCCACAGCAGCAGCCAGTAGAACTTCATCGCGGCCCCTTGCACCGGACCCGCCCGGCGTGCGGACGGATGCGGCCACGGCTCCAAACCACCACCATGAAACTATACTCGCTCAGGTTCCCGTGCGTCACCTCGAACGCATGAATGCAGTTCCCGATGGGCTTGGAAGCGCGCAGTTCCGGCTGAGAGCGGCAAGTCTCCGGGAAGGGGACTGGCGCCCCGTGCAGGGTGCTGACCCGGTCCGCTCAAGGCGCACCCGCACGCAGCATCCACGGAATCCCGTTGAGCTGCAGCCCTTCAGGCTTTCCAGGGGCGGCCTGATGCGTTCCGGGTTCAAGGACGCGTTTTGAGGGTGGAAGGAGCGGGCCTGCCGCAGTGGGCAGGCCCGGCCGTGCGAGTTACTTCGTCACCATAAACAGGGTCGAGCGGGCCGGCCCGTAGTAATCGCCCTTCTCCAGAA
>JADZAF010000213.1 GCA_020852755.1 Bryobacterales bacterium
GGGTGGAGCCGGCTCCCTTGCAAGCGGCCGTTGTCCACACGGGAGTTCGCGGATCCCTTGCCGCACTGCGGCGAGGCGTCCAACTGGCGGCCGGCCTGCAGGTGCCGTTCGCGGGGGCGACCGGAGTGGGGGCTGGGGTTGAGATCCGTTATGGCCGCGACCGGAAGGATGTCTTCGGCCGTGTGACGCAGCCTTGTTCACCGATCGTCACCGGAGGCGTACGGCGCCGCCGGCGGCCCAGCCCGGCGGAGCGCGCGGCGAGAATGCGGGAAAGGTCCGGGCACCATGTGGTCTTCGTGGAGGCGGATGGCAATGCTTGACTTGCTCTACCCGGCCATCGCCGCCATTTTCTTTGGCGCATGTTGGGGCTTCGCGAAAGCGTGCGAGCGGCTCTGAGGGAGGGAAGCGATGGACCATGCGTCGGCGGGAGCCGCGGCATTGCTGGTGTTTGCCTTCGTGCTGCACGCCATCAGGAGGGAATCGATGAATTACGCACTTGCAGGAATGGCGGCGCTCGCTCTGTTCGCGTACCTGTTGTACGCGCTGCTGATGCCGGAGCGGTTTTGAAGGAAACCAGGCATGACTGAAACCGGCTTCCTCCAGATTGCTGTTTACTTCCTGGCGATCCTGCTGGTCACCAGGCCCCTGGGCGCCTTCCTGGCGTATGTTTTCGCCGGCCGGCGGACCTTCCTTCACCCGCTGCTCCGGCCGGTGGAGCGCTTGATCTACCGCCTGTCGGGGATCCGTGAGGACGCCGAGCAGCGCTGGACCGGGTATGCAGGGGCTCTATTGGCATTCAGCTTGTTCTCGTTCCTGGTCCTCTACTTGCTGCAGCGGCTTCAGGGCTGGTTCCCGTTCAACCCGCAGGCTTTCGGCGCCGGAAACGTCACTCCCGACCTGGCGTTCAACACTGCCGTCAGCTTCATGACTAACACCGACTGGCAGGCGTACTCGGGCGAGGCCACCCTGAGTTACTTCGTGCAGATGGCGGGTCTGACCGTGCAGAACTTCGCTTCCGCCGCAGCCGGGATGGCGGTTGCCATTGCGCTCATCCGCGGTTTCGCATGCGAAAGGGCCGGCGCAATCGGCAACTTCTGGGTGGACCTGACGCGGGCGACGGTTTATGTGTTACTGCCGATTTCCCTGGTTGCCGCGCTGTTTCTCTGCTCGCAAGGCGTGATCCAGAACTGGCTGCCTTATGCGCAGGTTCAAACCCTGGAGGGAGGGACCCAGATCATCCCGCAAGGGCCGGTCGCTTCCCAGGAGGCCATCAAGGAGTTGGGCACCAACGGCGGCGGCTTCTTCAACGCCAACTCGGCGCACCCCTATGAGAATCCCACCCCCTTGACGAACTTCGTCGAGATGTTGCTCATCTTCATGATCCCGGCAGGACTAACCTACACGTTCGGCAAGATGGTGGGGGACACACGCCAGGGCTGGGCGATTTTCGCCGCCATGAGCATACTCTTCTTGCCCGGAGCGTTCACAGCCTACATTTCCGAACAGAGCGGCAACCCGATCCTGGCCGCTTCCGGCGTTCAACAGTCTCCTTCGAACCTGCACCCTGGCGGAAACATGGAAGGCAAAGAGGTTCGCTTCGGCATCGCAGCCTCGGCGTTGTTCGCCACGATTACCACCGGCGCCAGCTGCGGCGCGGTGAACAGCATGCACGACAGCTATACGCCCATCGGCGGCTTGGTCCCGATCTTCAACATGCTGACCAACGAAGTGATCTTCGGAGGAGCCGGCGCGGGGCTGTACGGAATGCTGTTGTTCGCGATCCTCGCGGTGTTTATCGCCGGACTGATGGTCGGCCGGACGCCTGAATACATCGGCAAGAAGATCGAAGGCAAGGAGGTGAAGATGGCCATGCTGGCGCTTATCGCCACGGCGGCCAGCGTGCTTCTCTTCACCGGCGCATCCGGTGTTCTGGACCTGGCGGAAGGCTCGTACATCAACCCGCCGGGCCCGGCCACCGGAAATCTCAACAACCAAGGCCCCCATGGCCTCTCGGAAATTCTGTATGCCTATGCGAGTGGAACCGGCAACAACGGCAGCGCGTTCGCGGGCCTCAACGCCAACACACCCTGGTACAACCTGACCATCGGGCTTGCCATGCTGATCGGGCGGTTTTTCATCATTGTTCCCTTGCTGGCCGCAGCGGGCAGTCTGGCCGGCAAGCGAAGATTGCCAGCCTCCAGCGGAACGCTTCCCACTCACGGCCCGCTTTTTGTGACGCTCCTCGCCGGTACGGTAGTGATCGTGGGAGCGCTGGCGTTCTTTCCGGCGCTTTCGCTGGGACCGATTGTCGAACATTTCCTGATGCACGAGATGAGGGTTTTCTGAGTGTCTGCTGGATTGACAGCACCGCAAACAGGGGCGCCGGCAAACCTGATGCCGAAGAAAATGGCGCGCTCGCGCCCGCTCTTCGACCGCCAGATCCTGGGACGGGCTTTGACGGACGCGCTTCGCAAGCTAAACCCGCTGTCCCTGTTCCGCAACCCCGTGATCTTCGTGGTCGAGATCGGCGCCGTGTTGACGACGCTGCTTCTGGCGCGCGATCTCGCCATCAGCGCTCCGGGGGCCGGCTTTGCCCTGCAGATCAACTTGTGGCTCTGGTTTACGGTGCTCTTCGCCAACTCCGCGGAAGCCCTGGCCGAGGCGCGCGGCAAGGCGCAAGCCGACAGCCTGCGAAAGACCAGGACCGACTCGATCGCGAAGAGGCTCGCAGGAGGCCGCGTGGAGCGAGTGCCGTCGTCGCAATTGCGCGCCGGCGACCTGGTGCTCGTAGAAGCCGGAGACTTGATTCCTGGAGACGGCGAAGTGGTCGACGGGATCGCGACGGTCGACGAATCGGTCATCACGGGCGAAAGCGCGCCCGTCATCCGCGAATCCGGCGGAGATCGGAGCGCGGTAACCGGGGGCACGAAGGTATTGTCCGACTGGATCCGCGTGCGGATCGTGTCGAACCCCGGCGAGACTTTCCTGGATCGAATGATTGCGCTGGTCGAGGGCGCGAGGCGCCAGAAGACGCCGAACGAGATCGCGTTGAACATACTGATCGCAGGTCTGACCGCGATCTTCCTGCTGGCGGTGGCGACGCTGGCGCCGTTCGCGGAATACAGCATTGCCGCGGCTGGGGCGGGCTCCGTACCCAGCACCACGGTGTTAGTGGCGCTGCTGGTCTGCCTGATCCCCACCACCATCGGCGGGCTGCTCTCGGCCATCGGCATCGCGGGCATGGACCGCGTGATGCAGCACAACGTGCTAGCCATGAGCGGGAAAGCCGTCGAGGCGGCTGGCGACGTGAATTCTCTTTTGCTCGACAAGACGGGGACGATCACCATGGGCGACCGGCAGGCAGTGGAGTTCCTGCCCGTCGCGGGCGTTTCCGAACGGGACCTGGCCGACGCCGCCCAACTCTCCAGCCTGGCCGACGAGACCCCCGAAGGCCGGTCCGTGGTGGTGTTAGCGAAGCAGAAATACAACCTCCGCGGCCGCGAAGTGGGCGAGCACAATGCGGTGTTCATCCCCTTCTCGGCTTACAGCAGAATGAGCGGCGTCGATCTGGATGGGCGGCGGCTTCGCAAAGGCGCCTCGGACGCGATCGGCGCTTTCGTCCGCGAGCGGGGAGGGCGCATCCCGCAGGAGTTCGCGGAGATATCGGAGCGCATCTCGCGCGGGGGCGGCACACCCCTGGCGGTGGCGGACGGCGGCAAGGTGTTGGGATTCATCCACCTGAAGGATATCGTCAAAGGCGGAATGCCCCAGCGCATTGGGCATCTTCGCAAAATGGGCATTCGCACGGTGATGATCACGGGGGACAATCCGCTGACAGCGGCAGCGATCGCCATCGAAGCCGGGGTCGACGACTTTCTCGCGCAGGCCACTCCCAGGGACAAGCTCGATTACATCAGGCGCGAGCAGGCCGAGGGGCGCCTGGTGGCGATGACCGGCGACGGCACCAACGATGCCCCCGCGCTGGCCCAGGCTGATGTCGGCCTGGCCATGAACACGGGAACAATGGCCGCCAAAGAGGCCGGCAACATGGTGGACCTGGACAGCAACCCGACGAAGCTCATCGAAGTTGTCGCCATCGGAAAACAACTGCTGATCACGCGCGGCGCCCTGACCACATTTTCCATCGCCAACGACGTCGCGAAGTACTTCGCGATCATCCCAGCCATGTTCATGACCGCCTACCCGGTCCTCGGCAAGCTGAACGTCATGGGATTGGCGACGCCGCAGAGCGCCGTGTTGTCCGCGGTGATCTTCAACGCCTTGATCATAGTGGCGCTCGTGCCCCTGGCTCTGCGCGGAGTGAGATACCGCCCCTCCGCGGCCGCGCCGCTGCTTCGCCGAAACCTGCTGGTCTATGGCCTGGGCGGACTGGTTGTTCCGTTTCCCGGGATTTGGGCGATCGACCGTCTGCTGGTTCTCATGGGTCTTGTATAGGAGGCTTCCGTGCGGCAACAACTGATTCCGGCTCTACGGATGACCCTGGTGTTGACCGTGGCTACCGGACTTGTGTATCCGGCCCTGGTGACCGGGCTGGCGCAGATTCTGTTTCGCGATCAGGCCAACGGCAGCCTGATCCGGAAGAACGGCCGGGCGGTCGGATCATCGCTCATCGGGCAACAGTTCACCCGCCCCGAATACTTCCATCCGCGTCCCTCGGCCGCCGGCCGCGGGTATGATCCGCTCGCATCGGGAGGATCGAATCTTGGCCCGACGAGTTCCAGGCTAACGGTGCGCGTCCGGGAGTCGGTGAGACGCTACCGCGCCGAAAACCCGCAATTTTCGGGCGACGTGCCGCCGGACGCGGTGCTGGCGTCGGCCAGCGGCCTGGATCCGCACATCACGCCGGCGAATGCGGAAGCGCAGGCGCCGCGGGTGGCCAAGGCTCGCGGCGTCGAACCGGATCGGATCCGGGCCTTGATTCACCGCCATCTGGAGGGACGCGACCTGGGCCTCCTGGGAGAGCCGCGGATCAACGTGCTGGTGTTGAATCTTGCCCTGGACGAAACAGTGGGAAGCCGCTGACCGCTTATGCTGTGGGAATTCGCGACTGTGCCGCCTGCCGCTTACCTCGCCGTATTCGGCTATGGCGTACCGCTTCAACCCGCGATGGGTGCTGGGGAGCCGGTTCGAGTATCTCGACGACAGGCATGGCCTGTTCAGCGGCATGCCGCAGGCGCTCAAGGACAACACGATCGCACTCAGATGGCAGCCGGCGCCGGGGTTTCAATTTCGCGGCGAGTGGCGCCGGGACTACTCGAATCGCCGCTTCTTCCCTGGACGGCATCCGGGCCGGCTCGAATCGCAGCAGACCGCCGTGACGTTGGGGCTGTTGTGGCGGTCTGGCGTCAAGGGGGGATTTGGTGACCGGCCAGCGCCCGGACCCGGACCTTCTGCTCCGCCGGATACAGGCGGAGGAGCGCCGTGAGCGCCGGGGCCGATTGAAGATCTTTCTGGGATATTCCTCCGGCGTCGGCAAGACGTTTACGATGCTCGACGAGGGAAGGCGCCGCCGCGAGCGGGGCGAAGACGTGGTGGTGGGCGCCATTCAGCCGAAGCGGCCGCCGGAATGCGAAGCGGTGCTCGCCGCGCTCGAGAGAGTTCCGGAACGCGAGGCGGCCGGGCGCCGGGCAGTGGACGTGGATGCCATCCTTCGGCGACGCCCTGGCGTTTGCCTGATCGATGGCCTGGCCTACGACAATCCCGAGGGCAGCCGGAATGCGCATCGCTGGCAGGATGTCCGCAGCCTGCGGGAAGCCGGCATTGGAGTGATCACGACCGTCAACCTGCAATACATCGCCGAGTACCAGGATCGGGTGGAAGCCATCACGGGCAAGCGTCCTGCGGAGAAAGTCCCCCTGGCATTCATTCATGCCGCCGACGAGATCGCGGTGGTCGACGCTCCCGCCATTGATTCCCCGCGCCAGAGGGCCGCGGTCTCAGGGGAAACCGCCGGGCAGCGGGAGGACCAACTGAGATCGTTGCGCGAACTGGCGCTGCTGGCTGCCGCGGATGTAGTGGACCGGCAACTGGAGGCCTACCTCGAACGCCACGGTATCAAGGCCCAATGGGGCACGCAGGAGCGAATCCTGGTGTGCATGACCGCTCGCTCGGACGCCGCCAAGATGATCGCCAGCGGGCGGAGGAACGCCGCGCGCTTTCACGGCGCACTGTACGCGGTGTACGTGGAGCAACCGGACCTGACCGCACAGGATCAGGCTTCTTTGGCGCGCAACCTCCGGCTTGCGAGGGAAGCAGGCGCGTACGTGGAGATACTCCGCGGCGGCGATCCTGTGCAAGCGATTCTGGGTTTCGCCATGGAACACGGGATTACCCAGGTCTTTATCGGACATACCCAGCGGCGCGGTTGGTGGAAGCAGGCAGCGGGTACTCCGGTCGACCGTCTGATCCGGCTGGCTGAGGGAATTGACGTTCAGGTCTTTCCGCACTAAGGGTGGAGATATGGACGAGACTCTTCAGTTCGCCGGCCGGAAAGGCCGTCTGAAGGTCTATCTCGGGTACGCCGCCGGCGTCGGCAAGACGTATCAGATGGTGGTGGACGGCCAGGAGCTGCGACGGCAGGGCCGCGACCTGGTCATCGGCTACTTCGAACCCCACGGCCGGCGCGATACGATTGCCCGGACCGAGGGCCTGGAGACCGTGCCTCGCCGGAGGATCGAGTACCGGGGAACAAGTTTTGAAGAGATGGATACAGCAGCGATCATCGCGCGCCGTCCGGAAATCTGCCTGGTGGATGAGTTCGCCCACACCAATGCACCCGGAGTGGAGCGGACTAAACGCTGGCAAGATGCACTGGTGCTGTTGGAGCATGGCATCGACGTTTTCACCACGATGAACGTGCAGCACCTGGAAAGTCTGAACGACCAGACCTTCGAGGTCACGGGGGTCCGAGTGCGGGAGACCGTGCCGGACTGGGTGGTGAAACTGGCCGGCGAGGTGGTGCTGGTGGACCTTCCTCCGGAAGCGCTGCTGAACCGCATGAAACGCGGAGTGGTGTATGAGCCCGAGAAGGCTGCGCGCGCACTGGAAAACTTCTTTCGGGAGCCGTCACTCGCGGCCTTGCGTGAGATGGCGATGCGCCAGACTGCGCACGAAGTGGACTTGCGGCAGGCGGCCCCGGACAATTCGAAAACCGCTACGAACCCGTTGCCGCAGGACAATGCCGCGCGGGAGTATCTTCTGTTGCACATCTCGGCCGAGCCCTCCACCGCCGCGGTGATCCGGCGCGGCCGGCGAGTTGCGGACTATCTGAAGGCCGGCTGCATTGCCGTAGCGGTGACGGGGCGGGCGGCGGACGGTTCCCGAGCGCAGCGCGAACGCGTGAACAAGCATCTGGAGTTCGCCCGCAATCTGCACATTGATACGCGCATACTGGAGGGGGACGACGCGGCCGCGGTTTTGGTCGACTTCGCTCGAGCCAACAAAGTGACTCAGATCTTCGTCGCCCGGCCCGGGCGAACCCCCTGGAGTGCCGTTCTGGGACGCTCGCTGGTCCAGCGAATCGTCCGCCTGGCAGGGGACATGCGGGTGACTATCGTCGCCGACCGGGCCGCCGCAATGAAAAGGCGCCCGCCGGGCTGAGGGCCGCGAGTTTCGCGCCGGGTGATGGTCGTCGTTCCCGCGCGGAGCCGACCCGCTGCGCTGCCTGGTCGGGCTCACGTGCGCGGTCTTCCTTCCGGTTGCCCGCCACTCCGTTCCGCCCGGTTGCGGGCGGTTCCACCCGGGCGGAGAATGTGGATAGAGGCGGGGTCGAAATGCCTTCAGTCGAGCGGCGGCGGGCGGGGAGGTACCCACTGCAGCTTCCCATCGAGATTACCCGGATCGGACGGGTGCCTTCGGCGGCGGTGGGCGTGACCCAGAACATCAGTTCCCGCGGGGTTCAGTTCAGTTCCGATCTGCCGTTCGCAACCGGCAAAACAATCGAGTTCAAAGTGAAGATTCAGCCGGGGAACGGCTCGGAGGTGGTGCTCTACGGCGCGGGCAACGTAGTGCGGGTGGAGGTGGATCCTTCCGGGAGATGCGTCGTGGCGGCCACGGTGGAGCGTTTCGAGTTTCTTCGGGCCGGCGCGGAGGCGTCCTGGGAAGAGCGCGCGGGGAACCGCCCGCGGCCGAGAGGGCGCCGGGCTCGGAGTTTCCGGAAGTCGCTGGTAAGGCGGCGCAAGCCGCCGGCATAAGGTATTGCGGAGGCAACGGTTAGCCGGGTTCGGCACGGTAACTGCAAGTTCCGTGGCGGATGGACCCGGAAGTGGTGGAGGCCGAACTCCGGCGGGCGCTGGAATCGGCCGAGGCCGAGTACCGCACCGCCCAGGAGGAAGCGGAGCGCCTGCTGGCGCTGGCCCAGGAAGCAGGGGCGGCTTCGGATGCCTACAAAGCCCACCAGGCCGCCGCGGAGGTCCGGAAAGCGGCCGGGGAGAAGTACCGGAAGGCGCTCGAGGACTTCACGGCTTTCGTGACTTCGCAGTATCCCCCGGGGGATTTCTGAACGGATCCGCTTCTTTCCCGGCGCGGCAGGAACGTCGCCCCGGCGCGGAGAGAAGGCCCGCCGCCGAAATTCCAGGGGTCAGCGCTTGACGATGACTTCCCGCAACTGCTCGCGGGTGAGGAAGAACTTGAGGGAGTCGAACCGCTGGAAGAGCTTTTCCAGGGTGCGGTTGTTGAAGGTCTGGACGGGCGGACGGAGGCCCCGGTCGGCCAGCAGCAGGGTCGCGTCGTCGTGGATCTTGAAAGTGTAGACCGGGCGGGGGGTCAAACGCTCCTGGGCGTTGAAGATGGCCAGGAGGTAGCTGCCGGGTTTAACGATATGGTAGAGGCGGTTGAGGGTGGCGGCCAGCAGAGGCGGGGCCATGTACTGGAGCACATCCCAGACCAGCACGCCGTCCAGTTGCGCCTCGCCGTAATCGAGGTTCTGGCGCAGGAAGTTCTCGATCTCCGCCGGGTGGGATTGACCGGCCTCGGCCTCTCCATTGAAACTGGCGTCCAGGCTGCGGAGGAAATCCTCGGAGTAAAGTTTGTGCCCCAGGCTGGTGATGAAGTTGATGTTGGCCTGGTTGGTTTCGCCCAGATCGAGGATGGAAAGGCCGCTGTAGTCCTTGATGTAAGCGAAGAACTGCTCGAGGCCGTGGCTATGGCGGGCGTAGACGCTATCCGGCGCAGGGCCCGGGGGCTGGGCACTGGAATCCGGTATGCGCTGGCCGTTGACGGCCGGCGGAGCCGCCGCGGAATGGCCACGGAGGATCGTTCTAAGTCGTTCCGGCAGCAACCCGCTCCGCCTCCTGCAACCTCCCTGGTGTTATGCCTCTATACCCGATCTTACCGCTTCACCTCGACGATTGGGGGCGTATTGGAGGCAGCCATGGCCGGGTGTGGGCGGGGCGGCGGCGGTGCGGGCTTGGGGGCCTCGGGACGGGCGATGTCGATGCTGCCTTTGAAGAAGGCGCCGTCCTCGATGATGATACGGGTGGTTTTGATGTCGCCCACCAGCTTGGCATCCTTGCGGATGTCGATTTTATCGCTGGCTTCCACGTTGCCGTGAACCGTGCCCAGGATCACGATTTCCCGCGCCTTGATGCCGGCCTCGACCTTGCCGTTGGGTCCGATGGTGATGCGGTGCTCCTGCGCCTCGAGCGTGCCGTCGATCTCGCCATCCACGAACAAATCCTCGCGACTGATGATCTCGCCTTTGATGGTGACGGACTTGCCGATGCTGGCGGCCCCTCGGGGAGGTTCCGGTTCGGTATGACGGTAGGGGGTTGTCGACAAAGGCAGTCCCTCCTTGATGAGTTCGGAAGAAGAAGACGGCGGCATAGATGCCGGTTTGGGAGTAAATGGTTCCTGACTGCGTTTATTCCACATTCGCTAAAAACGGACCTCCTGCTCACGATAACTGCACGATAATGAGTGGCGGCACCCCTGATTATACCTCAGGCTGCCGGAAAGTCCCGGTTTTCTTCCAATTCTCTTTGCAGCCGGCCAGCAGGGTCCAGCCGGCCTTCCGCCAGGCGCCCAGGACCGCGCCGCCCGCGGCTTGAAAGGCGGCTTCGACGGCCTGCTGTTCGGCGGCCTCGAAGCCGCTCAGCAGGGCGATACCTCCGGTACGGAGACAGCGCACGATATCCGGTGAGAGTTCCGCGACTGCGGCGGCGCTGATGTTCGCGAGCACGAGGTCGACGGAAGCGGAGCGGGCGGCGGCGGCCGAGCCATGGAAAAGCGGCGCCCGGACGGCGGCGGTTTCCAGGCGGCTCCGGGCCACGGCGAGGGCCTCCGGATCGATGTCGCAGGCCAGCACCCGGCCGGCGCCCAGCAGCCAGGCGGCTTCAGTCAGAATACCGCTGCCGGCGCCGATGTCGAGCACGGTCATGCCGGGCTTGAGGAAACGCTCGGCGGCTTCCAGGCAGAGCTGGGTGGCTTCGTGGGCGCCGCTGCCGCAAGCCAGGCCGGGGTTGATGGAGATGCGCAGCCGGCCGGGAGGGGCGGGGCTGTCGAGCCAGTCGGGGGCCAGGAAGAAGCGGCTGCCGACGAGCAGGGGCTGCCAGAAGGAGCGGGAGACCTGCACCCAGTCGCGCGGCTCCTCGAATTCGAAGCCGGCCAAGTGGCCGGAGAAGCGATCGCGCAGGGCGGGGGCCCGGCGGTCGTCCTCGAAGAAGGCGCGCAGGCCGGAGCCGGTTTCGAGGATGCCGCAGCAGCCGGCCTCCCACAGTTCGGCGAGGAGCAGGTCGCGGTCAGCTTGCCTGGTATCCAGGCGCAGAGAGAACATAGTGAGGAAATGAAACTACAAGGTATTTTCCCACCGATCACCACCCCCTTCGACGCAAACGGCGAGGTCTACCCGGTGAAACTGCGGCACAACATAGAAAAATGGAACCGGACGGGACTGGCCGGATACGTGGTTTGCGGGTCGACGGGCGAGAGTGTGATGCTCACGGCGGATGAGAAGTACGCGCTGTGGGAGCTGGTGGCGCAGTTCGCGGCTCCGGAGAAGCTGCTGATCGCGGGAACGGGGATGGAGAGCGTCCGCGAAACGGTGTGCCTGACCAACCGGGCGGCCGAGATGGGATACAAGGCGGCCATGGTGCGGACCCCGCACTACTACAAGAACCTGCTGAACAAGCCGGAGGCGCAGATGCTGTACTTCCGGGCGGCGGCCGACCAGTCGAAGATCCCCCTGATCATCTACAACTGGCCGCAGGCGACCGGTCTGGACATCGCGGCGGAGGCGGTAGCGGCGCTTTCCGAGCACCCGAACATCGTGGCTGTGAAGGAGAGCTCGGGAAATCTGGAAAAAGTGATGCAGATGATCCGGGAGGTGAAGCCGGGTTTCCAGGTGCTGGTGGGGTCGGCGCCGACGCTGTGGCCGTCGCTGCTGATGGGATCCTGCGGGGCCATCCTGGCGTTTGCGAACGCGGCTCCTTTTTCCACCCTGGCGATCTGGGAGGCGTACCGGACGCGGGAGGAGCAGGCAGGCAGAGAGTGGCAGGACCGGGTGGCGCGGGCGGCGGTGCTGGTGACGAGCAGGTACGGGGTGCCGGGGCTGAAGTACGCCATGGATCTGAAGGGGTACTATGGCGGGCCGCCGCGGCTGCCGCTGTGCGTGCCCTCGATGGAGGCGAAGCGGGAGATCGAGGAGGCGTTCCGGGACCTGCCGGAGTGAGGCGGGGAAGGCCGCGCGAAACGGAAGAGAGGCGGTGTACGTCGGCAAACTTGATGAAGAGGCTATTGCCGGCAGTATTGCTGTGCGTTCCCGCCCTGACCGCCCAGCCCATTTCGCTTGGCGTGAAGCTGGGCGCCCCGCTGAATGACGCTTTCGATACCCTGGCCGACCCGGGTGAACTGCTGCGCTCGGAGACCAAGCGGTACACGATCGGGCCCACCTTCGAGCTGCACCTGCCTTTCCGGCTGAGCGTGGAAGTCGACGCGCTGTACAAGCAGGCCAACTTCTCTTCGTTCCAGCAACTGGCGGACTCGGTGGTCACTGCGTCGTCTTCGGTGAACTCCTGGGAGGTTCCCGTGCTGTTGAAGTATCGATTTTCGGGTGGGCTGATACGCCCGTTCGTCGATACGGGAGTATCTTTCAATACGCTTACGGGAGTCAGCGAGATCCGCGACTTCTTCCGCGTTCCCGGCATACGGGAGCGGGTGGGGGACCAGCCGGTATTCGAAGACAGCTACCGGAGCGGCTTCGTGCTGGGCGGGGGGATCGAGGTGCGAGTGCCGTTCCTGCGCATCTCGCCCGAAATCCGCTACACCCGCTGGGGTTTCAAGAACTACAGGGATATCCGGGGCCTGCTGGATTCCTCCGACGACCAGACCGAGTTTCTGCTGGGGATCACGTTTTGAAACACGCTGCCGGCCGCCGGCTCTCCGCCCGCGGTATGGACAGCTGACGGCTGACGGCGGATGACTACAATAAGACTATGACCCTCCTGGGGCGCGGCTGCGCCGTCGTGCTACTCGCACCTTTGCTGTTACCGGCTCAGGATTTGCGGGAGTTTGAGAAACGGGTTACGGAGTTCACGCTTGCCAACGGCCTGCATTTCATCGTGGCGGAACGGCACGAGGCTCCGGTGGTTTCGTTTCACACTTATGTGAACGCCGGTTCGGTGGACGATCCGCTGGGGAAGAGCGGGCTGGCGCACATGTTCGAGCACATGGCGTTCAAGGGCACCCCGCGCATCGGAACCACCAACTGGCCGGCCGAGAAGAAGGCGCTGGAGGCGGTGGAAGCCATCTACGACAAGCTGGAGGCCGAGCGGCGCAAGGAGTTCCGGGCGGACGGCGAAGTCATCCGGAAGCTGGAAGCGGAATTGCAAAAGGCCGTCGAGGCGGCCAATCGGTACGTGGCGCCCAACGCCTATCCGCGCATCATCGAGGAGAACGGCGGGGTGGGTTTGAACGCGGGCACCGGGCTCGACTCGACGAACTACTACTACAACTTCCCCTCCAACCGGACGGAGCTGTGGTTTTTGCTGGAATCCCAGCGTTTCCTGACGCCGGTGTTCCGCGAGTTCTACAAGGAGCGCGACGTGGTGCGCGAGGAACGGCGCATGCGCATCGAGTCCAGCCCGCAGGGTAAGCTGATGGAGGCGCTGCTTTCCACGGCCTTTGCGGCGCACCCTTACGGCCGCTCCCCGGCCGGCTGGGCCAGCGACATCGAGAACCTGCGGGTAGAGGATGCGGAGAGTTTCTACCGCACTTACTATGTGCCGGGTAACATGACCATCGCGATCGTGGGAGACGTGGAGGCGGCGGCGATGCGGCGGATGGCGGAGAAGTACTTCGGGCGTTTGCCGGCGCGCCCCCTGCCGCCCCGGGTGATCACCCGGGAGCCGGACCAGGCCGGGCCGAAGCGCGTGGAGGTGGAGTCGCCCAGCCAGCCGCTGGTGTTCGTGGGCTACAAGCGGCCCGACCAGCACGACAACGACGACCCGGTATTCGACGTGATCTCCGGAATCCTGGCGAGCGGGCGCACGGGGCTGCTCTATCGCGAGATGGTCCGGGACAAGAAGCTCTCGCTGGCGGCCATGACGGCGGCCACCTTCCCCGACGCCAAGTACCGCAACCTGTTCCTGTTCTTCCTGGTGCCCGCCATCGGCCATTCCACCGACGACAACCTGAAAGCCTTCTACGACCTGCTGGAGCGCTTCAAGAAGGAGAAGGTGGACACGGAGACCCTGGACCGGGTGAAGACCAAGACGCGTGCCGGCCTGATCCGGCAGCTGGACAACAATGCCGGGCTGGCTTCCCTGCTGGCGAGTTACTACGTCAACTACGGCGACTGGCGTAAGTTGTTCACGTCGATTGACGAAATCAACCGGGTTACGGCGGAGGACGTGCAGCGGGTGGCCCGGCAGTATTTCGTGGACGAGCACAAAACGGTCGCTTACCTCTATCAGGACAAAGCGGCCGCGGGAGGCGCGCGATGACCAGACGTTTCCTGCTCGCGGCCGTTCTACCCCTGTGGCTGGCCGGGGCCGGTGAGGCCCAGACCGCGCCGGCCAGGGCCGGGCGGCAGCCGGCCATTCCTTCGCACACGCAGCTGCGCTTCCCGCCGCTCAAGCCGATCCAGATCCCGCCCGTGGAGCAGTACACGCTTCCCAACGGGATGAAGGTATACCTGCTGGAGGACCACGAGCTTCCGCTGGTGAGCGGTACGGCGCTGGTACGCACCGGCAACCTGTTCGATCCGCCCGAGAAGGTCGGGCTGGCCACCATGACCGGCATGGTGCTGCGGACGGGAGGAACGCAGGCCCGCACGGGCGACGAGATCGACGTGCAGCTGGAGAACATCGCGGCGGCGGTGGAGAGCGACATCGGGGAGACCAGCGGCCGGGTGTCGTTCTCGGCGCTGAAAGAGAACACGGATGAAGTGATGGGCGTGTTTCGCGACCTGCTGACCGCGCCGGAGTTCCGCCAGGAGAAGATCGACCTGGCGAAGAACGAGCTGCGCAGCTCGATCGCGCGGCGCAACGACAGTCCTTCCGGCATCGCCTCGCGGGAGTTCGCCAACCTGGTGTACGGGCGGGACAATCCTTACGGCTGGACGATGGAATACGAGCACCTGGGGCGCATCCAGCGCGACGACCTGGTGGCCTTCTACCGCCGCTATTTCTTCCCGGCCAACATCATGCTGGCGGTATACGGCGATTTCTCCACGGCGGAGATGAAAGCCCGCATCGAAAAGCTGTTCGGAGGCTGGAGCTACCAGCAGCCGGCCGTGCCGCCGTTTCCGAAGGTGCCGGGCAAGCCGGAGCCCGGGGTGTTCCTCGGCGAGAAGCCCGACGTCACCCAGACGTTCTTCGAGGTGGGGCACCTGGGCGGCACGTTCCGGGACAAGGACTACCCGGCGCTGGAGGTGATGGGGGACATCCTGGGCGGCGGTTTTCGCAGCCGGCTGTTTCAGAGGGTGCGGACCCAGATGGGCATCGCCTACAGCATCTCGGCGTATTGGGGAGCGAACTACGGCCATCCGGGGCTGTTCCGGGCCGGGGGCAGCACCAACTCGGCCTCCACGGCGGCAGCCATACGGGCGGTGCGGGAAGAGATCGAGCGTATCCGCAGCGCGCCGGTGTCGGCGGAGGAGTTGAAGGCGGCGAAGGATTCGGTGCTGAACAGCTTCGTGTTCAACTTCGACACCAAATCGAAGACTTTGAACCGGCTGCTGCGCTACGAATACTTCGGCTACCCGCGCGATTTCATCTTCCAGTACCAGAAGGCGATCGAGGGGGTGACCGGCGAGGACGTGCTGCGGGTGGCGAAGGAACATCTCAAGCCGGAGCGGCTGACCATCGTGGCGGTGGGAAATCCGAAGGATTTCGGGCAGCCGCTGAGCAGCCTGGGGCTGCCGGTGAACAAGCTCGACCTGACGATTCCCGAGCCCAGGCAGGAAAGCGCGCAGGCCGACACGGCCAGCCTGGAGCGCGGGCGGCAACTGCTGCAGCGAGTGCAGCAAGCGCTGGGAGGAGCGGAGCGCCTGGCGGGCATCCGGGACCTCACCACCGTTTCGGAACTGACGATGGCTCGGGGCGGCATGAAGGCCAGGAACACCAACCGCTGGGTGGCGCCCGAGCACCTGCGGCAGGACAGCCAGCTGCCGTTCGGAAAGATGGCGGTGTACTCGGACGGAAAAACCGGGTGGATCGTGAGCCCGCAGGGGGCGGGCCCGCTGCCGCCGCCGCTGATGCAGCAGGTACGGGGCGAGCTGTTCCGCATCTACCCGCGCCTGATGACCAGCGACCGCATTCCCGGCCGGACGGTGAACCATGCGGGACCGGGCCTGTTGGAAATCTCCGGGGAGGGCATGACCGTGAAGCTGTACGTGGACGAGAAGACGGGCATGCCGGTGAAGGAAGCCTACTCGTCGCCGGGCATGGGAGGAGCGCCCAGCCAGGTGGAGGAAATCTACGGGGAATTTCGGGAGGTGGACGGGGTGAAGGCGCCGTTCCGGATCACTGTGATGCAGAACGGACAGAAGTTCGCCGAGGCGAACATTTCGGAGTACAAGTTCAATTCGGGCTTGACCGTGGAGGAGGTCAGCAAGCGTCCATGAAATTCCGCCGCGCGCTGTTTGTTGCGTCCCCGCTGGCGATGTGCCTGGCAGGGGCTTTTTCGTTGTCCGCGCAATCCAGCCAGGAGCGCGGAAAGCAGGTGGTCGACCAGGTCCTGGCGGCGCTGGGCGGCGACCGCTTTCTGGCCATGCAGGACCGGGTGGAGGAAGGCCGCGCCTATTCCTTCTACCGGGAGGAACTCTCGGGGCTGACACGGGCCAAGATCTACACCCGCTACCTGACGCGTCCGGAGCCGCCCACGCCGGGCTTTTTCGGGTTGCGGGAGCGGCAGGCCTTCGGCAAGGACGAGTACAGCGCGGTGGTCTTCAGCAACGACACCGGCTACGAAATCACCTTCCGGGGAGCGCGCCCCATGCCGGCGGCCACGGTAAACCGGTGGAAGGAGAGCACGCTGCAGAACGTTTTCTACATCCTGCGGCAGCGTTTGGGGGAGCCTGGCCTGACCTTCCAGTTCATGGGAACCGACGTGTTCGAGAACCAGCCGGTGGAGATCGTGGAGATCGCGGACAGCGAGAACCGCATCGTCACGGTCTATTTCGGAATGTCCACCAAGCTGCCGGTGCGGCAGGTCTTCTACCGCCGCGATCCGGAAACCAGGCAGCGGGTGGAGGAGGTGACCCGGTTCTCGAAGTACCGCGACGTGGGCGGCGGGGTCATGTGGCCGTTGACCATCCTGCGGGAGCGCGACGGCGAGAAGATCTACCAGATGTTCTCGGACGCGGTGACCATCAACCAGGATCTGAAAGACGACCTGTTCACGCTGCCGGGCAACATCAAGATACTGAAACCCAGGCGCGTGCAGTAGCGACGCTACAGGCGCGGGGGATCGCCCTGGCGGATTTGCGAGAGCCAGCCGGGGTAGGGATCGGCGGAAGGCTGCAGCAGCAGGTGGCAGCGGCCGCGGTTTTCGATGGCGGCGGCTTCGGTGAGCCGCCGGTGCTCCTTGAGGTACCAGGCGCCGAGGCCGTTACGGCCGCACCATTCCAGCACGCGAGCGGCGTTGGCTCGCATGGGCAGCTCCGGATTGGAGTGCATCTCGACGATCCAGCGCGTCCGGCCCTGGGAGGCGCATTCGCAGGCGCCTTCGAGCACCTGCGATTCGGCGCCTTCGACGTCGATCTTCACCAGGTCGGGAACGCCGAAGCGGCGGCAGAGCGAATCGACGGTGACGGTGGGAACGGTGATGCGGGCGCCGCGGCCGCGGGCGGTGTCGGCGTGCGAGGCGAACATGCTGCCCGCCTGCCCGGAACCCACGGTCCAGAATTCCTGCTGCCGTCCCTCCTCGGCGCCCGCGAAGGCCCAGAGAAAGACGGCCCGGTCTCCCACGCCGTTGCGGATCAGGTTTTCGGCGGCAACGGCGAGCGCGGAAGGGTTGGCCTCCACCAGCGCGACGCGCTGCACGCCGGCGCAGAGGAGCATCATGAGGGCGTCGTAGCCGACGTTGGCGCCGATGTCGAATGCGCTGGAGGCATGCCTTGCGAGGGCGAACACCCAGGCATCGTCGTAGTCGGGAGTGGCGCGGATGGTGGCGGCGCGAACGGTGACCGCGCGATCGAGCAGGCTCGCCTGTACGAGGGGGGACGGCAGGCCCAGGCGGGAACGAATGGCGTCGAGCATAGGCAGGGGAATTCTATCACGGCGCTCAGAAGCTGTAGCGCAGGGCCAGGAGGGCGTGCGAGTTGCGCTGGTAGCGGCCGAGGAAATCGTCCGCATCCCCGCGAATCCAGGTGAAGCCGCCGGTAGCCCGCCAGTGCCGGCCGAAGGCCTGGGAGTATTCGAACTTCAGCCACATGCCGTCGCCGTTCTGACGGACAGCGGTCTCCACGGCGAGCGAGCGGTTGGTGTCGATGGTGAAGCCGGCGCGGCCCAGCAGGGCCCGGGTGAGGCCGCGGTCGGGCGCGAAGTCCAGGGGCGAGCGTCTGCGGGTGACGGCCTGTCCGGCGTAGCCTCCGACGAAGGACCACTCGCCCGCCTGGCGCTCCAGCTGCACGACGTAGAGGACGTACTCATCGGCCCGGGGGTCCGGGGAGGTGAAATACCCGGCTTCGGCTTTGAGCGTGACGGCGCGCAGGGGGAGCGCGGCGTCGGCCCCGTACATGCGCAGGCGCGGGTAGAAGCGCCGGAAGGCTACGACGGCGCCGGCCAGGCGGGCGTCGAACAGGGGCAGGTGATTGCGCCCGTCGTAGAAGGACAGCGAGTACTCCAGACCGCGGCCGATGTGGTTCCAGCGAAGGCCGGCCTGGGAGCCGCCGGGAAAGCGGGTTCCCTGGTCGAGGAGACGCAGTTGGGAGGGCAGAGGCGCCCAGCGCTGCCCGATGAGCGGCACGCGGCTGGGAGTGAACAGGGGCGTCCAGACGAGGTCCAGGGAGTCCGAGGGGCCGCCGTAGGTGAGCCGCACGGCGGTGATGCCCAGGGAGTCGGCGCGGGCCACGTTGAGGAAGTCGCGGGGGGCGAAGCGGTCGGTGGGGTTGAGGATGTCGGCCTTACCCCAGCGGATGAACTGGCGGCCGGCCTCGATGCTGAGCGGCCCGCGGTCGTAGGCGGCGCTGAGCCGGCGGAGGGAGAACGCGGGCCGCTGCAGTTCCCGGTCCCGCCAGTCGAGGCGAAACTCGCGCGCGACCTGGCGGTGGGAGTCGGCGCGGGCGTCCAGGCCGGCGGCGAAGCGCCAGCCGCCGGCTGGATTCCAGAAGGCTTCGTAGCGAAGCAGGGCCTCGGCCACGGCGAGGCCGCTATCGCCGGGAGCGGTCTGGGGATAGAGGAGCGCGCCGGTTTCCAGGAAGCCGCGATGGCTGAAATCCTGCGCCAGGCAGGGAGCCAGGGCCAGCGCCAGGAGGCAGCCTCTCACTGTTCCCGCCGCAGGGCCTGCACGGTGAACTCCTCTTCCTGGAGCGGGACGTTGTAGCGCACTTTCTCCAGGCGCAGGATGGTGCGGCTGTTGCGGCGCAGGTCGGTCATATCGAGTTCACGCGCGGTCCAGATCTCCTGGATGCGCTCCACCTGGCGATAGAAGAGGCGGCGGACCACTTCGTCCTTGATGAAGTTATCCAGGCGGGCGGGCACATAGTTGTCCTGGCGGATCCAGAGGTGGGAGGAGGTGTACTGGGATTTCTTGCGGGGCCGCGATTCGATCTTCCAGCACAGGGCCCCGTCGATGGTTTCGGCGCCCAGCAGTGTGAAGTCGAACTGATCGACGTCGCGTTCCTCGAGGTCTTCGAAACTGAAGTCGGTTCCGAAAAAGCGGGTGGAGCGGTCCTGGAGGGCGATGCGGCGGTCGCGGCCGATGGCGGGGGTCCACATCCACTGGTCGGAGGCGCGGTCGGGATGGTTGACTACCAGGAGGGCCACGCCCTTGACGTCGGGCGGAGCGGTGAAGCGGAGCAGGGCCTTGCTGTCGCCGTAGGAGCCCATGCGGCGATAGCGCCAGCGCTTTTGGGACACCCGGCGGCGGGCGTCGACGACCTGGAGGTCGCCTTCGTACATTTGCGAGCCGGAGCGGGTGCGGCGCTGGGATTCCTCGACGATCCGGCGCGGATCCTGGGCCCAGGCCGAGAGGGCCAGGAGGAGGGCGAGGAAGAGGCGCGGCGGCCGGATGTATCGCGGCGCGTTACTCATATTCCAATGCCTCGGTCAATGATCCCCGGACGGCGGTTTCGGCCGGGGCCAGGGCGGAGACCCAGGCGGCGCCGAGCAGGATGGGCACCAGGGCCAGGGCCATGCCGAACGGGTAGCGGTAATCGAGAGTCATGCCGGCGAAGTCGCGGCGCGCCATTTCGATGTCGTAGAGCAGGTTGACCGCGCCCAGCCCCAACCCGAGCGCCAGGCTGATGAGGCCGATGGCGAGGGCTTCCATCCAAATGGTCCCGCGGATCTGGGCGGCAAGGCCGCCCACGGCGCGCAGGATACCCAGCTCGCGGCGGCGGTCGGCGATGGATACGGTCAGGGTGTTGACTATGCCCAGCACGGCCACCAGGACGGCCACGGCAAGCTGGATGTAACTCATGCCGAACCACTGGTCGGTGAGCCGGAGGATGTACTCGCGCACTTCGTGATTCAGCAGGACGAAGAGGCGGCGCTGGCCGGCGAAACGCTCCAGGATGCGGGCCTTGAGGTCCTCCGCGCGCACTCCGGGCTTGAGATAGATGCGGAAGATGTCGGCGGAGGAGTCGTTCCACCAGCGCAGGTAGACGGAGCGGTCCAGGAAGATGCTGCCTTGCTGATCGGAGTAATCCCGCAGGATGCCGGCCACGGGAAGCCGCAGCAGGCCTCTAGGGGCGGCCACTTCGAGAATGTCCCCCATGCGGAGGTTCTGCAGCTGGGCGAGGCTTTCGGAGATGATGACGGCCTTGCCTTGAGCGGCCAGGCGGTGCATGGCGGCGAGGTCGCCGGCGACGGGCCTGCGCCGGGGGGTGCGGCGGGCGATGCTTTCCATCTCCAGGCTGACCAGCATGACGACGCCTCCGCGAAACAGGATACGGGAACTGCGCACGCGCTGGATTTCCTCGACGCCCTCCAGGGCGCGGAGCTCCGATGTCATGCTGTCGGGAAAATGATAGGAGCGGGTGACCAGGTTGCTGGAGGCGGAAACGTACAGGTCGGGGTTGAGGGTGGTGTCAAGCCACTCCTGGATGGCGGCATAGCCGGCCCGGGCGAGTCCCGCCAGGCCGATCACCAGGGCCAGGGACAGCATCACTGCGGCCACGGTGGCCGAGGTGCGGCGCGGAGCCTGCAACAGGCTGTCGGCCGCCAGCGCGCCCTCGACCGGGCGGATCCAGCGCAGCAGGGGCCGGAACAGGCGCGCGAGCCACAGGGCCAGGGTGGGGGTGAGCAGCAGGGCGCAGAGGGCCATCATGACGTAGCCCATATAGAAGGCCGGGCGGGACCGGGTGAAGAGAAGAGGGGTCAGGGCGCCGGCGGCGAGCAGGGCGGCCGCGATGCGGCGGGCGCGGTTTTCGCCCGCGGTCAGGACCTGGTACTTGCCCTTCTGGAGCGCCTGAACGGGATCCACGCGGGCGGCATTGCGGGCCGGGAGAAAAGCGCCCACCAGGCTGGCGGCCATTCCCATGGCAAGGGCGGCGGCGATGAGACCGGGCGAGGCCTCGATCTCGCGCGCGCTTTCGGAAACGCCGTAGACGCCCTGCATCACGGAGGTTGTGTAGCCCGCCAGCACCCGGGCCATGACGATTCCGGCCAGCACTCCGGCGATGGAACCGAAGAGGCCGGCCAGGGCGCCCTCGCCGAGGAACAGCGCGCGGATCTGCCCGCGGGTGGCCCCCAGGGCGCGCAGGATGCCGATTTCGGGACGCCGCTGGGTGACGGCGATGGCGAACGAGTTGTAGATGAGGAAGACGCCGATGAACAGGGCGAACAGGCTGTTCACGTTCATCAGCATGGAGTAGACCCGCAGCAGCGATTCGAACTGCTTGCCGCGGGAGGAGGGCGGCTCGATCTGGAAGCCCGGTCCCAGCGCCGCCTGAATGGCGCGCCGGCAGTCCGCGATGCTCACGC
Source organism: Bryobacterales bacterium (assembly GCA_020852755.1). Lineage (GTDB taxonomy): Bacteria > Acidobacteriota > Terriglobia > Bryobacterales > Bryobacteraceae > JADZAF01. The sequence goes on from JADZAF010000213.1 coordinate 21,606, forward strand.
CTTCGGCGGCGGCCACGTCGATGCGATCGAACCGCCGGCCCCGGCCGAACACCTTCTGGGCGGCGTAGATGTCCATGACGGCCAGGTTCCCGCCGAAGGCCGCGCCCAGGCCTTCGGAGCGCATGATGCCGCGCACGGTGAACTGCCGGGGGCCTTCCATGGTGCCCAGGGACAACCGGCTGTCGATGCGCAGGCCGTTGCGGGAAGCGAACTCGCGGGTGACGATGAGCGAATCGGGCTGGGCGAGGAAGACCAGCGGGTCCTCGACGACTTCCTCCTGTTCGCCTTCACCCTCCAGGTCGTAGTCGCGCAGGCTGCGATCGCCGGTCATGTCCACGCCCAGGATCAGGAGGTTGCCCTGGCCCTTGAGCCCGGTTTCGACCGGCGCCTCAATGGCCGGGACGGCCACGCCGACCTCGGGCAGGGCCTGGACGCGTTCGAGCACCTCTTCGTCGAAGCCCGGCTCGCCGGCCGTAATCTGGAGCTGGGCTTTCCCTGCGATGCGATCGACCGTGCGGTTAAAGGCGGCCAGGACGGAGCCGTTGGCCAGATGGATGCCCACGAAGACGGCCACTCCGAGCACGATCCCCACGGTCGTGAGGGTGGCGCGCAGCAGGTGCTTGCGGGCATACGGCCAGCTGATCAGCTTCAGCAGAATCATCGGCGCTCGTCCCGGACCAGCCGCGCATCGCGCAGAGCCACCGTGCGGGGGCAGCTTTGGGCGACGGCCGGATCGTGGGTCACGATCAGCAGGGTAGCGTCCAGGCGGTCGTGCAGGTCGTGCATGAGCGCCAGGATGCTCGCGCCGGTGTGGGAGTCCAGGTTGCCGGTGGGTTCGTCGGCCAGCAGCACCGGCGGGTTGAAGGCCAGCGCCCGCGCAATGGCCACGCGCTGGCGCTCGCCTCCGGAGAGTTCCTCCGGCAGGTGGCCGGCGCGATCGGTCAGATTCACCATCTCGAGCAGTTCGGCGGCGCGGAGCGCGATCTTGCGCCGGTCCCACCCCCGCAAGTGCAGCGGGAGGGCCACGTTTTCCAGGCAGTTGAGGCTGGGCAGCAGGTTGAAGAACTGGAAGATGAAGCCGATCTTGTCGCGCCGCAGGCGGGTCAGGTCGTCGTCGCCGAGACGGGTCAGGTCCCGGCCGTCGATGTGGATGGTCCCGGAGCTGGGGCGGTCGAGGCCGCCGATCAGGTTCAGGAGGGTGGACTTACCCGAGCCGGAGGGTCCCACGATGGAGACCATCTCGCCGCGCGCGACCTCCAGATCGACGTCCTCCAGTGCGGTGACCCTGCGCTTGCCGTTGAAGTGTCGGGAGACGCTGAAGAGGCGGATCATGAAACTCAAGTCCGGAGGCCCCGGTATTTTTTATGATGACATATCGGATATGGAGGATCGATTTGTCGCCGTGGACCCGGACCCGCGGCGCGAGTACAGGCACCGGCTGGAAGAACGCAGCGCGGAGGTCGGGCGCCGCGACCGGCAGCACATCTGGATCGGCAACGCCCGGCTGGGGGTGGCGGTTCTGGCGGCCGTGCTGGCCTGGCTGGCGTTCTCCGCGGAAGGGATCAGCGGCTGGTGGCTGCTGGCGCCCCTGGCCGTTTTCATCGCTCTCGCCATGGTTCACGAGCGGGTCCTGCGCCTGCGCGCGACCGGCGAGCGGGCCATGCGGTTTTACCAGCGCGGCCTGGGGCGGCTGGAGGACAACTGGGCCGGCAAAGGCGAAACAGGCGATCGCTTCAGCAGTGAGCAGCATCCCTACGCGGAGGACCTCGACCTGTTCGGCCGGGGCAGCCTGTTCGAACTGCTTTCCATTGCGCGAACGCGGGCAGCGGAGGAGACGCTGGCGCGGTGGCTGCTGGAACCGGCCGGGCTGGAGGAGATCCGGGAGCGGCACCAGGCCATCGAGGAACTGCGTTTCCGCCTGGACCTGCGGGAAGATCTCTCGCTGCTCGGAGATGAGGCGCGGGCGGGAATGGACGCCGCGGCCCTGCCGCGCTGGGGCCTGGGACGGCCGCTGCTGGACAACCGCCTGGCGCGCGCGGCCATGGCGGCCCTCTCGCTGGCGTCTCTGGCCACGTTCATCGGGTGGATCGGTTTCGATTGGAGCAACCGGCTGTTTCTGTGGGTGCTGGCGATGAACGCCTCGGTGGGGCTGCTGTACCGGACGCGGGTGCTCCGGGTGGTGCAAGCCGTGGAAGAGCCGGCTCACGACCTGGCGTTGATGGCCGAGGTGCTGGTGCGGCTGGAGCACGAGCACTTCCAATGCCCCCGGCTGGCGGCCCTGAGGAAGCAGCTCGACACCGGGGGGCTGCCGCCCTCCCGGCACATCCGCAGGCTGAACCGGCTGATGGAGCTGCTGGACTCCCGCGACAACCTGGCCGTGCGTCTCATCGGCCCGCCGCTGTTGTGGACCACGCAGCTGGCGTTTGCCATCGAGGCGTGGCGCAAGCGGACCGGACCGGCGGTGCGGGGCTGGATCGAGGCGGTGGGCGAGCTGGGAGCGCTGGTCTGCCTGGCGAACTATGCGTACGAGCATCCCGACGATCCGTTTCCGGAATTCACGGAAGGCCCGGCGCGCTTCGAGGGCGAGGGGCTGGCCCATCCCCTGATCCCGGAGAGCCGGTCGGTCCGGAACGACCTCCAACTCGGGCCGGAGATGCGGGTGCTGATGGTGAGCGGCTCGAACATGTCCGGCAAGACGACCCTGCTGCGGACGGTGGGGACCAACGTGGTGCTGGCCATGGCGGGTGCGCCGGTGCGGGCGCGGAGCCTGCGGATGGCGCCGCTGTCGGTGGGCGCTTCCATTCACGTACACGATTCGCTGCAGGCCGGCGCCTCGCGCTTCTACACCGAGATCACCCGGCTGCGGCGCCTGATGGACGTGACGCGCGGCCCGCTGCCGCTGGTCTTTCTGCTGGACGAACTGCTGCACGGAACCAATTCCCACGACCGGCGCATCGGGGCCGAGGCGGTGGTGCGCAGCCTGGTGGACAAGGGCGCCGTGGGACTGGTGACCACGCATGACCTGGCGCTGGCGGGCATCGTCGATTCGCTCGAGCCGCACGGGGCCAACGTCCACTTCGAGGACCACTTCGAAAACGGAAAGATCACGTTCGACTACCGGCTGCGGCCGGGCGTGGTGGAGAAGAGCAACGCGCTGGACCTGATGCGTTCGATCGGGCTGGAGGTGTAGCGCGCATGCCGCTTCAAGGCGGCGGACTCTGCCATCCCGGCAGCCATGCCGGTTCCGCGCGCCCTACTCCTTGAGCACGTTGTCGTCGTACCAGGGGCTGCGCAGCACGCTGTGCTCGTCGCCCAACTGGAAGCCGGCGTGCTCCTTGAGGTCGAGGTAGAAGCGCACGCGGCGGCGCCGGCTGTCGCTGTACATGCGCCCCTTGAGCTCGCTTCCGATCAGTCCTTCCAGGTTGCGGAAGAACTCGGCGGGAAAAACGAAAGTCGGGCGCCGCTGCATCTCGGCGTCCGCCGCCGTGAGCACGTCATGCGAGCGGCAATAGCACTTGGCGACCTCCACCATGCGGTCTTCCTCGCCCAGCATGCGGGCTTCGGAGCGATGGATCTTGTGGAGGCGTCCGGTGCGCAACTCCACGGTGTCGTAATCTGCAGCGGGAGCATTCTCCGCAATCATGTCGGTTCCTATCCGTCGAACTTGAAGAAGCGGGTGGCGCGTCATTCTGAGCATACTGCGAAATCGAGCGGCGGGATTCAGGCGGGCTGGCGGCGTACTGGCAGTACGGCAGCGCCGGGATTCACCGGCTTTACGAGTGTGAAACGCCGGAATCCATCCGCGCCGTCTCAATAGTGGCAGGTGATTCGCCGGATGGAGGCGCGAAATGTACAGAGGGTGGTTCCTGATTTTTGCGGCGGCCAACGCATTCGCCGCGGGTCCACTGATCATCGGCGGGCGCGGAGGGGCGGGGTTGACGAACGTGACTTCGGGCGCGTTGGGCGCCCTGGCGGGCAACACGCTCGGCCACACATATTCGATCGGGCCGACGGTGGGCGTCCGCCTGCCGCTCCACTTTTCGCTGGAAGGGGATGCGCTGTACAACCGGCGCAACCTGGGGCTTGGGCTGGCGGGCATCGGCGGGATTGAAACGGCGGCTGACTGGTGGGAGTTCCCGGTGATGGTGAAGTTCTCGCCCGGTAAGTGGGCGGTGGCGCCGGTAGTGGGCGCCGGAGTCAGCGTGCAGCACATCCTGAACTTCGGCGGCGTACCCCAGTACCTGTTGAGCGGCAGCACCTCCGCGAACTCGGTCGGGTTTGTGGCGGCGGGCGGCGCGCAGTTCCGCCTGGGCCGGGTTGCGGTCACACCCGAGCTGCGGTACACGCGCTGGAGCAGCACGGCCTGGAAGCAGGCCCTGGTAGACGTCTTCACGGGGGGCCGCGACCAGGTGCAACTGATAGTGGGCGTCACGTTTTAAGGCCGTTCCCAGGGTGTTATAAATTCCCCCGCGCACCGACTATCTATACTGTGGGTCGCGATCACAGGGCGGGGGGCCGTGGCGAAACGGGATGAACTGTACCAGAGCGCCGTACGGGATTTTGGCCCGGCGCTCGACCGGCTGGCGGCCGGATACGAGGCCGACGCCGAGAAGCGCCGCGACCTGAGGCAGGAAATCCACTTTCAACTGTGGAGAAGCTTTGAGGTGTTCGACGAGCGGTGCTCGCTCAAAACCTGGGCCTTCCGGGTAGCCCATAACACCGCGGTATCGTACGTAAACGCCGAGCGCCGCAAGAGAGCGCTGTTCGTCAGCCTGGAAGAAATCGAGCGGAGCGCGGTGGACAGCGGAGGCGAGCCGGATATCGACCAGCGCCGCGCCCTCGAGAAACTTTCCCGGCTCATTCTGAAACTGAAACCGCTGGACCGGCAGATCATGCTCTGCTACCTGGAGGAGATGGACTCGGCCGCGATCGCGGACATCACCGGCCTCTCGCCCGCGAACGTTCTGATGAAAGTCCACCGGATCAAGAGAGTGCTGGCGCGCGGCTTTTTTCAGGAGCAGACCGATGCTTGATGAAGGGAAACCCGGAGACCCGGGCTCCATCTGGAGGAGCCAGCCGGGAGGGGACGTGGGAATCGATCGTCAGGGTTTCATGAAGCGGCGGACGCGGGAACTTGGCTCCCGCACCCGCTGGGAGATCCTGCTGAGCCTCGCGGCGGCCCTCTTTCTCGCGGCGGTGATCGCGGGGTGGTTCGCCCTGGCGCAGGACCGCCTTCCACGGCTTGGCCTGGCCCTGGTGCTGGCCTGGGTCGCGGCCACCGCCTACCGCTTTCGGGACCGGATCCTGCGCCGGAGCGGCCCCCCGGCGGACGCAGCGGCCGCGACGGGCCTGGACTACTACCGTCAGGAACTGGAGCAGCGCCGCGACCACCTCAGGAACATATGGGTGTGGCACGGGCCTTTGCTGCTGGCTTGCGGTGTCCTGATTCTGACCGTGGGAGGAAAGGCGCTGGAGTCCGGGCGTCTTCGGAACATGCTGCCGTTCGTGGTCCTGCTGGCGGTGTGGACGGTCATAGAAATCCGGCTCCGGCGGCGCCAGGCGGCCGAGTTGCAGCGGGAGATCGACGAGATCGAGCGGCTGCGGAGAGAACCGGGGGCATGACCCGGCGGGCGTTCGTCCGCGCGGCAGCGGGGGGAGCGGCCGCCGGGCGGTCCGAGCCGCCGCTGACGCTGCCCGTGCGGCGGATGCTGGACGGGCGGGCGCGGCACACCCGGCGCGCGCTGGGCCGGTTCCTCTCGGGCGTCTGGCCGGAGGCGGTTCGGGACTTCGAGCGCTGCGGGATCCATCTCTCCGGCATTCTGAGGAACGGCGAGATCAAGCTTTCTCCGGGGGGGAGGCCGCTGTTCCCCGGTATCGAGCGCGAGGCGATCAACGTCGTGCTGACGGACCGCATCCCTCTCGGCTGGGATAAAGGCCGCGGGCTGGCGGGCGTGACCACCCGGTACGAAGGCTGCGACCTTTGCGTGATCGCGCTCGATCACGCACACGGCCACCAGTTTCCGTTCCTTTCGGTCAACACCTGCGTTCACGAACTGCTTCATGTGCTGTTTGGAGACGTGGGGGAAGAACGGCCCGCGGGGGTCAAAGGGGAGGTGCGGGAACTCCGCATCGACGCGTACGCCACGCGGATGTGGCTGTTCCGGGAGGGCGCCGCCGTGCGGAGAGCGGCGCGCGACTATGTGAACCGCCGGAGGTAAGTCAGCCTCGCCCGCGCAGCCGGCCGAGCAGGCGGCGGTCGCGTTTGGACGGTTTCCCTTCGCGAAGCGCCTCGAAATGCGGGGCGGCTTTGCGCTCTTCGGCCAGCTTCTGCCGCCGCTCCCGGCTGGCCGCGGTCTCGCGGTAGAGCGCCTGGGCAGCGGCGGCCGGGCCGCGCATCTCGCTCAACGCCAGGACCTCCACCTGGAACTCGCCGGCGGGGGTTTTCACTTCCAATACATCGCCCACCCGAACTTCACGGGCTGCTTTGGCCGCCACCCCGTTGGAGTGAATCCGGCCCAGCTCGCAGGCCTTGGCGGCGAGCGAGCGGGTCTTGAAGAAGCGCGCGGCCCAGAGCCACTTGTCGATCCGCACCCCGGTCATGGCGCCTTCATCCCCGTCTGGTTTCCAGAGGGCCCATCCATTCCAGCTGGCGGTTCACGCGGTCGTGCAGCTTGTACTTGCGGCGGACTCCCGCCAGGTTCGGCCCGCGGATCTCGATCTTCCGCAGGTCATACTGGCCCAGGCCGGCGGCGCAGCAGTAATTGAGGTAGCCGACCCAATCCGGGTTCACCTGCATGGCTTCCACACCCACGCGATCGGCCGCCACCGGGTCCAGTGAAGCGAGGGCGATGCGGGAAGGCACCGGCTCTCCCTTGAGCGGGCCGTTGCCCTCCAGGCCCTCGTAACCGTCGATCACGGCCAGGCCCCAGTAGGGCCGCAGGCGCTGCGCGGTCAGCAGGATGTCGAAGTGCGTCTGGCGGTAGCCGGCGTGGTACTTGGATTTGTCGTGCCAGCGAAGGCTGTCCTTGGGCGTGCTGTGCAGGGGAGCGCCCAGGGCCAGGTTCTTCACGGAGAGGGTGGCCACCACGACGTCGTGCGCCTTGAGCAGGGCCGGGGAGATGATGAAGGCGTCGGGGTCGAACAGCCGCCTGGCCAGCCGCACCGAGGTCATGTGCAGGTTGCGGTCGATGATGCGCAGCGGCTCGTAGAGGCCTTCGTCGTTCAGGTCCACCAGGCTCACCCGCAGCTTGCGGTACTCGCCCGGCAGGCGGTTGTAGTGGAAGTTATCGAAGGCGTCATGCGTTTCGTCGCGCGAGGATTCGGCGATCACCACGGGCCCGCGGGCGCGGCCGTCCAGGTAGTCGAGGATGCCCCGCACGGCATCGGCGTGGGTGGAGGCGAGCTGGTTGGAGACGGCCACCAGGTTGGGCTTGACGACTACGTACTTCTTGCGGCGGAGGGCCGGCCGGATCTGATCATCGATGGCCATCAGGGCCTGGTAGACGTTCTTCCGGCGGTCCTCACCCTGGACCAGAGATACGGTCGAGCGGGCAGTGTAGGGATTGACCGGCTCCGGTGTCTGAGCGGCCAGCCATCCCGCCCCGGCCAGAAAACCGCGCCGGGACAGCCGCGCCGCCGTATCAAGGTGCATCGATGAACCTCCCCCGCGGGCGCGCATCACCGCCATCCGGCGGGCGAGCCGCCCAACTGCGGTAGAATAAGCCATTTCGGGCTCACATGGGAAATGTCGTGATTGTAGGCGCCCAATGGGGCGACGAGGGCAAGGGCAAGATTGTCGATCTGTTTTCGGAACGCTTCGACATCGTGGCCCGCTATCAGGGTGGCCACAACGCCGGGCACACCGTGCGCATTGGGGAGAAGACCTTCATTTTGAAGCTGATCCCCAGCGGGATCCTGCGGCCGGACAAGCTGGCCGTGATCGGGAACGGGCTGGTGATCGACCCGGCGGCGCTGCTGGCGGAGATCGAGACGCTGGAAAGCGCGGGCGTGGACGTGACGCGGCAGCTGCGGATCAGCAACCGGGCTCACGTGATCTTTCCCCTCCACCGGATGATGGAAAAGATGTCGGAGGACCGTCCGGGGAGCATACGGATCGGGACTACCTCGCGGGGCATCGGGCCGTGCTACGAGGACAAGATCGGGCGGCGCGGCATACGCACATCGGACCTGCTGGACACCGGGCGCTTCCGGCAGCTCTACGACGCGCTGGTCGAGGAGAAAGAGATTATCGCGAGGGCGCTGGATATCCATGAGCGCATGGACTTCGCGGAGATCCGGGCGCGCTACGAGCATTTCGCCGAGCGGCTGCGGCCCATGGTGTGCGACACGGCCCTGCTGTTGAACCAGGCCATGCGGGACGGCAAGCGGGTATTGTTCGAAGGCGCGCAGGGAACCATGCTGGACATCGACCACGGCACCTACCCCTTCGTCACGTCTTCGAGCGCGACGGCTGGCGGGGCCTGCACGGGGACCGGCGTGGCGCCCACGCGGATCCAGGCTGTGGTGGGCATTTCGAAGGCGTACGCCACCCGGGTGGGCAGCGGGCCTTTTCCGACCGAGGCCCTGGACGAGCAGGGCGAGCGGATCCGGCGCATCGGGAACGAATTCGGATCGGTGACCGGGCGGCCGCGGCGCTGCGGCTGGTTCGATATCCCGCTGATCCGCTACACGGCGGCCATCAACGCTTTCGACAGCCTGGCCCTGACCAAGCTGGACGTGCTGGACACGCTGGAGAGAATCCCGGTGTGCGTGGCCTACACGCTGGGCGGCAAGGACGTGGAATCGATGCCGGCTTCGGGAGCGGAGATGGAGAACCTGCAGCCGCGCTACGAGTTTCTGGCCGGCTGGCAGACCTCGACCAGCGCGGTGCGCTCCTACAGCCAGTTGCCGGAGCGGGCCAGGGAGTACTTGAAGTTTCTGGAATCGCGCACCTGCGTGGAGATCGGATGCGTTTCGGTGGGTCCGGAACGTACTCAGACCGTCCTGGTGCCGGGTTCGCGGTTCGAGAGCGTGCTCTCGTAGCGGCGAGTGTGAGTTTTCGCCTGTTCGGCCGTTCGTCCGCCGGCCGGGCGGCGCTACGCTGGAGGCATGGGGCGGGGATCGTTATTCGAAACCGTCGCTCCCGGCGTGGCGCGGGTCCACTCCATCATCGCCAACGCCTACCTGGTGGGCGAGCCGGGAGAAACCTGGATCCTGGTGGACTCGGGAACTCCGCGGGACGTGGACCGGATCCGCCGGGCGGCCGCGGCGCGCTACGGAGAAGAGTCCCGTCCGGCAGCTATCGTATTAACCCACGGCCATTTCGATCATGCCGGCTCGGCCCGCGTGCTGGCGAACTTCTGGGACGTTCCGGTGTACGCGCACCGGCTGGAGGCCCCGTATCTCAGCGGGCAGTCGGAATACCCGCCGAAAGATCCCACGGTGGGGGGCTTCATGGGGATGCTCAGCCGGTTCTTTCCGAGCCGCACGGTCCACCTGGGGACGCGGCTTGCCATCTTGCCCGAAGCCGGTGAGGTGCCGGGCCGGCCGGACTGGAGATGGCGCTTCACTCCCGGGCACTCGCCCGGCCACGTGGCGTTCTTCAACGCCCGGGACTCGGTGCTGCTGGCGGGCGACGCCATCACCACGGTGGATCTGGACTCCTGGATTGCGGTGATGACGAACGAGCGCAAGGTGTGCCGGCCGCCCGCGCCCTTCACCTGCGACTGGAAGCAGGCGCATGCTTCGGTGCGGCAACTGGCCGAACTGGCTCCGGCGCACATCGCGTGCGGGCACGGAGTGCCGATGTCCGGACCGGAGGCGCCGGCTCAACTGCGGGAACTGGCCAGCCATTTCCCGGCGCCGAAGAGCGGCCGCTATGCGCGGATGCCGGCGCGCACCGATCACAACGGGGTGCGCTGGCTGCCGCGGGACGTGCCCGATCCGCTGCCCGGGATTGCCGCCGGGGTGGGCGCGGCGGTGGTGATCGGGGCGGCGCTGGCGAAGCGCAAGAGCGATTGAAAAACCGCTCCAGACAGAGGGAGGCTCGAGTGCCGCCACCGCACTTGCGCCGAGGTGGGGCAACTTTTTCGGGATGCCGCCCCGCTTCCGCGCGGTGCGCCGGGCCAAAGCGCGGCGGCGGGCCGGAGGGCCCGACCCTACACGTTTCATGAACTGCGCCGGTTTCAGCCGGCGGTCCGGCTACTCCGCCCGGAGCACTGCCATGGGATCGAGCCTGACTGCCCGGCGGGCGGGGAGCCAGCAGGCTGCCAGGGTAACGGCGGCCACCAGGAGGGCGCCGGCCGCAAAGAGCGCGGGGCCGCTGCCGATAATCCAGGGCACCTGGCGCACCAGCAGGCGGCTGACGGCGGCGACTCCCAGACCACCCAGCAGCAGCGCGACTCCCGCAATCTCGGCGCCCTGCCGCACCACTTCGCCGACGACCGCGCGTCCGGACGCTCCCAGCGCCATACGGATCCCGAACTCCCGGGTGCGCAGCGCCACGGAGCGGGCCGCCACGCTGTAGATACCCAGGGCGGCCAGGCCCAGGGCGATGCCGGCGAAGGCGGCCAGCAGCTTGAAAATAAACTGCAGCGGAGAGACGACCAGGGCCTGCCACTCGTCCATGGTCCGCAACTCCCGGACCGGCTGATCGGGGTCCAGTTCCCGA
>JADZAF010000214.1 GCA_020852755.1 Bryobacterales bacterium
CCGATCAGTTTTCCCTACAAGAACTTCTCCGACCGCGCGGACTTCCAGGCTACCGACAGCCTGCGCATTTCGGGCCGCTACAGCATGTTCGTCACGCCGGTTTCGGCGACGAACCCGACCGGATCGGACTACTTCCAGTCGGACCGGGGCAGCCAGCGCGACGCCAAATCGGTCACCGGCGACGTGACCTGGACGGCGACCGCCAACACCGTATTGAACTTCCGCGGTGAATATCACAACTTCGTGGACGCGTCGAAGTACGACAAGTATTTCCCGGACACCAGCAAGTGGGCGGAGATCTGGCCGAACTCGAAGTTCTACGAGAAGACGTTTGCGGAAGGCAACATTCCGATCCTGCTGCCGCGCATGTCGGTTTCCGGAACGGACAACGCGCGGCTGGTGAACCTGGGGCCGGGCGGCGGCTACTGGGACCAGCGCCCCAACGGGGACATGTTCGCCTTCAAGATCTCGCAGCAGCGGGGCGCGCACTACCTGAAGGCCGGTTTCGACACGCGGGGCAGCCGGGCGTCGAGCTTCCTCTCGTACGCCAACCCCGGCTTCGGGTTTGACAGCAGGCCGACCAATGCCACCTACGTGAGCCCCAACACGCTGACTTCGGGCGACGCTTACGCCAGCTTCCTGATCGGCGCGGTGATGCCGACCGGGAGCGGCACGGCCAGCAGCTGGGACTCCAACGCCACCTCGATGCCCGTCCTGATCTTCCCGGAGATGACCACCCGCACCTACGGCGGTTTCATCAACGACGACTGGAAGGTCACGCGGGACCTGACCTTGAACCTGGGACTCCGCTACGAGTTCCAGAACCCCTACACGGAGAAAGAGGACCGTTTGACGCGGCCGCTGGACCTGACCAGCCCGATCCCCGAATTCCAGGGAGCGAATGCGCCGCAGATGCCGGATCAGGTGAAGCAGTTCTACAGCGGCGCCTGGATCTTCAACGGCGCGTTCCAGTTCACCGAATCGGATCACCGTTCTCAATGGAAGTCCGGCATCGGCGTGCTCTCGCCGCGCATCGGCCTTGCGTACCGGATCAACGACTCGACCTCCATCCGCGCGGCCTACGGGCGGTACATCACGCCGTGGACCAACGCGAACTCGAACCTGGGCACCGGAGGCACGGGGGCGAACCTGCTGGAGGGGGCCATTCCCGGCTCGTTCAGCTACTACACGGGGGCCGAATCGTATCCCCCGGTGCAGGGCGTGCCGACCATGACGCTGAATAATCCCTTCCCGGCGGAGTACCCGGTGGTGCCGACGTACCAGAAATCGCTGGGCCGGTACACTTCGCTGGGTGACGCCGTGACCTTCATCCTGGACGAACGGAAACGGCAGCACAGCGACCGGTTCAACGTCTCGCTGCAGCGGCAGCTGCCCACGGGGATGATTCTGGACATCACCTACTTCCTGAATCTCTCCGATTTTTCGTGGGACCTGCACCGCAACCTGAACCTGGTGGATCCCCGGATCTCGTACCAATACAAGGCCGCGACCAACGTGCAGGTGGCCAATCCCTTCTACAACATCCTGACGAAGGAGAAGTTCCCCGGCACGCTGCGCGCCCAGAGAACGGTCGGCATCACCTCGCTGATGAAGCCTTATCCGCAGTACGGCAACATCACCGTCACCGAAGGGCAGCCGGGCGGGAACATGCGCTACCAGTCGCTGCAGTTCAAGCTGCAGAAGAACTTCAGCCGCGGCTACTCGATGCTGTTCGGCTACAACTACCACCGGCAGCGCGACCAGCGCTTCTACGACGACATCGCTACGTACCTGCAGGAGTACACCTGGATTCCCTCCGACGCCTCCCGCCACCGCCTGACCTTCGCGGCCACGTGGGAAGTGCCGCTGGGCCGGGGCCGGCAGTTCATGGCCGACGCACCGCGCCTCCTGGATGCACTCCTGGGCGGGTGGAACATCACGCCCACGGGCTTCTGGCGCTCGGGCCGCTTCATCCGCTTCGGCGGGCTGGTGGTGAGCGGCGACCCGAAGGTGGACAATCCGGACCAGAACCAGTGGTTCAACCAGAAGGCCTTCGCGATCCTGCCGGCCTACACGCCGCGCACCAACCCCTGGCAGTATGACGGTCTGCTTGGCCCGCAGCAGTTCAACATGGACGCCTCGCTGGTGAAGAGCTTCCCGATCGTGGAGCGCTTCCGGTTCGAACTGCGCATGGACGTGTTCAACGTACTGAACAACATCACCTGGGGCAACCCCAACACCAGCGTGACTTCCTCGAACTTCGGGAAGTCCACCGACCAGTTGACCCAGACCTACGGACGCCGCACGCAACTGGGCCTCCGGCTCCAGTTCTGAGCGGCCCTTCCGGCCGACCACAGGAACCCCGCCCCCGCCGAACCGGCGCGGGCGGGGTTTTTATTTAGGCACGGTTTGGGGGTTATGCAGCCTGACACCGAAACTCCGAAACTGTGTTTTCAACAACTTCCTGGGTTCGTTCTGCAGGGCGCGCTGTGTTCACCGGCGGTAACCCCCGAAAGGGCCGGGCGCCACTACCGGTATAGCACGCGTGCGGGCGGAGAAAGCGCGCCGGCGAGGGCAGGAGATTGAAAAACGGGCGAATATATTAGGCGAGAGATATGAGCGAGCTGCCGCTGCTGCCCGCGGGTCCGAGGGAATACCGGACGCCGCTTTCGCGCTGGCTGTTTCGGGGGCGCCGCCTGGACCTGGCCGGGGAGCACGGGGCGACGCATCCCTGGTACCTGGTCCTGTGGCTCACGGGAGTGGATTACTTCTCGACGCTGGGCTATCAGCCGGGCATCGCCCTGCTGGCGGCCGGCGCGCTCTCGCCGGTGGCGACGGCCATGCTGGTGGCGGTGACGCTGTTCTGCGCGCTGCCGATGTACGCGCAGGTGGCGCGCCGGTCCTTCGTGGGGCTGGGGTCGATCGCGATGCTGGAGAACCTGTTCGAGGGATGGAGCGGCAAGCTGCTGGTCCTGGCCCTGCTGGGGTTCGCCGCGACGGGCTTCGTGATCACCATCACGCTCTCCTCGGCCGACGCGGCGCTGCACGCGATCGAAAACCCCTACCTGCACCCGCTGCTGGGCGAAGGGCGCCTGGCGACGACCGTGGTCCTGCTGGCGGGCCTGGCGGCGCTGTTTCTGCGGGGGTTCAGCGAAGCGATCGGGCTGGCGACGTTCGTGGCGGTGCCCTACCTGTTGTTGAACGCGGTGGTGCTGGGGCGCTGCCTGATCCTCATCGGAGAGCGGCCGGAGCTGATGGACGGGTGGAGAGCGGCGCTGGGCGCGCGGGGCGACTGGACGGGCATCCTGATCGCCTCGGCCCTGGTCTTCCCCCGGCTGGCGCTGGGGCTGAGCGGGTTCGAGACGGGGGTTTCGGTGATGCCCCTGATCCGCGGCGGCGAGGACGACGCGAGAAGCGCGGTTCCGCACGGCCGGGTGCGCAACACGAAGAAGCTGCTGGCGGCGGCCGCGCTGATCATGAGCGTCATGCTGATGCTTTCGAGCTTCGCCACGGCGCTGCTGATCCCGGAGGAGGCGTACCGGGAGGGCGGGCCGGCCAGCGGCCGGGCGATCGCCTACCTGGCGCACCAGCATCTGGGGTCCGGCTTCGGCTCGGTCTACGATTTCGCGACCATCCTGATCCTGTGGTTCGCCGGGGCCTCGGCGATGGTGGGGCTGCTGCACCTGATCCCGCGCTACCTGCCGCGCTTCGGCATGGCCCCGCAGTGGGTGGCCTTTCCGCGGCCGCTGGTGCTGTTCCTGTTCGCGGTGACGGTGGTGGTGACCCTGGCGTTCGACGCCGAGGTGGAGTCGCAGGCGGGCGCCTACGCCACCGGGGTGCTGGGACTGATGCTGTCCGGGTCCTTTGCGGCCGCACTGTCGTTGTGGAGGGAGGGCCGCCGGGCGTGGAGCTTCTACTGCTGGCTGATCTCGGCCGTGTTCCTGTACGCGCTGCTGGGCAACATATGGGAGCGCCCCGACGGGGTTCTGATCGCGGCAGCCTTCATCGTTCTGACCATCCTGACCGGCGCGGCGAGCCGCTACCGGCGGGCGACGGAGCTGCGGGTATCGGCTCTGGATTTCTGCGACGCGGAGTCGCAGAGGCTGTGGGCGGAGATCGGCGGGAAGAAGGTCAACCTGGTTCCGATCAAGACGCCGAGTGAAGCGGCCCGGCGGCGGAAAGCGGAGGAGATCCAGAGGCATTACCAGGTGCGCGGCCCGCTGGTGTTCCTGCACGTTTTCCTGGTGGACAACCGGAGCGAGTTCCTGGCGCCGCTGAAGGTGGAGCTGCGGCAC
>JADZAF010000215.1 GCA_020852755.1 Bryobacterales bacterium
ACGGCGACACCGCGCAGCTCGCTGCGACGCTGGAAGAAGTCAGCCGGCTACTCAACGCGTACCTCGCCGCCATTCTGACTCCTGGCTCCTGACTCCAGACTTCCATATCCCGAAGGGATATCAAGGGTGAAGCCCTTGGCCTACACCCCGGCCGTAACCAGGTTCGCCCCCCGCCGCTCCGCACCGCCGTCCGCCGCCAGCTTTTCCCGAAATCGCAGGTGCCTCCGGCGCGTTGCTTCCACCAGAGGCCCCCAAACCGCGTGTACCAGGTCGTGCTGGATCAGGAATCGCCACAGCCGGTTGGAACGCTTGTAGAGGTACGACATCGCCAGGTACGGCGCGACGGCCCGCCAGTCCTGCGGCCGGCGCCGCCAGATCGAGCGGTGCGAGAACAGTCTCCCGTACATCCACGCGTATCCCTCTTCCAGTTCCTCCGCCGTCATGTGCCGCGGGCGGAACACCGCGTGCGCCGTGTCGTACAAATCCCAGTCGCGGTGCAGCAGGCGCCCCTCCGCCTCCATCCGCCGGAACAGCGGCGTTCCCGGATATGGAGTGAGGATGTGAAACGTCGCGCATTCCAGGCGGTGCTCCTCAATCCATTCCACCGTCCGGCCGAACGTGTCCCGGGTGTCGTGGTCGAATCCCAGCACGAACGATCCGTTCACCTGAATGCCGTTCTCGTGCAGCAGGCCAACCCGGCGCCCGTAGTCGCGCGCCTTCGGCGTCTTCTTCCTGGCCTCCGCCAGATTCTCGTCGGTCAGCGACTCAAACCCCACAAACACCCCCGTGCACCCGGCCAGGGCCATCTCCCGAACCAGGCCCGGATCGTCGGTGACGTCGATGGAGACCGCCGCGCTCCAGATCCTCTCGAGCGGCCGCAGCGCCTCGCACAAAGCACGCAGATAAGGCCGGTTCGAGCCCAGGTTGTTGTCGAGGAAGACGGCGTAGGGCTGCCCGTCCGAGGCGAACTCCGCCGCCACCTGGCCGGGGTCGCGCATGCGGTAAGGCAGGCGCAGGCCTTCGGTCGCCAGGTAGCAGAAGCCGCACCGGTTGTGGCAGCCGCGGGTGGCAATCAGGCTGGTGGTGGTCAGAAAGCGGCTGCGTGGAAGAATCGACCGCCGCGGCGGCGGATCCAGCCGGTAATCGCTCTCATACCCGGCTTCGTACCTCCCGGCCAGCCGGCCGGCCTCCACGTCCGCCAGAATGCGCGGCCAGAGTTGCACCCCGTCGCCGATCGCCAGCGCGTCGGCGTGCGGCGCGCATTCGCCGGGACACGACATCACGTGCAGCCCGCCCAGCACCACCTTGCTTCCCCTCGCGCGGTACCAGCGCGCCAGTTCGAACGCCCGCTTCGCAAAGGTCAGGTGTACCGTGATCCCGACCACCTCGGGCATGGGGACAAAAGGCGGCCGCCCGTCCAGCAGGTTCTCGTCCCAGTAGCCGAGTTGCCACTGACTGGGCGTGGCAGCCGCGAAGCTGGTCAGCGCCAGCGTCGGCGTGAGCACATGCTTGCCGTAGCTGGCATTGGGATCCTTGGGGTAGAAGGGATTGACCAGGAGCGCGTAGCGCGGTTGCACCGGGCCCGCGCCGGCCGCGGGGTCCAATCGGGGCGGGCGGAGCATTTCCAGGGGCTGCGCCCGGCGCTTTCTATTCATTAAAGTACTTTACAATATAAAGTATCGATTCGTCAACAGCCGCGCGCCGGCGGAGCCGTCCCCTCACCTACACCCGCCCCCCCGATCTTGTTCATCCCCCGGGCAGGCCGCTGCATCACAGTAGAAGGAGCTCAGGGGGAACGCTATGCAACACCTGCCGCTCACCGCTCGCCTCGAAGACTACGCGGACCAGGCCGCGGCTCTGCTCCGCGCGCACGCAGCCTCGGACCCGGATGCGCTACACCTGATTCATCGCAGCCATCCGCGATTCCTGCACCCCGAAGTACCCTGGCTGCCCCTGCCTTTGACCGCCGGCCAGGTTCGCGCCTCACCGTTCGACGCCGCCGACGCCCGGCTGGCGCTGGCCCGCTGGTACAGCTTCCGGGACTGGGCTGCCCTGTCGGACCTGGTGAACGCGGTCCACGCCCGCGCTCCCGGCATCCGTGAGTTCGAATTCGCGGCCGAGGCCGTCATCACGGGCGATGAAGCGGCGCTGGCGGACCTGCTCCGGGAGAAGCCGGACCTGGTGTCCGCGCGCTCTTCGCGGGTGACCTGCCACGAGCCGTCCGTGCACCGGGCCACGCTGCTCCACTACCTGGCCGCGAATGGCGTGGAAGACTACCGGCAGAAGACACCCGCCAACGCCGTGGCCATTGCACGGCTGCTGCTCGAAGCAGGGGCCGACCCGAACGCGCTGGCGGCCATGTACGGGGGCGAGTGCGCGCCGCTGTCCCTGCTGGTGTCCAGCTCGCCGCCGGCCCGGGCGGGCGTCCAGACCGCCCTGGCGGAGGTGCTGCTGGACCACGGCGCCGACCCCGAAGGCAGAGGTTCAGGAAACTGGGTCAGTCCGGTGCTCACCGCGCTGGTCTTCGGCTTCACCGGCACCGCGCAGGCCCTGGTGCGCCGCGGGGCCCGGGTGGACCGGCTGGCCGCCGCGGCGGGACTGGGCCGGCTGGACACCGCGGAAACGTTGTTGTCCGCGGCTGACTCCCTGGAGCGCCACCGCGCCCTGGCCCTGGCGGCGCAACTGGGCCATACGCCCGTGGTCCGCCTGCTGCTCGACGCCGGGGAGAATCCGGACCGCCACAACCCCCAGGGCATGCACTCGCACTCCACCCCGCTGCACCAGGCCGCGCTGGCGGGACACGAGGACGTGGCGCGCCTGCTGGTGGAACGCGGCGCGCGGCTGGACATCCCCGACAAGTTCTGGAAAGCCACGCCGGCCGCCTGGGCGGAGCATGGCGGCCACCCGGCCCTGGCCGCCTTCCTGCGCCCGAACCGGCGCCGGAGGCGGCGCCCGTAAGCCTTGCTCACCGCTCCGCGGCGCGCGGAACCTTCCGGATCACGCCCAGCTCCCCGGCCAGGAAGTGCACCGAGGCGAATGCCAGAAGGTAGAGCAGCCCGCAGAAGGCGAACAGCGGGCCGAAGCCGGCCTGCTGGGCGATGCGGCCGATGGCCAGTTGCGTCACAATTCCCGCCGCGCCCCCCAGCGTACCGCCGATGCCCGATACCGTGCCCACCGCCGATTTCGGAAACAACTCCGCCGGAATGGTGACGTTGCCCCAAGCGCCGTGGCCAAACATCAGCACGGTGAGCAAGCCCAGCGCCAGGCCCGGGTTCTTCACCCACAGCAGCGACACGAAAGCGGCGGCCAGCATGCAGGAGTCCAGGAACATCACGGTCTTGCGCGCGCGGTTCACTGACCAGCCGCGCTTCACCAGCCACAAAGGGATCGCGCCGCCCAGGATCATGCCGGCCGAAAAGCCCGCGTACGGCACCCAGGCCGAAGCGCCCAGTTCGGCCAGGCTGAAACCCTGCTCCTGTTGCAGATACTTGGGAATCCAGAAATTCAGGAAGTAGCTGATCGGATCGGTAAAGACGCGCGCCAGCACGCAGCCCCAGGTGGCCCTCATCCGCAGCAGCGGCCCGAGCGGGGCCGCGCGCTCGCCTCCGCCGTCCCTGTCGCCGCCGTCGATCAGGCGCAGCTCTTCTTCCGATAGCCGCGGGTGCGACCGCGGGGCGCGGTAGAACAGCAGCCACAGCGCCAGCCACAGGAATCCGCAGGCGCCCGTCACCACGAATGCCCACCGCCAGCCCCACTTCAGGCTGAGAAACGACACCACCGGAACGGCCACCAGCCCGCCGATGGCCGCTCCGGCATTGAATATGCCCACGCCCAGCGCGCGCTCCCGCATCGGGAACCATTCGGCGATGGCCCGCACTCCGGCCGGAAAATTGGCCGGCTCGAAAACGCCCAGCAGCATCCGGAAACCCGCCAGCTGCATGGCGCTGCCCGCCAGGCCGTGCAGCATGTTGGCCACCGACCATCCGGCCACCGACAGGATGTACGAGATACGCACGCCCAACCGGTCCACCACCGCGCCGCTGACGGCGTACATGATGGTGTAACTGAACAGAAAGGCCGAGGTGACGTAAGCGTAGTCCACCTCGGTCAGCTTCAGTTCGCTCTGGATCGTGTGGGCCAGAACCGAGAGCGTCTGGCGGTCCAGGTAGTTAAGCGCCGTGGCCAGACAGAGAACGGCCGCGATGTAGTAGCGCAGGTTCCGGATCGGCTTCATGAAAGTGCCAACCGAAAGGATACCAGCCCGGCCCGGTTGGCGTTCTCTCAGCGCCAGTCGTCGATAACATAGGCGCCCGGACGGTCGTAACCCGGCTCGTTGGGACGCTTCATGGCCACGCCCTGCAGTTCCGTCCGAAAACCCTGGCCGGCGAGAACCTGAAACGCGCCTGTCCGTGCCAGGTTCACACCCGCCTCCAGACGTTTCAAACCGCGCTCCGCGGCCAGCGCCTCGCAGGCGCCCAGCAGCTCTCCCAGGCGGACGCTTGCCTTGCTGCCCGGCCGGACGGCGCCGAACTTGATGTAGCACTCGCCGCTGCCGGCCTCCGTCCCGGGACCGCAGTGGCAAACCGCGAACCCGGCGAGCCGCGAATTGCCGTACAGCAGCACCGTCTCGCCCAGTTTCTGGCTCGCCACGCTGGCGATCTCCGGCGCCACGTCCAGCCCCTCGAAAATCGAATCCGTCAACTCGCGGCAGGCCGCCATAGCCCCGGCGCGCTCGTTCTCACCCAGTGCGGAGTAATACTCGGCCTGCCGCGGCCCCCCGTTTTCGGCAACCGGCTTGGACATGATCGCGGTCAGGAAACGCGGCCAGAATCCGAACTTCTGGTACAAGTGAATGTGCTTGGGACTGTGGGCGAACGTGAACAGCCCGCCGTGAACCACCCCCCACTGCCGGAAGTGATCGATAACCGGCTCCAGCAGCTGCTTGCCGATGCCCCGGTCCCACAGCTCGGGCTTCACGGTCAGAGGGCCGAAAAAAGCCACGCTGCCCCACCGCGAGATGAAGTTCGAACCGGCCAGCTCACCGGCGTACTCGGCCGCGAACGCGGTATCCGGCTGCGCCCGCCACCTCGTGCGGATGTAGTCCGAATCGCCGAAGAACCGCAGCGGATCGGGAACCCCCAGAAACGTTCCGAACGCCAGGCGAAAGATCCGGTCCGCCGCTCCGAGGTCCCTTTCAAGAAGCTGGCGCACGCGGATCCCAGCCGGCATGATTGCACTCGCCATTCTTCCCCTCCCTCTTCTTCCAACGTACTCCCAACCGCGGGGTTGTGGCAGGCGGCTAACTGGCGGTCCGGGTGTCGCCGGCCTTCGCCTGGTAGCCCGTGATCCGCTTGTACCTCTCCAGCGCGTTGAAGATGATGGGACACAGCGCCGCCCAGCGGGCCAGCGACGCCGGGCGGCTGGCAAGTGTGTGGGTGCCTTCCGCCACGTGGGGGAAGTCCCGGCAGGCCCTCGGGCGGGCTTGGTAGATCATGCAGAGATTGCCGTCCAGAAAAACACACCCCTGCTCCGAGTTCCGCAGCACACGGGCGGCCGGAACCTGGGGATCGGGCGCCGTGTAGAGGCGCCTGACCCTCTCCACCGTGGCATCCAGATGCCGGGCCATCTCTTCGATCTCCGCGTCGCTCAAGGGGACAATCGCGTGCCGGCAGCAGTTGGCGCAGGCGGTGCAGTCCACCTCCCGCTGCACCTCGCCGGCCAGAATCTGAAACGGCTTCTCTGGACAGTGGCCCGCGGAGAGGAAGCGGCGAAATGCCAGGTTCTCTTTCGCCTTGGCAGTGCCCAGCCGGAAAACTTCCGCCAGGTCCGTGACCACGCCCCAGGTTATCCCTGTACTGTTGGGAAGGCAACCCGCCGCCGGCTCGGGGCCTATAATGGGAAACTTCGCGCAGGACGTGATGCCAAACCGGATCGCCGCCGTTTCCACCGCCGTCGCCGTTCTCACAGCCGCCGCGCTGCTCAACCTGTTCGACCGTGCCGGCGAACAGGCCCGGCAGGGCGACCCGTACGCTATCCAGCGGCAGATCGACCGGCTGCGCCCGGTACTGCAGGAGTTGCCGCCCTCCGCCAGAGTCGGGTACCTCTCCGACCTGGACACTGCCGATACCCGCGGCCTGTTGGCCTTTGACGCCGCCCGCTATGCGCTGGCGCCCCGGCTGCTGGTGCCCGCCGCCGGCGTGGACCCGGGCGGCCGGGTGCTCGGCAACTTCTCCGCTCCCCGGGATTTCTCCGAAGCCGGCGCCCGCGCCGGGCTCACCCTCCAAAAGGACTTCGGCAACGGCGTGGTGCTCTACCGGAAGGCGGCCCGGTGATCGCGCTCCTTTCGCTGGTTTTCCCCCTCGCCATCGGATGGGTCTGGGTGGAGGCCTCCGCCGCCTTGCCGCCGCGTGGCGGCTGGGCCGTGCGCATTCTGCAAGCCGGTCTGGCCGCGGCTGTCGGCTTCGGAGTCAGTTCTCTCGTCTTCCTGCTGCTGGCGATGGCGGGCCTGGCGAAAGCGCCGGTGCTGGCTGCCTGCGAACTGGCCTTGATCGCCGGCGGCGCGGTGTGCCTGCGGCGGGCCGGAGCCGCGCGGAGGGCCTCCCGGCCTGCCGGAGAGAGTCCGTACCGCTGGACCCTGGCCGGGCGCCTGCTGGTAGTGGCCCTGTGTGTCTGCTCGCTGCTGGCCGCGGGCATCGTCGTCCGCACCGTGGCCGCCGCCCCGCACGGCAAGTGGGACGCCTGGGCCATCTGGAATCTGCGTGCCCGCTACCTGGCCGGCGATGGCGCCTGGCAGCATGGCGTCTCGCCGCTGCTGGCCCAGTCGCATCCCGAGTACCCGCTCGGAACGTCCAGCCTGATTGCGCGCGCCTGGGTTTACGGCGGGCGGGATTTCAGCCCCGTGGTTCCTGCAGCCATCGGCGGCCTTTACGGCCTGGCCACCCTGCTGGTGGTGACCGGAGCCCTGGCGGTCTTCGGCGGACCGCTGCTCGCGGCGCTGGGCGGATGCGTGCTTCTCAGCGCGACCGGCTGGGTTGCCGCCATCGGGACGCAATACGCCGATGTGCCCCTGGCGCTCTACTTCACCTCGGCGGTCGTGCTGCTGGCCGCCCCCAGCCCGCTCCTCGCGGGGGTGCTGGCGGGTCTCGCCGCCACGGTCAAGAACGAGGGCCTCGCTTTTGCCCTCGTCCTGCTCCTCGCCCTGGCGGTCACGCGCGCCGGCCGCAAGAGCCTGATCCGCTATTGCCTGGGCCTGGCGCCGCTGCTGGCTTGGACCCTCGTGTTCAAGCTGGCCATCGCCCCGGCCGCGGATCCCGCTTTCCGCCAGGGACTCGGCGCCATGCTGCGCGAACTGGCCGATCCGTCCGCCTGGGGCGTGGTCCTGGGCAACCTCGCCGGCCAAACCTGGGCGCTCGGGCCCTGGTACGCCCACCCGCTGGTGCTCGCCGCGGCGGTCCTGCTCGCTTTCGGCGTGCGCGAGCGGGCCCGCGAGGAACTGCTCTCCCTCTGGCTCGCTTTCGGCCTGATGCTCGCCGTCTACCTGGCCGTCATCCTGCTCCTGCCTGCCGATCTCAACTGGCAGATCGAGACGTCCATGGACCGCCTCCTGCTCCAGATCCTGCCGGCCGCGCTGGTGAGCGCCCTGCTGGCGGTGCAGCCTCCGGCTCGCCCCGTCCCTAAAAGTGAGGAACAAGCAGCGGCCAGAGCCTCCGGAAAGCGGCGCCGCCTGCCACCCAGGCCCTGAATCCACAAACCCGGCGCCTGGCGCCGAATCGTCAGGGCCGGCCCCGTTCACCGCGCCTCCCGGGATGAGCGCGGCTCAATCCGTGGTCGCTGCCCGCGGCGCGATCATGGGGACCGGAAAGGTATCGGCGTCGTTACCGCCGTTCCCGTTGTTGCCAACCGGATTGGCGGCGATTGTACGCCATGCAACAGGCGGCCCGGTTCATCCCCAGCCGCCCGCGCAGCCGCCTCCCCTCCGGTTTTCGCGTTAACAGGCAGGATTCGATTTCAGGAGTACCGCATGCAAACCGTTTCCGTAACGTTCGAGCCGGCGGCTGCGCCGGCCCAACAGGCCCCGGACACCGCCTGGTTCACCCTGCGGCCGGGCCGTCCGGAAGACGCGCCGGCCCTCGGCCGGATCTGCTATCAGGCCTTCAAAACCGTTTCCGAAAGCCACAACTTCCCTCCGGATTTTCCATCCGTCGAGGCGGCTGTGGGACTGATGAGGGCGCTGCTCGCCAGGCCCGCCGTGTACTCGGTCGTGGCGGAATCCGGGGGGAGCGTGCTCGGCAGCAACTTCCTCTGGCTGGACGCCATCGCCGGGGTGGGCCCGGTCACCGTGGACCCGGCGGCTCAGAACGGCGCCGTCGGGCGGAGGCTGATGCAGGACGTGCTGGACTTCGCGCGCCGCCAGGACTTCCCTGGGGTTCGATTGGTGCAGGCGGCATACCACAACCGCTCGCTGTCCCTCTACGCCAAGCTGGGCTTCGTGGTGCGCGAGCCGCTGGCCAACATGCAGGGACCGGCCATCGGGGAGCGCATCCCCGGGACCGAAGTCCGTCCCGCCGGCACGCCGGATGCGGAGGCCTGCAACGCGCTCTGCTACCGGATTCACGGGCACGCGCGTCCCGCGGAACTGGCTGAGGCGATCCGCCGCGGGGTCGCAAGCGTGGTGGTTCGCGGCGGCCGCATCACGGGCTACACGACCGGAATCGGCTTCTTCGGCCACGCCGTCGCCCAGTCCAACGAAGACCTGAAAGCCCTGATCGCCGCCGCCCCCGCATTCGCCGGTCCCGGCTTCCTGCTGCCCACACGCAACGCCGAACTGTTTCGCTGGTGCCTGGAAAAGAAACTGCGGGTGGTTCAGCCGATGACCCTCATGACGCTGGGCCTGTACAACGAACCGGCGGGCGCTTTCCTGCCGTCGATTCTGTATTAGCGGAAGCGTCCGGAGCGCGGCCGCTCCCGCTACTTGCCCCCTGCCGGCTGCGCGGCGCCTTCCACGAAAGTGGCCGCCTTGATGTAATCCAGGCGCGGGAAGCGGACCAGCAGATAGTCGTTGCCCTGGCTGGCGATCATGCTGGGATCCGGCCCGCTGCCTCCGGGCGGGAAATCGCCGTAAGAGTAATACAGGCTCTCCACCACATCCATGCCCGAAATCACCCGCCCGAAGGGCGCGAACCCGGATTTGTCCAGTGTCCGGCTGTTGTCTCTCAGGTTGATGAAGACCTGCGTGGTCCGCGAGGCCGGCCCCGCCATGGCGAACGTGATAGAGCCCTTCTTGTTGCTGGCCTTCACCGGGTCGTCCAGGATCGACATGTTGTTCCAGTAGCGGTTCACTCCCGGACGCCCGCTCAGCCCGAACTGCACCACGAAGCCGCGCACCACCCGGAAGAAACGCGAGTCGTCGAAGAATTTCTGATCCACGAGGGTATAGAAACGGTCGGCTCCGCGCGGCGCCCACTCGCGGTTCACCTCCACAACAAAATTGCCCTTGGATGTATCGAACGCCACGCGGTAGACGGCGGGCGACGGGTCGTCGATCTTCCGCTCGGCCTTCTCGGGCTCGGCCTTCCCGGCCTCCTTCTTCTCCGCGGTTCCGCACCCGCTCAGCACCAGCGCCAGTAAGGCCGCAAAGAGTATCGCGAGATTCTTCATGATGGCCTATGGTAGCGCGCTCAGCCCCACTCCACCACTGCCACTTCGTGATCCAGCACCGAGGGCACGGTCAGCTCCGCCCAGCCGTTG
>JADZAF010000216.1 GCA_020852755.1 Bryobacterales bacterium
ATCACCCTTTCGGCGCCGGCTCTCCTGACTGTAAACAGCCGTGACCACGCATGCGGATTGCTCTCCGAAGGGATTCTGTGGCCACTCGAAGGCCGGCACCACCAGGCCCTCAGTGCGATCACGAGTCCTGGGGCTGGTTTCAGCAATCGTAGAGACTGACCGGCGAAAGCGGAGAATACCCGGGGAGGGCTACAGCTTCTGCTCGCTGGCATTGCGGGCGGGAAGACTGTTCGAAGTACCTGAATCAGGGCTGGGGCTGTCAGGTCGGAAGCGAGGCGTACACGGACACGTGCACGTATGGGCCGATGTATTGCGGCTACGTGACGTGCCTGTGCGGGAGCGCTTGAAATGCGGCGATGGATGCTTACCATTTTTGTGGCGGGCATTGTTGCGTTAGTCGCCTTTGAATTTGCACGGCAATGGCGCTCCGCGGCTCAGGTAGTCTGGCCCCTGACAGCGTTCACGGTAACGCGCGTGCACACTTTGTCTCGCGCGGATGGGACGGTGACGCTTCAGATGGCTGAACTCTGTGCACGATCATCTGAAGGAGCGGTCGTCGACCAAAGGGTAAACATTCGCCCTGGAAACACTGAAGAAGAGTCCCGCGCGATCACCCTGCCGAAAGCGCGCAAGTACTTAGTGGTCTCCGATTCTCTCGAAGCGCTCTCTACCTATTACCTATCTCCAGCAGCGGCGGCCGAGGCGCGTGAGAAGGCATCAGATCCGACCTGTCGCCAGAAGTCCATTGGAGCCACCGTTTTTGCGATGAAAGGGGTCGCAACTTCTCTCGGGCACCACGTAGTCAAACTGGCGGCCGAGAATAAGGGAGCCCACTTCGAATCCTGGGAGGCACCGGAGCTTGACTGTTTTCCGCTCTACAGCCTTACCATTACGAAGAACGCGGATGGATCCGTCAACAGCCGGGATGAACAAGTAACTACCTCCGTCGTAACCGGCGAGCCACAAGCGGCGCTGTTCGCGGTGCCGGCCACTTATTCGGAACGCCCACCGTCGGAAGTCACGGCGATGCTGCTGAGCAGGTTCGAGAACTTCGACGCGAAGACCTGTCCGACTTGTACGGCGGCTGCCGAGCGACTTGACAGGAACTACTACGCTTCCCGCCAGCACATGCCGGAACCCTAGCCTGGCGGTTCCCGATCCAAGCTTAGAGCGTTGCGGTCGCCCTCACGGGTTCCTTATGCTATCTTTCAACGTCCCGGGTGAGGTCCAGGTGGCCGGTTTTGAGATGTTCACGCCTGGCCGGTTTTGAGATGTTCACTGAGGCGGATTCAAGGTTTTCGTCAACCGATCCTAATCGAAGCCGGCCGCCTACCACCAACCTTCAACTACGTCCAGGACGCCCCCGACCATCGTCATCAATTCAATACACTGTTCGCCGTACCGCGTTCGCGATGCTCGCCGTACTCCGTCACTGTATTTCCTGGCACCTTTTTGGCTCGCCCCTTTTGAGCCAAATGACCGCTTCATGGCCCGGCGAAGGCGGAGACCCGCCTGGGTGACTCTGACCTCCCTCCAGCAACGCACAAACCAACTCTTCAGGTGGAATCGAGGAATCGAGACGCCGTGAAGGCCACAAGAAGTCCGCAGCCTTACCGGAGGGGAAATGATCCGGTTTCTACGAAAAGATCGTGGCCGGCGCATACCCGCAGCAACGTGGGCCCCGGAGGGCCGACGCAGTGCGCAGGCATGGTTCGACCAGCGCAGCTTGCCGCGCGCGGCTTACGGCTTGGGCGGCGTCGCCGGCGGCTTGCTCTCTTCCACCACCTCGCCGAACTTGATGGTCGTGTCGGCCTTGAACTGCTTATAGTTCTCGTACTTCACGATCATGCGGATGGGCTGCGGCCCGGTCTGGAACCGAAGCGTGTCGTCGGCGCGGGTGTAGGTCGGAAACCAGTACTTGCCGTCGATCTGCTCCCGGTAGGTCTCGAACCGCGGGAACTGGTTGTCGGAGCCCTTCTTCAGAAGCCCGACGCCTTTCCCGTAGGTCTTGACGATCTGCAGGTCGCGGTCGTCCACCCAGATCTGCCCCTCGAAGTAGCGCTGGCCGGGCTCCATCTTCCTGGGCTTCACCGCGAAGACGTAGCAGGGGATCTCGTCCGCCTTCTGCTTTCCGAGGTAGCGGATGTCGTAGTTGGGAATCTGGTCGGTGGTGAGCACGAAGGGCTGGACGTTGCGCAGGTCCTGCTCGTCCTCCGGGGTCAGCAGCAGGTTCTTCAGCGTGGAGACGGGCGCGTGGACCACGCGCTCCGTGCGCTTGCCGTCCGGGGAAAAGATGATGTCGCTGACCATCTCCAGCCGGCCCCGCACGTTGCCGCTGTTGTCCAGTTCCATGATGCGGAAGGTTTGGCGGTAAGTGTAATTTTCGCGAGCTTTCGAAAACTCGGCTTCCTTGGCGGCGAACTTCTTGATGACTTCTTCGGGGTTGACTTCGTCGGCCGCGCCTGCCGGCAACGACACGGCAAGCAGCGGGAGGATCCAGGCTAGTAAACGCATTGTTCCTCTATGTATCCATTTTACCGGACGGCTGCCCGTGGCGGGCGGTTACGCCGGCTTGCCCAGCAGCTGCTTGGCAATGGTGAGCAGTTGCATGTTGCTGGTGCCCTCGTAGATGGGTCCGATCTTGGCGTCCCGGTACAACTTCTCCACCGGGTAATCCTTCGTGAAGCCCACGCCGCCGAAAACCTCCACGGCCAGGGATGCCGCCCTTTCCGCTATCACCGAGCTGTAGTACTTGGCCAGGGCCGCCTCCTTGAGGAACGGGCGCCCCGCGTCGCGCAGCCGGGCGGCGTTGTAGACCAGCAGGCGCGCTGCCTCGACTTCGGTCGCCATGCGGGCCAACTGGAACTGCACGCCCTGGAACTCGGCGATGGCGCGTCCGAACTGCTTCCGCTGGCCGGCGTAGGCCAGGGCGTGATCCAGCGCTGCCCGGGCCAGCCCGATCATCTGGGCGCCGATGCCGATGCGCCCTTCGTTGAGCGTCTCCATGGCGATCTTGTGCCCGCGCCCGGCCTCGCCCAGCAGGTTCTCCCTCGGCACGGCGCAATTTTCCAGGATCAGCTCGCAGGTCGAGGAGGCGCGGATACCCAGCTTGTCTTCCTTCTTGCCGACGGAAAAGCCGGGGAAACCCCGCTCGATCAGGAACGCCGTGATGCCCCGGTATCCGGCCTCCGGGTTGGCGTTGGCGAAGAGCAGGAACAGGTCCGCCTCGGCGGCGTTGGTGATCCACAGTTTGCGCCCGCTTAACAGGAAATGGTCGCCGCAATCCTGCGCCCGGGTGGCCAAGGCGAAGGCGTCCGAACCCGAGCCGGCCTCCGAGAGGGCGTAGGACGCCACCGTGCCCGACGCCAGGCGGGGCAGATAGCGCTGTTTCTGGTCGTCGCTCGCCCAGCGCAGCAGCGCGTTGTTCACCAGCGTGTTCTGCACGTCGACGATGACCGCGGCGGAGGGATCCACGGCCGAAAGCTCCTCCACCGCCAGGACGCACTGGAACAGAGTCCCGGCCTGGCCCCCGTACTCTTCCGGGATCTCGACGGCCATCAGGCCAAGATCAAAGAACTGGCGGATGAGGTCTTTGCGGAATACCCCCGCTTCATCCATTTCGCGCACGTGGGGAGCGATTCGCTCCCGCGCGAATTGCCGGACCGCGGATTGAAACAGCTTCTCCTCTTCGCTCAGGACGGTCAGCGCCATGTCCCGAGTGTAGCGTAGGGTCTCGGGGCGGCGGACGAGAGGGAACGCCGCGGCGGGAGGCGCGCTCACAGCGCGCCGGCCAGTTCCTCGAACCTGCGGCCCTGCGATTCGGCCACCGCCGGATGGGTGATCCTGCCGCGGTAGGTATTCACCCCCTCGCGCAGCGGCGCGCGTTCCTCGCAGGCGCGCTCCAGCCCCTTGTCAGCCAGTTCCAGCAGATAGGGGAAAGTGGCGTTCGTCAGAGCGAAGGTGGAGGTGTGAGGAACGGCCGCGGGCATATTCGAGACGCAATAGTGCAACACGCCTTCCTCGACGTAAACGGGATGGGTGTGCGTGGTGGGGCGGGAAGTTTCAAAACAACCGCCCTGATCGATGGCCACGTCCACCATTACCGCGCCGCGCTTCATGCCGGCCAGCATGTCGCGGTTCACCAGACAGGGCGCCGAGCCGCCCGGAACGAGCACCGCGCCGATCACCAGGTCGGCCTGTTTCACCGCCTCGCCGATGGTCCAGACGTTCGAGGCCAGTGTGACGGCGTAGCCGTTGAAGATGTCGTCCAGGGCGCGCAAGCGGTTCAGATCCCGGTCGATGATGGCGACATGCGCGCCCATCCCCAGTGCCACCTTGGCTGCATTGGAGCCCACGACGCCTCCGCCCAGGATCACGATGTTGGCCGGAGCCACGCCGGGAACCCCGCCGAGCAGCACGCCCCGCCCGCCGTTGGGCGCTTCCAGGTACTGGGCGCCCACCTGGACCGCCATTCTCCCGGCCACTTCGCTCATGGGCGTCAGCAGCGGCAGCGAGCCGTCCGTCTCGCGGATGGTCTCATAGGCCACGCCGCTCACCTGGGCCTCGACCAGCCGGTCGGTGAGCAGTCGCAGCGGAGCCAGGTGCAGGTAGGTGAACAGGATCAGACCCGGGCGGAAATAGGGGTACTCAGCCGGCTGCGGCTCCTTTACCTTCACGACCAGGCCGGAGCGGCCCCAGACCTCGGCCGCGCTATCCACAATCTCCGCCCCGGCGGCGGCATACTCGCGGTCCGTGAGGGCGCTGCCCTGGCCCGCCGCGGCTTCCACCACAACCCGGTGGCCGGCCTCGCGCAGCGCGGCCACGCCGCTGGGCACCAGCCCGACCCGGGTTTCGTGATCTTTCACTTCCTTGGGCACGCCAACAGTCATGGTCATTCCCGGAGGTGAGAACCACCGGCCTCCTCGCTATTGCGCGCCAGAGCAGATACCTGCCCCAACACGCCTGGGGGAGAAGCGGCCATCCTTCCCCCAAAATCGCCTCAGTCAGGGTTGGAGCCGGGGGGAGGGCCGGCGCGAGGTGTGGAATTCGAGGTGTGCGTTTCGTACTTGGGGCCCAAACCCAGTGCGATCAGGGAGAGGGAATCGATCTTGCCCGTCGGCTCCAGGTCGTGTTCCCTCTGGAAGCGCTTCAGGGCCTCGACCGAGGACTCGCCCCAGACGCCGGTGGCCGGCTCCCCGAAATAGCCCTTCTCGATCAGGGCCTGCTGGATCTCCCGGTAGCGCTCCGGCGTAGGCGCCGCCTGGCGGTTGCGCCACGTTGTCCTGGCCGTCCTGCGGGTGCGCCGCGACTTGGCCGTCGCCCTCTTTTTGGAAGCCGTTCCCTTCCTTGCGGCGGCGGACTTGCCGGCAGTCTTCCTGGCAGCCGGCTTCTTCGCGGCGGCAGTCTCGGCGGGCAGAGGCGCGGCTGGAAGGATTCCCAGTAAGAGGATCAGGCAAATGACGAAGGGGCGCCGGGCGGCGCCCCTTCGCTGGATGGTGAAACCCGCCTTCATCCCTCGGAACTCACTGCCTGGGCGTGTTGGGCAGGGTGCCCGCGAAGAACATGCTGGTCCACTCGGCGGCCCTGGCGCCCCGGCCCGGAACCGCCCGGGCCGCCCGCATCACGCGAACCGCCACGGCCATCCCAGGCTTCAGGGTCTCCTGAATCCGCTTGACGTCATCGACCGAATTGACCGGCTGGCGGTTGATCGCCATGATCACGTCGTTCGGCAGGATGCCGATGTCCTCGGCGAAGGAACCCGGTTCCACGCTGCGCACCAGCACGCCGCCGCTCGCCTCGAAATTCATCGAGTCGCGAACCGCCGGAGTCATGTTCTCGATGGTCACGCCGAACTTGGCAGGGGTGGCCTCGCCGCCCGGCGATTCCTCGGACGACTGGCCGCCGAGGCGGTCGCGCACCACCTGCACACGGTCGCCTACGGTCAGCTTGAGATCCGTCTTCCGGTTGTTGCGAAGCACGGTGACCGTCATCTGGTTTCCGATGGGGGTCTCCGACACGCGGGCGATCAGCTCCTGCCCGTTCTTAACCTGCCTGCCGTCGATGGCCACGATGATGTCCTCGGCCTGCAGGCCGGCCTTCTCGGCGGGACCGCCCGCGATCACCCGCTGCACGAAGACGCCGCTCGAGGCCCCGTAGGCCTTCAACAGCTCCTCGTTGCGGGAATCGTCGGCGGCGAACTCCACACCGATCGAGCCGCGGCTCACCTTGCCGGACTTGATGATCTGGTTATAGACCTTGGCGGCGGTATTGATGGGCAGCGAAAAGCCGATCCCTTCGTAGCCGCCGGTGCGGGTCGCGATGGCGGTGTTGATGCCGATGACCTCGCCGTTGACGTTCAGCAGCGGACCGCCGCTGTTGCCGGGGTTGATGGCCGCATCGGTCTGCAGGAAGTTCTGAAAGGTCGTGGTGCCGGGGCGATCCTTGGCGCTGATGATGCCCACCGTGACGGTGGTCTGCAAGCCGAAGGGAGAGCCGATGGCGATGGCCCAGTCTCCCACGTTGACGGCGTCCGAATTGCCGATCTTGGCTGCAGGCAGCTGTTTCCCGGCATCGATCTTGAGGACGGCCAGGTCCGTTTCACTATCCGATCCGATCACTTTTGCGTCGTATTCGCGGCTGTCATTGACCATCTTGATTCGGATGCGGGTGGCTTTCTCGGTAACGTGATGGTTGGTGAGGATATACCCGTTGGAGTCGATGATCACGCCTGAGCCAAGGGCGGCGCTGCGGCGCGGGAAGGGGCTTTCCCCGAAAGGATTGCCGAAGAAGCGGTTGAAGAAGTCCTGCATGCTGTCCTCACCCTCTTCTTCCGGCATTGGCCGGCGCCGGTTCCGGCCGGTCCGCGGGGTCTCTTCGATCGCCGTCGAGACGTGGACGACGGAGGGCGCCAGCTTGGTGGCCAGCGCGGAGAACTGGTTCGTCACCGGGGTGGCGTTGGGAATCACCAGGGGCGTGGCTCCTGGCGCTATGGGAGACTCTTTGGCCGCTCTGACTCCAGTGTTGATCAAGGTCCCGATCAGAATCCCGATCGAGAGCGTGAACAGAATCAGACTGGAGGACAAGAGCTTTTGTTTGCGCAACTTGTCGATCAAACGCATGCTGTTTCTCTGAGCCTTTGCAATCGGAGTGCCGCTCTTAACTATTCTAAGACCATTGATGCCATCCGGTCTTGGCGGGTTTCAATTCGACGATCAGAATACCAGCCAGGATCAGGACGGCGCCCAAAGTGGCTTGCCGGCTGAGCGTTTCCCCGGTCAGCAGGAAGGAGGTCAGCCATGCAAACAGCGGTTCCAGGGCGAAAATCACCGCCGTATGGGTCGCCGAGGTGTACTGTTGCGCCCATGCCTGCACCGAGAACGCCAGAGCGGTGGCCAGCAGGCCGGTGACGCCGAGGGCCGACAGCACGCCTGCGCTCCAGTTGAGGAAGGGCTCTTCGAGCCACCAGCACGTTCCTCCCGCCAGCAATGCGGAGACCGCGACCTGCATCACCGCCACCACCTCGAAACTGACTCGTTTGGCGTAGTAGCCCAAGGCCACGATGTGGGCGGCGAATCCGGCCGCGCACAACAAAGTGAGCCATTCCCCTCGTTCCAGGGCGAGTGCCTGGTTCTCCAGAGTCATGAACCCCATGCCGGCCGTGACGATCAGCGCACCAAGAATCTCCGACAACCCTGGTCTTCTCCGGTAGACGGCCGCGGCGGCAAAAGGTACCATCGCGATCGAAGTGCCCGTCAGGAAAGCCGATTTGGCAGCGCTGGTGTACTGGAGTCCAACGGTCTGGAAGGCATACCCCGCGAACAGGCAAAACCCGGCCACCACGCCGCCCGCCATGGAGGCCGCCAGGCGCTCTTGAACGTTCCAGCGGCCCCTGAAGATGAGGGCCAGCGCCAGGGTGGCCAGCGCGAAGCGAAGAGCCAGGAAGATCAAGGGCGACGCGTCGTCCAGGGCCCGCTTCACCACCACGAAGGTAGAACCCCAGATGAGAGCGTTCCCCGCCAGGGCGAGGTCCGCGCGCCACACGCTGTTCCGAGTCATCTCGAGGGCGGCTTCAGAGAGGGATTCCGCAGCAGCAGGCAGAGGGTCAACAGGATGCGCTTCAACCCCAGGTCCCGGCCGGCCGGCGCAAACCACTCCTGCAGAGTATGCGCTCCGCCGCCCTGCCCTCCGGCGCCGATTGAGACGGCGGGCAAGCCGAGGGCCAGCGGAACGTTCGCGTCGGTCGAGGAGCAGTCCTGGAAGGAGCGGATTCCCAGGTAGGAGTCGACCGCCCGGATGTAGGGGAGGATGGGGCTGTCGTCCGCCAGCCGGGCCGCCGGGCGATAGCCGATTTCCCTGATCCTGGAAGAGATGCGGCCTCCGGTAGCCCTGCCGTTCTCCAGCTCCTGCACCCGCTCGACCGCAGCGGTGACGATGCGCGACAGTTCCTCGAGTCGCTCGTTGCTCTCCGAGCGGATGTCGATCTTCGTCAATGCCGATTGGGGAATGGAGTTTACGGCGCTGCCCCCGTCGATGATGCCGCAATTCAGCGACGATCGGGGCGCACCGTCCAGGGGCGTGTCGGCAAGGGAGGCGACCAGCCGGCTGACGGCATGCACCGGGTTGGCCGTGCCGAAGTCGCTCCAGCTATGCCCGCCCGGGCCGCTGAAAGTGATCTCGAAACGCCGGCTACCCAGGGCCTGGGTGGTAATGTGATCGGTGGCCGCCCCATCCAGCACGATGAACGCCCCCATGCGTTTCGACAGCGGGGACTGTCGGGAGAGCAGGTGGCGCATCCCGTTCAGGTTGCCCTCCCCCTCCTCGCCCACGTTGGCTACCAGGACCAGGTCCGAGTGGCGCTCCTCCAGTTCCGGCGACGCGGTGACGGCCCGCGCCACGGCCAGCAGCGCCGCCAGGCCCGCCCCGTTGTCGGAAACGCCCGGCCCGTGGATCTTGCCATCCGCCTCCACCCGGATATCGTCCCTGTTCCTGGGGGCGATCACCGTGTCCAGGTGGGCGGTGAGCGCGACCAGGGTGTCGTTCCTGCGGGAACGGGGGAAGGCGATCACGTTGCCCGCCCGGTCGATCAGGACCTCGCAGCCGAAGCCGCGCAGGTGCTCCGCCATCCACTCGGCCCGCTCGTGCTCCAGGAAGGTGGGGGCGGGGATGCGGCACAGTTCGGCGTGCTGCTCGTTGATCCACCGCTTCTCGCGGGTGAACCATTCGAGCGGCTCGCGAACCCCCCGCCGCTGCGCGAGGTCGCTGACCAGGGTTGCGATTCCAGCCGGTACTGCCAGTTCCGTTCCCATTTCCCGTATCCGCCTGGCGGCAAGGGCCGCATCGCCTGACACACAGTGGGGCCCCCGAAAGTGTGGAAGAGGTCCTCAAGGCCGCTCGCCGCACGGTTCAGCCGGCGCCCGGATCAGGGCGGCCTCCTCGGGAGCAGACGGCCAGGGTCAGGTCTGCCTCCCCCTACTTGGCAGTGTAGCGCGCCCGCGCCTGTTTGATGATCGGCCCGTAGCCTTCTTTGTCGAAGGGAGGACATCCGGTCGGAAACTGGCCCAGCGGATGGTGTTTCTGGCGCATCAGGAACGTGCAGTAGGTCAGCGTTTTGCAGACCCGGCGCTCGTCCAGTTCCCCGTTGGCCAGAGCATCGGCGGCGAAGTCCGGGTACGCCAGGGCGTTGCGGCCCATGGCGAAGATCCGGATCCGCCCCTGGAGGAGGTTCTGCGCGCCGGCGTTCAGGGCGTATTTCTGCAGCCAGCTATAGCCGGTGCCGACCATGGCGAGGTCCGGATAGGCGCACTGCAACTGCCCGGCGATCCGGAAGTGACGGTCCACCCCCAGCAGAGGATGCTCCGGCTGCTCGTAGTTGCCCTCGTCCGGCTTCTCGAACGGCCTTCCGATGTGCGGGTTGTAATACGGGCAGCCCAGCGAAACGTTCAGCAGATCCACCCCCCAGGAGCGCAGCCAGCCGACCACCTGCTTTACCTCGGTAAGGTCCTCCTCCAGGGGGTTTTCGGGGCTCACCCCGAAACCGTAGGGATAGGGAAGTTCGTACTCGCAGGGCACTCCCAGGCCGCTGGCCGGATCGCGCCAGTAGGGCACGCCGTCGTAACAGCCCAGCCGTACCGCGATCAGCAGGCGCCCGCCCAGTTCGGCCCGGATCTTGCCGATGACGTTGCGGACAAAGCGGAAGCGGTTCTCCAGCGAGCCGCCGTAGCGGCCTTCCCGGGTCTTGGCCCCCGACAGTTCGCTCAGCAGGTAGCCGTGAACCACCTTGATATCCACGGCTTCGAAACCCGCCTGCACCGCCAGGCGCGCCGCCGCCAGGTAGTCGTCTTCCAGCCTCTCCAGCTGCCCGTCGGAGATCGGAGGAAGCTCCGGCGGCGTGCCGCTCTTCCGGTCAATGTGGGGGTTGTGGTAAGCGATCAGGCGTTCCGGCACGCTGTAACGGCCGGAGTGGGTCAACTGCAGGGGCAGCAGCAGGTCGTCCGCGGTTCCCCAGCGCTTCCGGTGAACTTCCCGGATCATCTCCAGCAGGCGGGCGAAATCGTCCAGGCTGTGCGGCCCCAGCCAGAGTTGGCGGGTATTCGCCCGGCCGTCCGACCGCACCGCCGTGGCTTCGAACCACAGGAGCTTGGCGCCGCCCCGCGCAAAGCGCTCGTAGCGCCGCCAGGTGAGCGTGTCCGGCCGGCCGTCCAGCGTTCCGTCGCAACCCTCCATGGGGTGAATCCCGATGGAGTTCCCCAGGGTAAACCGCCCGGCACGCACGGGGCGGGCGAGCGCCTCCCGGACCCGGCCCGGGTTCTCTTCAAAGCGGACGCTGGACGCGCCCAGCGCTTCAGCCGCGCGCCGTAGTTCTTCCAGGCTCCGGTATACGAAGTGCTTCATCCATCGCCTTTCGTTTCGGCATGATGCCGATCGCCAGCGCGCCCAGCATGGCCAGCGCGAAAACCGTCCCCATGGCGACCGTGTAGTTGCCGAAAGTCTCCCGCAACACCGAGACGAAATACGGGAACCAGGTTTGGCCGATGGTGTTGACCGGCAGTATGATGGCCATGCACCGCGCCAGGGAATTGACGCCGAACTGCTCGGCCGCCATCAGCGGGATCAGCATGTAGTCGGCGCCCATGCCGAAGCCGAACAGGATGGCGAACAGCCAGGGCGTCTCCGGAGGAGCCACGGTAAGCAGGATGGGAATGGTGGCGGCCGTCAGGAAGTAGGTGGTGGTCATGACCCACTTCATCGGCAAGGCGTCGGAGAGAGTGCCCACCAGCAGCCTCCCCCCGATGCTCGACCAGAGGATGATCACCGAAGCGGTTCGCCAGGTGGCGTTGAGCAGGGCCTGGTCCGAGAAGCCCTGGTCGATAAAGACGAACTTCATGTGGAAGTTCACCGCCCCGATCGAGCCGATGGAGCAGAAGCTGCCGATCAGCAGCAGCCAGAAAGAGAACTGCCCCAGCAGGTAGCGGTAGCTGAGGGGCTGGATCTTCTGTTCCGCCGGCGCCTCGCCGGCTCCGTCCGGGAACAGCCCCATCTGGGACGGGCGGTCTTTCAGCACCAGGATCGCCAGGGGCCAGGCCAGGAACATCATGGCGCCCATGATGATCAGGGCCATGTGGAAGTTGGTGCTCTCGGTCAGCGGCTTGACCAGGAAGGACCCCAACGACCCGATCAGGCCCACCCCCACGTACACGATGCCCATGGCCTTGCCCCGGTTCCTGCGGAACCAGTGCGAGACGATCAACTGGTGCGGAATCGGCCCGGACAGGATGTAGCCCACCGTGTACACGAACCACAGCAGGTAGTAGACCCAGAGGGCTCCGCCCATGGTGCCGAAACCCAGAAAGGCAAGGAAAGTCAGGCCGGTTCCGACCAGGATCAGTTTCCTCGGGCTGAACCGCGGGACCAGGACGGGTCCCACCCACAAAGTAAGCAGCGCGGCCAGCGGAAAGCCGAAGGTAATATCCCGGCGGCTCCAGCCGAAATTATTCTCGAAATAGTCGTAGAAAAAAGGAATGTTGTAGTAGGGGAATCCCACCGCGAGTCCGAACGTGCAGAACACCGCGGCGGTGATCCACCAGCCGTAGAAGGTCTTCTTCATGATTCAGGCCTTGCTCGAGAGAAATACCCTTTTCTTATAGCATTTCCGGGTGAGCGCCGCCGCCGGGCGGTATGATGGACACTGGATGTCACCCCCGCTTCCACCGCTGCGCGGCAGCCTTGATTTCATGCCCTCCCCGGTTGCCGACCGCCCGGGTCTGCTGATCCGCGACCCGTTTCGCTACTCGGATGTGACACTGATCATCCCTCCCCTGCTGGTGGAATGCCTGGTGCTGTTCGACGGGGTGAATACCGAACTGGACCTGCGCGAGCAGCTCTTCCGGCTGACCGGCGATATTCGAACCGGCGAAGTCGGACGCCAGCTGGCCGAAACGTTGAGCCGCAGCGGCTTCCTGGAGGACGAAGTTTTCCGCCAAATGCGGGAGGCACGGCGCGGCGAATTCATCCAGGCCGCCTGGCGTCAGGCGGCGCACGCGGGTTCCGCCTATCCGGCGGAGGCGCAGCCATTGCGGGAAACGCTGGGCCGGTACATGGACCACGCTTCCGAACCCGTCGCTCCGCGCTCCGGATTGTGCGCGATCGCCGCCCCGCATGTCAGCCCGGAAGGCGGCTGGCAGAGTTACCGCGCGGCCTACAGCGCCCTGTGGCCGGAGTACGGGGACCGGACGTTCGTCGTCCTGGGCACCTCCCACTATGGGGAGCCGGAGCACTTCGGGCTGACCCGCAAGCCATATCGCACGCCTTTCGGGGATGCCCGGACCGATCCCGGCCTGGTGGACTGGCTGGCCGCCCGCGCTCCCGGAACGGCGACGGTGGAGGATTACTGCCACGCCATCGAGCACTCCATCGAATTCCAGGTCGTGTTTCTCCAGCACCTGTTCGGGCCGGAGATCAGGATCGTCCCGGTGCTGTGCGGCCCCTTTGCACGCAGCCTGCAGGGGAGAGAGGATCCGGAAGCCGACGAAGGCGTCCGCCGCTTTCTGGAGGCCCTGGCCGAGATGGCGGAACGGGAAGGAAACCGCCTGTTCTGGGTGCTGGGCATCGACATGGCGCACATGGGGAGGCGCTACGGAGATCCGTTCGTCGCCCAGGCCGGAGAGGGAGTCATGGCCGAGGTTGCCGAACGCGACCGGGTCCGCATCGAAACGGTTCTGGAAGGCGACCGCCAGGGCTTCTGGGAGTTGGTGAAACAGAACGGCGACGACCTGAAGTGGTGCGGCTCCGCTCCCCTGTACACTTTCATGAAGGCCGTGCCGGGCGCGCGCGGCGAGTTGATGCACTACGAGCAGTGGAACATCGACCCGCAGAGCGTGGTCAGCTTCGGCGGCCTGGCCTTCAGGAAGTGAGCTCCTCTTAGGAAGTACGTCCATGCTGCGACGCACATTCATTCAAACCGCCGGCGCCGCGGCGGCCGCCTCCGTCGCGGGTGCGGCCGGCGGAATCCGGCTCGGCTATGACACTTATTCGATAAGGGATTACCGCTGGAAAGCGATTCAACTGCTGGATTACGCAGCCGGGCTCAAGCTGGACACCATCCAGATCTCCGGTCTGGGCGATTACGAGAGCCTGGAGCCGGCCTACCTGGCGAAGGTGAAGGATCACGCCGCGCGCCTGGGGATCGCCATCGATGCCGGCATCGGCTGTATCTGCCCGGTTTCCGGCAGTTGGAGCCCGCGCAATGGATCTCCGGAGGAGTATCTGCTCAGCGGCCTGCGGGTGGCGCGGGCGGTGGGCTCGACCTCCCTGCGCTGCTTCATGGGCAGCCCGGCAGACCGCCGCGGCCCGGCGCCCATCGGCAAGTTGATCGAGAGCACCGTCAAGGTGTTTCGCGCGGTGCATTCCCAGGCGCAGGACATCGGGGTCAGAATCGGCCTGGAGAATCATGGGGACCTGTGCGCACGCGAGTTGAAAACGTTGATCGAGGAATCGGGCAGGGGGCACGTGGGCTGCTGTCTGGATTCCGGCAACCCGGTCTGGGCGCTGGAAGATCCGTTGCTCACCCTGGAGATTCTCGCGCCCTATGCCGTCACCACCCACGTACGGGACTCGGCGCTGTTTGAGCACCCGCGCGGTGCGGCCTTCCAGTGGGTGGCATTGGGGGAGGGTTCGGTGGATTTCCACCAGTGGGTCGCAGCCCTCCGGCGGCTGGCGCCTGGTGTGAGCGTACAGCTCGAGATCATCACCGGCCGCCCGCCGCAGATCCTGCCCTACCTGGAGACGGACTACTGGAAGGCCTTTCCCAACCTGCCCGCGGCCGATTTCGCCCGTTTTCTGGCGCTGGTGAAGAAGGGCAAGCCGTACACCGGGCCGATGGTGATCGCGGGCGCGGGCAGGCAGCCGCCCGAAATCGCGGCCGCTCTGAAGTACCAGCAGAAGCACGATCTGGAACGCAGTCTCGAGTACGCACGGAAGGAACTGGACCTGGGCCTGCGGGGAGCGTAGGAAGAAGGCGGGTGGAGCCGTCCTTCCCGGGCTGCCGCCGCGCTTTCGGGCGGCTCGCCGGGCCAGAGCCTGCCGGTTTGTTAACCTGGCGGATCCGAATTTCAGCCGTCCCGCTAAGCTATACTGGAAAATCAGAGGGAAAGTATGAAGCGGTACGGAAAGTTTGCCGTTCTCATCGTGTTGATTATCGGCGCCTTGGTCTGGCTGGCGGCGGGGGGGATGGGGGAATCCAAAACCTACTACAAGACCATTGCGGAACTGGGACAGATGGGCGAGCGCGCTTACGGCGCCCGGC
The DNA here is from genome assembly GCA_020852755.1 of Bryobacterales bacterium. GTDB lineage: Bacteria > Acidobacteriota > Terriglobia > Bryobacterales > Bryobacteraceae > JADZAF01. The sequence continues at coordinate 14,801 of JADZAF010000216.1, forward strand.
TGCGGGTGGCCGGCGACGTGGAGGACGGCTCCATCGTGCGCAAGGGTCCTTTGGTCGAGTTCACCCTGATCCAGGAGAACCAGAAGCTCAAGGTGCAGTACACGGGAACGGATCCGCTTCCGGATACCTTCCGCTCCGGCGCGCAGGCTCTGGCCGACGGCAGGCTGGAGCGCGACGGCGTCTTTCGCGCGAGCAAGATCCAGGCCAAGTGCGCCTCCAAGTATGAAATGAAGCCCGGCGAGAAGAGCCCGGGCGCCGCCAAGACGAGCCTCTAGCAAGAGCGACCTATGGAAAATCTGGGGTACCTGGCAGTACTGTTGGCTTTCTGCCTGTCCGTCTACGCGGTTCCCGCCTCGGTGGTCGGCCGGGTCCGCAACAAACCCTTCCTGATCGTCAGCGCGGAGCGCAGCGTCTACGCCATCTGGTTCCTGGTTACGGCCGCCTCGGCGATCCTGGTCTACGCGCTGATGGCCGGCGATTTCCGGTTCGCCTACGTCGCCTCGCACAGCAACCGCGCCATGCCGGCGGTGTACAAGTTCGCCGCCTGGTGGGGCGGGCAGGAGGGCTCGCTGCTGTTCTGGAGCTGGCTGCTGGCCTGCTACGCGGTGGTGGTCATCCTGCTCAACCGCCGGCGGAACCGCCAGATCATGCCGTACGTGACGGCCATCCTGATGAGCGTTCAGGCCTTCTTCCTGCTGATGAACGCCTTCGTGGCCAACCCGTTCCAGATGCTGGCGGTGGACCGCCTGATCACCGCGGTTCCGGACGGCCGGGGGCTCAATCCGCAGCTGCAGTACTTCGCCATGGCCATCCACCCGCCCATGCTGTACCTGGGTTACGTGGGTTTCACTGTGCCCTTCGCCTTCGCCGTCGCGTCGCTGATCCGGCGCATGCCCGGCGACGCCTGGATCCACACCACCCGGCGCTGGACCCTGGTCACCTGGCTGTTCCAGAGCATCGGCATCCTGCTGGGCGCCAAGTGGGCCTATCACGCGCTGGGCTGGGGCGGCTACTGGGCCTGGGACCCGGTGGAGAACGCCTCGCTGCTCCCCTGGATCACGGCCACCGCCTTCCTGCACTCGGTCATGATGCAGGAGAAGAAGGGCATGATGAAGGTCTGGAACGTGGTGCTGATCTCCTCCACCTTCTTCCTGTGCATCTTCGGCACCTTCATCACGCGCTCGGGTCTCATCAGCTCGGTCCACGCCTTCGCCCAGTCGCCTCTCGGCCGCTACTTCATAGCCTTCCTGGCCCTGGGAATCGCCGCCACGGTCTACCTGATCCTGGACCGGCTGGAGTTTCTCAAGAGCGAAGCCCGCCTGGAAAGCGTGGTATCCCGCGAATCCAGCTTCCTGTTCAACAACCTGATCCTGCTGGCCAGTTGCTTCGCAGTGCTGTGGGGCACGCTGTTCCCCAAGATCTCCGAGCTGGTAAGCGGCGAGCAGATCAGCCTGGACGCCACCTGGTTCAACCGCCTGATGATCCCCATCGGGCTGTTCCTGCTGTTTTTGACCGGGGTCGGCCCCCTGTTTGCCTGGAGGCGCACCTCGGTGGACAGCCTGCGGCGTAATTTCCTTTGGCCCAGCCTGGCCAGCGCGGCCCTGGTGGCCGGGCTCCTGTTAGCCGGCGTGCGCCACATCTACGCCCTGATCTCGTTCGGCTTCTGCGTGCTGGTCGCCCTCACCATCGTGGCCGAGTTCTACAAGGGCGCGAGCGCAATCGCGGCCAAGAATCACATGAACTTCGCCCGCGCGCTGCTGGAACTCACCCACCGCAACACGCGCCGTTATGGCGGCTACCTGGTGCACATGGGCATCGTGTTGATGTTCGTGGGCTTCACCGGCGCGGCGTTCAACCGGGACGCCACCGCGGAAGTGTCGGTCGGCTCCTCGATGCGCATCGGCCACTACACGCTCAAGGTGGACCGGCTCACCGAGGGCGACAACGAGAACTACAACTGGCACCGCGCGCGTCTCCAGGTCTACAAGAACGGCGACTACCTGGGCAGCCTGGAGCCGGAGCGGCGCTTCTACAAAGCCAATGAGCAGAGCCTGGGCCATATCGGCTTGCGGAGCCGGCCGCACGAGGACCTGTACGTCAACTTCGCCTCCATGAGCGACGACAACACCAAGGCGGTCATCCAGGCCTACATCTTTCCTTTAGTGCCCTGGATCTGGATCGGCTCGGCCGTGCTGGTGTTCGGCACCCTGGTGGCGCTGGTGCCCAGCAAGGTGAAAATGCAGTACGCCCGCACGGAAGTCGTGGGCATCGCGAGGAAGTATGCGCCGGTTGAGAAGTAGCCTGCTGATCCTGGCGGTCGCCTTGCTCGCCATGGCGCAGGACGTGACGCGGCGGCAGAGCGTCGATGTGCTGCGGGTGGGCGCGCGGCTGGCCTGCCTGTGCGGCTGTTCGGACACCTTCGCTACCTGCTCGATGCTGGAGTGCCACTTCTGCAAGCCGCAGAAGGCGCGCATCGCCAAGCTGCAGGCGGCCGGGATGTCGGACCAGGCGATCATCGACCTGTACATCAAGGAATTCGGACACCAGATCTTCCGCGACAAGCCGAACGCCTTCGGCTGGATTGTCCCTTACGCCGCCCTGCTGCCGGGCCTCGGGTTGCTGTGGTGGTTCGTGCGGCGCTATTATCGACCCGGTCCGGTACCCGTGGCGGCGGCCGGTCCTGAAATCACCCGCTACAACGAGCAAATCGAGAAAGAGTTGGCAGACCTGGAGTAATGGCTATCTTCCTGGCATCCGTGTTGACGGTCGCCGTGATCGTCTACATTCTGTCGGTGCGGGCCAAAGACCTGCCCGAACCCGAAGCCGTTTCCCCCTTTCAGCACCTGGACGAGCGCAAGGCTTCGGTCTATGAAAACCTGCGTGATTTGCAGTTCGAATACCGCCTGGGCAAGCTTTCCGACGAGGACTATCAGACCACCAAGCAGGACCTGCAGCGCGAACTGGCCGCGGTGCTGGCCGAGATCGACCGCGTGAAGGCCGAACTGGGCGTGGCAGTCCAATCCCGGGCCCGTACGGCCGCGCCTTCTTCGAACGGAGCCAAGGCTCCGGCACAAACGGCCCGCGAGGAGGCGCCCAACCGCTGCCCCCACTGCGGGGCGGCGTTTTCCCAGGCCCTGAAGTTCTGCGGCGAGTGCGGCAAGCCGATGAAGAAGGTCGAGGTCTAGCCGTGCCCCGCAAGCTGCCCGTGTTTCTCCTGCTTGCGGCCCTGGCGGTCCCCGCTTCGGCGGCGGTTGACGGCACGGTCGTCAACCGGACGACAGGAAAGCCGCAGCCCGGGGTGACCGTCACCCTGTTCAAGCTCTCGGCGGGCATGGAACCGGCCGGAAGCGTGAAGGCCGATGAACAGGGACGCTTCCGCCTGCCCCAGGACGTGCAGGGTCCCAGCCTGCTGCAAGCGGCCTTCCAGGGCGTGACGTACAATCACATGCTGCAACCGGGCGCCCCGGCCAGCGGCGTCAATCTGGAGGTCTTCGAAGCCTCCAGTCAGCCCGGAGCGGCGAAACTGGGACAGCACTTCCTGATTTTCCAGCCCGCCGAGTCGCAGTTGACCGTCACCGAAGGCTTCGTCTTCAACAACGCCGGCAACACGACCTACAACGACCCCGAGCGCGGCACCCTGCGGTTCATGCTCCCGAAAGGAGCGGCCTCGGTGCGCGTGCAGGCCACGGCGCCCAACGGTATGCCTCTGGAGCGGCCCGCCGGCAAAACCGCCCAGGACGGCGTGTACAAGGTGGATTTCGCGGTCAAGCCCGGCGAGACCCGCTTCGAAGTGAACTACACGCTGCCCTATACGCCGCCGGTGCAGTTCGAAAGCCGGCTGCTCTATCCGGACATTCCCACCAGCCTGGTGGCGCCGCCCGGCGTCGAGATCAAAGGCGCGGGTCTGGAGTTGAAGGGCCAGGAGCCGCGCAGCCAGGCCAACGTCTACGAGGTGAAACCGGCCGCCTTCAAACTGGAGATCGCGGGAGCCATGAGCCCGGCGGCCGAAGCTTCCGGCGAGCCCTCCATCGAGCAGGTGCTGCCCCGGATTCACGGCAGCCTGGTCTGGCTGCTGGTTCTGGCCTTCGCCATCCTTTCGCTCGGCTTCGTGCTGCTGTATCGCGCGCGCCTGGTGGAATCCACTCCGCCGGCAGCCTCTCAACCGGCCAAGGGCACTCATGAGCGCCGTCGCCGTTGAGGATGTCTGGAAGTATTACGGCGACTATCCGGCCCTGCGTGGGATCAGCTTTTCCGTAGAGCCCGGGGCCTGCATGGCCCTGCTGGGCCGCAACGGCGCGGGGAAGACCACCCTGCTGCGGATCCTGGCCGGCTTCTCGAAAGCGGGCAAGGGCAGGGTGTCGATCGGCGGCGCGGATGCAAGGGAGCAGGAGACGCGGCGGCGGATCGGCGTGCTGGGCCACGGCATCTCGCTCTACGACGAACTCTCCGCGCTGGAAAACCTGACCCTGTTCGGGCGCCTCTACGGCCTGCCCGACCCGGGCCGGACCGCGCTCGAATGGCTGGAGCGAACCGGCCTGGAGCGGGTGCGTAACGGGCTGGTGCGCGAGTTCTCGCGCGGCATGCGCCAGCGCCTGGCCGTGGCGCGCGCCTTCCTCCACGACCCCTCGGTGCTGCTGCTGGACGAACCCTTCACCGCCCTGGACGACCGGGCCATCGCCGTGCTGCAATCCCTGGTGCGCGAGGCGGGCGTCCGCGGCAAGACCGTGCTGATGTCCACGCACCAGCTGCGGGAAGCGCTGGAACTGGCCAGCCATGCCGCGCTCCTGGTGCGGGGCAAGCTGGTGTTCCAGGGCCCGCGCACCGACGAGATGGCGGCCGACCCCGGCTGGCTCTACGCCCATTACGGAGAAGCATGACGGCGTTCTTCCGGCAGACCCTGGTGATCGCGCACAAGGATCTCCGCGCCGAACTGCGCACCAAGGAAGCCATCAACGCCTCGCTCTCCTTCGCGCTGGTGATCCTGCTGCTGTTCAGTTTCGCCTTCGACCCGACCGTGGAGCAGACCCGCGAGATCTCCGGCGGCCTGCTGTGGATCGTTTTCGCCTTTGCGGGCGCCTTAATCCTCAACCGCAGCTTCGCACGGGAACTGCCCAACGATTGCCTGGACGCCCTGGTGGGCGCGCCGGTGTCGCGGGCCGCGCTGCTGCTGGGAAAATCGCTGGCTAACTTCGTCCTGCTGATGGCCATCGAATTCATGTGCTTTCCGGTTTTCGGTATTTTCTATAATGTGCGTTGGACGGCGCAGTTCTGGCCTCTGATGCTGGTGCTGGCGCTGGGCACCTGGGGCTTCACCGTGGTGGGGACCGTTTTCAGCGCGCTCACGGTCAATATCCGCCTGCGTGAGGTAATGCTGCCGCTGCTGGTCTACCCGCTCATGATCCCGGCCCTGATGGCGGCCATGCAGGCCAGCACGCACCTGATTGCCGGCGGGCCGCTGGCGGGGGACGTGCTGGTGTGGGTGCGGCTGCTGGTGGCTTTCGACGTGATCTTCACGGCTCTGGCCCTGGTCCTGATCGACGCCGTGTTAGTGGGGTGACGGAATGCGCGAAAGAGTGATTATCATCTGTTCGGGTGTGGCGGCCATCCTGCTCGCCTGGAACCTGGGCCGGATGTTCCTTTTCCTCGGCGACGAGGCCCAGCAGGGGGCCATCTACCGCATCATGTTTTTCCACGTGCCCGCGGCCTGGACCAGCTTCACCGGTTTCTTCACCGCCCTGGTGGCCAGCATCCTGTTCCTGGCCCGCAAGAACTTCCGCAACGACGCCCTGGCCGTGGCCGCTACCGAAGTCGGCCTGGCCTTCGCCGCCGTCAACCTGGTGACCGGGATGTTGTGGGGCCGCATCATCTGGGGCATCTGGTGGACCTGGGACTGGCGCCTGACCTCGATGCTGGTCTGCTTCCTGCTGTACGCCGGCTACCTGGTGCTGCGGAGGGCCGTCGAGGAGCCCACCCAGCGAGCCACCCTGGCGGGCATCTTCTCCATCTTCGCTTTCGCCGACGTGCCCATTGTCTTCTTCTCGATCAAGTGGTGGCGCACCCAGCATCCCCAGCCGGTCGTCTGGGGCGGCGGGTCGATTGACCCCGCCATGAAATCGGTCCTGTACTGGAATTTCCTGGCCGTGCTGCTGATCGGGCTGGTGCTGGTCCTGATCCGCCTGCGGCAGGAAGAGACGCAGCGGGAGATCGACGCCCTGCGCCGCACCGCGCACGCGCTATAACGGAGTTCAACTCGTATGGACGCACGAAACTTCACGTTCATGTTCTATGGCTTCCTGGCCGCCTGGCTGATCCTGGTGGCCTACGTCGTCTCGCTGGTGGCCCGGGAGCGCAGGATCCGGCGCGAAATCGACAACCTCAGGCAGATGCTGGGGGACAGGGAGCGGAAATAAGTCATGCTCAGAAGGAGCCTAGTGAAACTGGCGGCCGGCGGAGCGCTGGCCGGAGCGGTGACCCCGCGGGAGCGGAAGGCGCAGGCGCAGGCCGCGCGCGCCGCCCGCGGCATGCCTTCACCCACAATCAAGGACGTGAGCGTCATCGCCACCGCGCCGGCGGGCTTGCGCCTGACGGTCGTGAAGATCACGACCGACCAGGACGGGCTCTACGGCTACGGGTGCGGCACCTACACACAGCGCGCCGAGCTGGTAAATGCCGCCGTCGACAAATACCTGCGCCCCTTCCTGCTGGGCAAGCCGGCCGACCGCATCGACGACCTCTGGCAGGCCATGTACAACAGCTCCTACTGGCGCAACGGCCCGGTGCTGAACAACGCCATCAGCGGCGTGGACCAGGCGCTCTGGGACATCAAGGGGCGCCAGGCGGGCATGCCGGTCTACCAGGTGCTGGGCGGCAAGTGCCGCGAGGCCGCGGATTGCTATGGCCATGCCGGCGGCGCGGAGATCCCCGAGGTGATCGAAAGCGCCCGCTCCTTCATGGCCCGCGGCTTCCGCCACGTGCGCTGCCAGATCGGGGTTCCCAACATGGCTGCCTACGGGTCGGGCGGCGGCCGCACTTATGGAGGCGGGCGGGCTCCGGAGAGCGCCTCCCGGGCGGCCACCGGCGCGCTGCACCAGGCCCCGCTCTACGAGCCGGCCTACTACATGCGCCGGGCCATCCGGATGCTGGAGGAGTGCCGCAAGCAGTTGGGCGAGGAGATCGAGCTGCTGCACGACATCCACGAGCGGCTCCTGCCCCAGCAGGCCCTCCAGTTCGCCAAGGACGTGGAACCGTTGAAGCTGTTCTTCCTGGAAGACCCGTTTTCGCCCGAGGACATCGGCTACTTCCGCATCCTGCGGCAGCAGTGCGCCACGCCGATCGCCATGGGCGAGCTGTTCAACAGCCCGCACGAGTGGACGCCCCTGATCGCCGAGCGGCTGATCGACTACATCCGCGTCCACGTTTCCCAGGCCGGTGGCCTGACGCCCTGCCGCAAGATCGCCGCCATGGGCGAGATCTACGGGGTGCGCACGGCCTGGCACGGGCCGGGCGACGTCTCCCCGGTGGGGCACGCGGCCAACATCGCCCTGGACCTGGCCTGCTGGAACTTCGGCATCCAGGAATATTCGACCTTCAGCGAGCCGCTCCAGGAAGTGTTCAAGGGCTGCCCGGTGATGAAGGAAGGCTATCTCTACGCCAACGAAGCGCCCGGCTGGGGTATCGAGGTGGACGAGAAGCTGGCGGCCAAATATCCCTACGGCCACCGGGAGCAGGGCGAGCGCCAGCGGCTGAACGGCGGCTGGGGCGAAGTGCGAAAACGCGACGGCACCATCATCAAGCAGTGACGGCCGGACGGCTGTCAGCGGCTCGGGTCGCGCTCCCGGGTGGCGCTGACGGCCTTGACGATTCCCAGGCCGACCAGGGTGATGACGCCCACGCCGATCCACTTGGCCGGCACGTTCAGCAGATAGGCGGCCAGCGCCAGCCCCAGGGTCAGCACGACAAACCCGATCATGTAGGCCGAAAAGCTCATGCAGTCCTCTCCCCCCGCTTCAGCGCGTGATGCGCAGTCCTCCCAGGCCTGAGGCCAGGCCGAAGACTTGCAGCAGCCAGACCACCACGGCGATGACCACGACGACGTTCAGGATGGTCTTGATGCTGCCGGCCATGGGGATGAAGGTGTTGATCAGCCACAGGACCACCCCGATCACGATCAGGACGAGCACAATACTCAACAGCGACATGGCAATCCCTCCCGGCGGGTCGCGCCGAGGAGGATGGAGCAATTGGGCGGCCAGCCCGCAATCAATTGCAGGAATTAGGCTTAAGAGCGGCGCCGGGCGGCGGCCCGGTAATTCTTACGGCCCTCCGCTATGCTATACTGGCCCCAGAAACTCACGCCTGCCACGACTCCGGAGAGATGGCCGAGTGGTTGAAGGCGCACGCTTGGAAAGCGTGTATAGGGGAAACCCTATCGAGGGTTCGAATCCCTCTCTCTCCGCCAGACCTAACAAAGAAAATAGCTTACCTGAGTGCAGCCACCAGCAATTGAGGCTTCCACGGCGGATGGCGGCCGCCGGCATGGACAGTCTCCAGGCTGGCGAGCGGGTCTCGATTCCTACGGCAGAGTCGTGAAGGCGGAGACGGTCGTTCTGCTCGACGAGAAAGCGGGGCGGCGTGCCGGCCGCGGAGCGCGGCTTGCGAATTACCGGCGCGCTCGAGTGCTGAACCAAGCCGCTGACCGGGCACTGGCTGGTGGACTTGGCTTGCGCCATTGATCGCCAAGCGAAGACCGCGTTCAGATACTCCCCCGCACTACTGAAAGCAATGCTCGATCGAAGTCGGAGCGGGTGATTCAGGCGACTTGGCACGCTGCTTTGAAATGGCCCCGGCTTGGACGGGGTCTGCAACGCCTCGTGTCGGCGCCAAACACGGCAGAACTCAGGTCCAGTGAGCGCGTCTGCCGCATCGCCAACGAGCCGCTTCACGTACTTGACTGAGTAACCATAACTGGTTACCCTTGGGTTGTGAAAGGGAGCGAGCTGCGGCGGTGGCTCAAAAAGCAGGGGTGCACGTTCGTCGAGGAATCCCGCCACACCCGAGTTGTTCTCGGATCCAAGATCTCGCGCATGCCCCGCCATCCAGCGAAGGAGATCAAAGCGGGGACTTTGCAGGCCATTCTGAAAGATCTCGACATGAGGATGTGAAGACGCCATGGAACACTATCTGGCACTGTTTGAACCCGATCGGAAGGCCGGCGGCTACGTCGTTACGTTTCCGGATTTCGGTTACGGCGTTACGCAAGGTGAAACCGAGGCGGAAGCCATGGAGATGGCACAAGATCTGTTGATGTTGACTATCAGTGATTACATCCGCGAAGGCAAATCACTACCCGTGGCAACCCGCCGTCGCGGGAGCAGATTTCATGCCGTGCCATTGCCCGCGCTGCAGGCCGCGAAAGTGGATCTTTATACGGCATTTCTTGCGTCTGGCCTAAAGAAGGCAGAGTTTGCCCGCCGTGTAGGAATACCTAAGACGCACGTGGAACGATTATTCTCTCTCCGGCACCGCTCTCGTCTGGATCTGGTCGAGGGAGCACTTGCCGCCTTGGGCAAGCGTCTACACATCGAGGTGCGGGACGCGGCTTAGCTCGACAGCAGCCCAGGACTCACCTGAAGACAGGCCATGTCGTGCCGGGTGTTCTGCCTGTCGCGCCATCGTCGCCGACTGCCTCCGAAGGGGTGCCCTTTCGTTGGAATCAGCGGGAGGCAAGCCGCCCAGGGAGGACGCTCGACGAGCTTACGGACGGCCTGGCTTTGAATCGCCACATCGAGCGTGGCGCTTAACGACTTGGCCACCTCGATCATCTGGCGCAGGATAGGATTGCCGGAGATGTCCACGCCGTGGACGGGCCTGCCGACCCGCCGGTTCCGGCCGACCCGCGCGGGATGGAGCCGGCGCCGAAGACCGGAGCCGATCCGTTGCCCGGAGTTTCTCGATGTCGGCGAACTCGCGGTCGAGCGAGGAGAGAGTAGCGGCGTTAGGCGGCAGACCGCCGATTTGGCTGGCTGCCTTGGAGCACAAACGCCCGACTCGTGCCCTTCCGGCCAATCCCATCCAGCGTGCAATAGCGTGCAATACGCGACGGCAGCCATGGCACATATGGCACTCCCGGCAATCAGGAATCTGCAAGTTGCAGATTCCATTAAGAGCTCAAGGTTCCGAATCCCTCTCTCTCCGCCATTACAAATCAATAAGTTACAAACAAAGGTTCGGCGCCGGCATGCACCGCTGCAGCGAAAATGTCGCTCTCCGCGGTTCCTCCTGCCTGGACGGCGCATTTCGAGAGCCCCAGAATTCCAAAAAGACTTCGCTCGCTGGCGTGCTTACATGCGGGATGCCATCATCGAGCCGGCGATTGGCCGGGACGTGCTCGCCTTGGGCGCAGTAAGGCGCCCGGCGCTGCTGCGGCAGGTCTTTGCCATTGCAGCAGGCTCGCCAGCCCGGATCGTCTCGCTTCAAAAGATGCAGGCGCAACTCCAGGATGGCGGCGCTCTGGAAACTGTCGCGCACTATCTGGCGCTTCTCGAGGATGCTTACCTGGTTGCGCCATTGGAGAAATACTCCACGCGGGTGCACCGGCGCCGCGCCTCTCCGCCCAAGCTCGTGCTGTTGAACAATGCCCTTCTTTCCGCCATGCACCCCAACGGCGCTCCTGACCCTTCCGATGAACCTGAGCGGTTCGGCTTCTGGGTCGAAAACGCCTGCCTTGCCTTCGCTTTAAACCAGGGCCAGCAGGTATGGTACTGGCGCGAGGAGCCCCTGGAGATCGATGCGGTCTTCGACGGAAGCTGGGGGAAGTGGGCCGTCGAAGTGAGAACCGGGCGATTCGATGTCCAGGCCTTGCGAGGTCTGCTGGAGTTTTGCCGCCGCCATCCGGCGTTCCAACCGCTGGTCATTACCCGGCCCGGCGATCAAGAAAGTGCGCGGCTTCATGGAATCGAGAGCATCAGCTGGGAGGACTTCCTGCTTGGCGGACCGCCGAAGGTTGAAGCGAGCCGCATGTGAAGCACTGCTTCTCCAAGAGGTTTGACAATCCCCTGCGCGATGTCGGCGCACTCCGGACCGAGTCGCAGGTGCCAAATTCCGCCGTGACGTGTTTGCAGCGCCGGCATACACCCCGCCGGTGGCCGCGGGCGGAAAAGGCCTCGTTGGCCCGTACCTTCCCGCAGATCCGGCAGTAGCGGCCCATACGATTCACTCCGCACCCGTCGGAGCCGGAGTGGGCCGGCACACGGCCGCGATCACGTTACATCGGCGAGATCGATGCGTTCTACCGCCACGGATACTCCCGGAACGGGCGTCTCGAACGGCAGGGCCGGATTCTCTTCGATCATCGTGCATAGCCCGCAGACGGAACTCGCCGTACGAAGTTTTTCAGTGTACGCACAGATGCCTGGCGGCACAAGGGAGGGATCCCCGACATTGGCAGCGTCCGCAGATCACGCTAGACTCTGGTTACAGGGGGCGCGCATGTCCATACGACCGATCCAGCGATTGAGCAAGGCCAGGCCGGCCATCGAGGGCGCCGGGGTGCACCTGCGGCGGGCGTTCGGCTTCGGCAACACGTCCGACTTCGATCCGTTCCTGCTGCTGGATGATTTCCGCAACGACGTTCCGGACGATTACCTGGCCGGGTTCCCGTGGCATCCCCACCGCGGCATCGAGACCATCACCTACGTCCTGGCCGGAACCGTGGAGCATGGTGACAGCATGGGGAACCGCGGCGCCATCGGCCCGGGCGACGTCCAGTGGATGACGGCCGGCCGGGGCATCATCCACCAGGAGATGCCCAAGGGCGACGCGGCCGGGCGGATGCACGGCTTTCAGTTGTGGGCCAACCTCCCGGCGGCGCTTAAGATGACCGCGCCGCGCTACCAGGAGGTGAAGGCCGCCGACATTCCGGAGATTACCGACGACGACGGCACGCACGTCCGCGTCGTGTGCGGCAGTTTCTGGGGGACCAGTGGCCCGGTGGAAGGGATCGCCGCCGACCCCGTCTACCTGGACGTCTCGGTGCCTCCGGGCAAGCGCAAGAGCCTGCCGGTCGAGACCTCCCGCCACGCCTTCGCCTACGTCTTCGCCGGCAGCGGCAAGTTCTGCAATGCCTCGGGCCCGCTGGCCGTGCCGACCGAGCCGGTGGGCTGGCTGGACACGGCCCCTCCCACCCAGGCGGACAACCGCTCGCTGGTGCTGTTCGACCGCGGCGATGAACTGGCCGTCGAGGCCGGGGAGGACGGCATCCGCTTCCTGCTGGTCTCCGGACAGCCTTTGCAGGAACCGGTGGCCTGGTACGGCCCGATCGTCATGAACACCCAGGAGCAATTGCGGCAGGCATTCGAGGAACTCGAGCGCGGTACCTTTCTGAGCGTTGCCGCCGGGGTGTAGGATATCTGAGGCCCGGCTGCCCGCAGCGGGTCCGTCCGAGGGCGCCGCCAGGAGGTTCCATGCACCGGATCAACTGGGGACGGGTCATCGGCGGCGGTCTGCTCGCCGGAGTGATCATCGATATCGTGGAAGGCCTGGTCAGCGGGATGTGGCTGGCCCAGGAGTGGCAACAAGTGATGAATCGCCTCGGCCTGTCCGGCGAATACTCGGGCGCTCCGCGCGGGGCTGGCCGTCTGGGTGATCGGGTACCTGATGTCCGTGGTCCCGCCCCTGGTCATGGGAATGTTCCCGGTCCGGCTGCTGCTCATCAGCCTGGCGGCCGGACTGGTTGAAGTCC
>JADZAF010000217.1 GCA_020852755.1 Bryobacterales bacterium
AACGCGAGGGGACATTCAACCGCTGCCTCCAGCCGCGGCTCGGAAACGGCGCTCCCCGCCGCGTTCACCCGGATAGCGTCCGCCGCGCAACGTCTGCGACAATATCCTTTTTTGGGGTGCAGGCACTCATGAACGCTGGAATCGAGAATATCCGCAAGCGCGGAAGCCGTATCGTGGCCGAAGGCTATCACATGCTGCCGGCCGCTTCCCTGATGATCGCCGAGGGCGTCATCTCCTCCATGGACGATCTGAAGAAGCCCTTCGTCACCATCATCAATTCGTACACCACGCAGATCCCGGGCCACGCGCACCTGGACCGCTTGGGCGCCATCCTGCTGGACGAGTTGAAAGCCCTGGGCTTCAATGTCTGGTACACCAACATCGGGGGAGCCATCTGCGACGGCATCGCCATGGGGCACTTCGGGATGAAGTACTCCCTGCCCTCTCGCGAGCTGATCGCCGACCAGATCGAAACCATCATCGGCGCTCACCCCTGCGATGCCTGGATCGGCATCGGCAACTGCGACAAGATCGTCCCGGCCATGTACAATGCCATGGTCCGGATCAACATCCCCTCGGTCTACGTGAGCGGCGGTCCCATGCTGGCGGGTGAGAACAACAGCGATCTCATCACCGTCTTCGAAGGCGTGGGCCGCTACAGCGCCGGCAAGCTGGACGAGCCGGGCCTGCGCCGCGTGGCTGAACGGGCCTGCCCAAGCTGCGGCTCCTGCGCCGGAATGTTCACCGCCAATTCGATGAATTGCCTGGGTGAAGTAATCGGCCTGGCCCTGCCCGGCAACGGCACCATTCCGGCCGAGCACTGGGTGGACCGGGAGGAAGGCATCACCGAGCTGAACCCCGCCCGCATCGAGCTGGTGAAGAAAGCGGCCCATACCCTGAAGGCCTGCCTCGAAAAGGACCTGCGCCCGCTGGACATCGTGAGCCGGCAGGCGCTGGACAACGCCTTCGTCGTCGACATGGCCATGGGCGGATCCACCAACACCGTGCTGCACGGCCTGGCCTTGGCGCATTCCGCCGGAGTGGCCTACGACCTGGACCGCCTGAACTGGATCTCCGGGAGCACGCCCAATATCTGCAAGGTCGCCCCGAGCCGCCCGGAAGTTCACATCGAGCACGTGGACCGCGTGGGCGGCATCGGAGCCATCATGAAGGAACTGGCGGCCGGCGCCAGGACCGTCCTCGACCTGAATGCGCCCACCGTCTACGGCACTTTGGGCGACTACGTGAAGACCTGTCCCGAACCCGACGGAGACGTGATCCGCCGCGTGCCCTGCGCCTTTTCCCAGACCGGCGGTTTGGCCGTGCTGTTCGGCAACCTGGCGCCCAAGGGCGCGGTGGTGAAGACCGCCGGAGTGGATCCCTCGATGATGGAGTACGAAGGCAGCGCACGGGTTTACGAATCGCAGGAAGAGGCGCTGAGCGGTATTCTCGCGGGTGAAGTCAAGGACGGCGACGTGGTCGTGATCCGCTACGAAGGGCCGCGCGGCGGACCGGGCATGCAGGAGATGCTTTCGCCCACCGCCGCCATCGTGGGCGCGGGCATCCGGGCGGCGCTTATCACCGACGGGCGGTTCTCGGGCGGCACGCGCGGCCTGTGCATCGGCCACGTGGCCCCGGAGGCCGCCGCCGGCGGGCCCATCGCGGCCGTTCGGGCGGGCGACCGCATCTACATCAACGCCCGCGAGGGCAAGCTTGAACTGCGCGCCGGCGAGGAGGAGATCCGCCGCCGTATGGAGCAACTGCCGCCCTTCGAACCCAAAGTGAAGAGGGGCTGGCTGGCCCGGTACCTGTCGCATGTGACCAGCGCGGACACCGGCGCCGTGTTCGAGATCTGAGGACGACATGCCTGAACCGCAGTTTTCCGCCGCCGCTGTGATCGGCACCGGGATGATGGGCCCCGGCATCGCCCTGACCCTGGCCCTGGGCGGCCTGCGGGCCACCATCCTGAGCCGCACCGGCGAGGGCGCGCGCACGGGCCTTAACAAGGCCTGCGCGCAGCTCCACGCGCTCAAAGAGAACGGCCTCGTCGACGCCGCGGCGGCGGAAGAGGCCGCCGGGCGCCTGGCCGCAGCCGCCGAACTCGACGCCACCGTCCCGGAAGTGGACCTGGTCATCGAATCCGGTCCGGAGAACATGGAATTCAAGCAGGGCCTGTTCGCGCGTATGGATGCCCTCGCCCGCCCGGAGACGGTGCTGGCGTCCAACACGTCGAGCCTGAGCATCACCGCCGTCGCCTCGCGCTGCGCCAGGCCGGAGCGGGTCCTCACCACCCATTTCTGGAACCCGCCCCACCTGATGCCGCTGGTCGAAATCGTGCGCGGGGAGAAAACCTCGCCGGAAATCGCGCAGAGCGTGCACGGCCTCCTGGCGCGCTGCGGCAAGACTCCGGTGATCGTTCGCAAGGACCGCCCCGGCCAGCTCGGCAACCGCCTGCAGCACGCCCTCTGGCGCGAAGCGGTGAACATCGTGGCCGAAGGCATCGCCAGCGCCGAGGACGTGGATCTGGCCGCCAAGACCGGCTTCGGATTGCGCCTGCCCGTCTACGGCATCTTCGAGCACGCCGACGCCGTCGGCCTCGACATGTGCCTGTACATCATGGACTACATCGCCCGGGACCTGTACAATCAGCCCAAAGCGCCCGACCTGATGTTCGACCTGGTGGCGCGCGGCGACCTGGGCGCCAAGACCGGCAAGGGGTTCTACGACTGGTCCGTCAAGGATGTCGAAGCGGTCAAGGCCCGGCGCGACCGCTTCGTGATCGAGTTCCTCCGTTCGCAAAAGAACCGTTCCACCGGCGCGTAGCCCGCCCCCGGCCTGTGATAACGTATCCAGGCTATGACCCGTCGCGAGTTCCTTGAAACCGCCGCCGGCGCCGCGGCTGCGGGTACGGCCTCTCTCCGCGGCCTGCTGGCCGGCGCGCGCGAGAAAGCCAGGCCGCTCAACTTGAAGGTCACCGACCTGAAGACCTTCATCGTCAACCGGGGCGGAACCAACGCCCTCAATTACGTCTTCGTCAAGATCTACACCAACCAGGGAATAACCGGATTGGGGGAAGGCTCGGTCACCAGCAAGGAGGCGACCATGGCCACCGCCATCGAGGAACACAAGCGCTACCTGGTGGGCCGCGACCCCACCGACATCGAGATGCACTGGCAGGCCATGTACCGCTGGCCGCGCTGGCGCGGCGGACCCATCCTGAACTCGGCCATCAGCGCGGTCGAGATCGCCCTGTGGGACATCCTGGGCCAGGCGCTCGGACAGCCCATCTGGAGGCTGCTGGGCGGCAGGGCCCGGGAACGGGTGCAGATGTACGTTCATGCCGGCGGCCGCACTCCGGAGGAGTACGCCAGGAGTTGGCTGCGGGCCAGAGAAGAGGGCTGGACGGGCGCCAAGGCCGGTTTCATCACCACTCAGGGCGATGTGATCGACCCGGTCCGTTCCGTCCGCGAGGGAATCGCCAATCTGAAGGCCGTGCGCGAGGCGGTGGGTCCCGATTTCCGGATCTGCATCGACCTGCACGGCAAGGCCACCCCCACCATGGCGGTCGACTTCTGCCGCCGCGCCGAGGAGTACGCCCCCTTCTTCGTGGAAGAGGCCACGCAGATCGAGGACCTGGACGAACTGGCGCACCTGCGCGGCAAGACCCGGATTCCACTCGCTACCGGCGAGCGGCTGTTCACCAGGTACGGTTTCAGCCAGATCTGCCAGCGGCACCTGGTGGATTACGTCCAGCCCGACGTGGTGCACTGCGGCGGCATCTTCGAGATGAAGAAGATCGCTACCCTGGCCGAGGCCTACCGGATTGAGCTGACGCCGCACAACCCGCAAAGCGACGTGAGCACTTTGGCGTCTCTGCACGTGGACTTCTGCACGCCCAACTTCGCCATTCAGGAAATCAGCCACCGCGGCAACGAGCAGTATTGGAAAGACCTGTTCTACGGCGGCGCCATCACCTACCAGGGAGGCTACGCGCTGCCGCCCGACCGCCCCGGCCTGGGCGTCGACCTGGACGAATCCGTGGCCGCCAAGCGCCCCTATTCGCCCCACACCCGCCAGCAGTTGCGCTTCCCCGACGGAGGCATTGCGGACCACTAGCAATAGCCAAGGATACTTGAAATCTTGGAGGATGCGAGCTTTCAGCGCTCAGCGGTCAGCGTTCAACGTTCAGCTTCTGGAGGAGCGCCGTGAGCATTCGCTTCACCTCGGTAGCGCGCCGGGTCAGTTCCTCGTAGTCCTTGAGGGGAATCAGCTTCAGGTCTCTGGCCATCAACAGGTGGTATTCCAGCTCACTCGCCGGTCCCCTTGCGATGGAACAGAAGCGAGCAAACTCCGCGTCGCCGTTCCGGCCGCGGCCCTCCGCCAGATTGGCTGGGACCGAGGCGGACGAGCGCCGGAGTTGAGTCGTCAGCCCATAGAACTGCCGCTGGGCGGCGCCGTGCCAAGCTCGCTCCCTCTCCGTGCGTTGCGAATCTATTCGGCTGAGCGCTGACCACCGACCGCTGACAGCCGGAGATCTGCGCGACAAATTCTCAGACTTTGCGGGCTGGAATCCAGCGAGGCGCGGCGCCCGGCTGACGCTCCACTGCGGCATGCCGCCCGGCGGCGCCGGCGCAGCCGCCACTGGGTCATCCACCCCGTCCACCCGGACCGGTGCGAGCGACTTCGCAACTCCTGATTCCCGGACGGGCCGCTCCCCGCACGGTCCCTTCCCGCTTCAGAGCCATGCCGCGGACCGCCTCATTCAAGCCAGGCTGACCACGTCGATCTTGCGAATGTCGTCGACGTCAAAACGCAGCATGGCCAGGCGTTCGAGACCATATCCGGCGCCGATGGCCACGTGGCGCGCCGGATCGGCGCCGAGATGGCGGACGATCCGGTCTGCATAGACACCCCAGGCGAGAACCTCAGTCCAAATGCCGTCATGCTCCACCTCAAGCTCCCAGGCCTGGGCGCACACGGGGTAGTGGGTTGAGACAATCTTCACTGCCCGTCCAGGAAGCAGCATCTCTATCGATTGGTGTACTTTGGCGGTCCCGCTCCACCGATCCAGGCGCTCGCGATCGTCGAGCCAAAGGACCTCAGCCTGGTGGAAAGCCTCCAGATGTGTGGCGTCGGTTTCACAGGCTCGATACACCTTGCCGGCAGCCCGGATCCGCAGGGGCCGGCCCTGGAAATTCAGCTTCATCAGCAGCGGCAATGTGAGGTCGGAACGCAGGATGCGGTGATCGTCAATACGGTAAAGGTCCGGCAGACCCGGATAAGGCAGGTCTTCGCCCATTGCCCGAGTGGCTTCTGTCAGGTTGAGAATCTCCGGCAGATCTACCTCCGTGAAATCTGCGTATACGCCTCGAAATATCTCGAGGATCCGGCCGACCGGGTTCTCGGGGAGGTCAGTGAGGTTCGGACGGGTTAACAGTTCTACGATCCTGGCCGGGAGGTCTGTCCTGAGATGTTCAGGGCAAATGTCACGCTGTTCCGTCATCTCCATTTCCCTTCGCAGCTTGTCGCGGATGCGCTGCAACCGCTTTCTCATGACGGCTTCGTCTACCCCCGCATCCTTAGCGAGACGGGCCGTGCTCCAACGCCCGTGATACCGGCGGTCGCACAGCCGGCGTTCCGGACCCGTCAATGTCAGCAGCGCTGCGGCCAGCCGCCGCCTTTGTGCTTCGGACCAGCCTGTTTCGGCCTCATCCAGCACGGGCACAACGGGGATGTCGTCCAGCCGCAGCAGGGAGGTGCGGCTCGCTTTGCGAAGATTCGCGGCAACCGTGATCACGATGCGGCGAAGCCAGTTGATGAAGGCGGCGGGCTCCTCCAGGTTCGCGAGACTTCTGAACGCCCGCAGGTAAGCTTCCTGGGCCGCGTCCTGAGCCAGATCCAGATCGCGGAGAATGCCCATGGCGACGGCGCAGGTCATGCTTTGCGTGGCCTGGACCAGCAGGCGCCAGGCGTCGAGGTCGCCTGCCTTCGCCCGAGTCACAGCGTTGCTGAGCTGCTCCATTGGTTTCACCAACCGTCGTCAGCTAAAGGACATTCACTCGCTCAAAGTGTGACAACCGGCGCCACCTCCTCAAGGCGTGACAGACGTCCATGCGCTGGGAGGGCACGCTCCGCAGGTCCTGTCTGGTGGCCCAGCCGGGCTGGCCACCGAGACGCAACCGCCGGAGCGGAGCGGCTGCCTCGTGCACGTCCGGGTCCGGCGCCTTCCTTTCCGCGGGGCGCCGGGCCTGAGTTCTACCAGTACAGCTTCAGCCCCACTTGCATGCGGCGGGGATCGTTGGCCTGCGAGGTAACCACTCCGAACGAGGTGCTGTCCAGGTTGGTCCCGCCGGAGGAGAACTGCACGCGGTTGAACAGGTTGAAGGCTTCCCAGCGGAAGTCCAGCGAGAACCGCTCGCTCATGGTGAACTTCTTCGCCAGGCTGATGTTCTCGTTAAAGATGGGCAACGAGCGGGCCTTGGGGTTGTGGCGGGTCACGTTGCCGAAGCCGACGGGCTGGGCCGGAAAGACCTCCCGGTTCAGAAACCGGTCCACCGCCGGATCGAATTCCTCCCCCTTGATGGGCGCGCGCCAGTTGTCATAGGTCGTAACGGTCGGACGCGTCTCGCGGTTGAAGATCGGCAGCGGATTGTTGCGTGTGATGCGGATCGGGAAGCCGCTGGAGTACATGGCGATGAAGCCGACCCGCCAGCCGCCCAGGATCGCATTCACAAAACCGGGGCTCGACGCCAGGAAGCGCTGGCCCTTCCCCACAGGCAGTTGATACACCGTGCTGACTTTCACCGCGTGGGTCTGGTCGAACTCGCCGATGGACTTCTCCAGCCGCCGGTTGTACTGGTCCTGAGTGGTGCCGTCGCCTTCCACCTGGCTGTCGGTATCGGCCAGGACTTTGGACAGCACGTAGTTCCACTCGAAGGCCAGCCCGTTGTGGTACCGCCGGGTGGCCTTCAGGATCATGGCGTGGTAGCTGGAGTGTCCGCTGTGATCGCCGTTGCCCCGCACGCCGGTCACCACGTTCAGGAATTGCGGCAGGGGCCGCAGCGCCTGGTTCACCGTCCGGCTGGTCTGGATGCCGGGGTTGGTGAAGTTCGCATACGGAATCGGAACGCCGGCTGCCCGCGCGGCGCTGGAGTTGATGTCGGAGCGCAGCAGGTCGCGGGCCGCGGTGATGCCGTACTGCGCGATGTAGCCGTTCCACAGCGGGGTCGGCACCTGGTTCCAGTTCACCAGGCTGGTCATCAGGTGAGTCCCGATGGTGGCGCTGTAGCCGATCTCCAGCACCGTGTTGCTGGCGATCTCCCGCTGGACGTTGAACGTCCAGTAGAGCGTCTCCGGAGAGCGGGTGGCGTCGTAAGGCTGGTTGTAGTGGACCTCGTCGTTGTTGGCGATGGTCGGGTCGACCTTGGCCGTGGGATCCACCGAGATCGGCAGCGGGTAGGAAGGCAGTCCCTGGTCCCAGTTGAAGGCCGGCGTGATGCCCTGGTCGGGCGAACTGAAGTTGTAGCGCGCGAAGAAGCCCTGGTAGTGGCCGCTGTCGCGGGTGACCGTCACCTTGTTGAAGGAGCGGCCGAACGCCGTGCGCAGGGTGGTCTTGTTGTCCACCGAGTAGGCCAGACCGATGCGCGGCCCGAATCCCTTGTACCACCCGTCCACCAGGCTTCGCCTGTTCTCCCTTCCCTCGCCGAAACCGGCGAACCGGAGCGCCCCGGGGAAGTTGTTGACCTTCGAGTTGGGCAGTGTGGGATCCAGGTTGGAGTACCAGTCATTGACGGCAACCGGGGGAACGCTGGCGTCCCAGCGCAATCCCAAGTTGAGGGTCAGCCGCCGGGTGATGTGCCAGTCGTCCTGGGCATACATGCCGTAATACGGGTAATTGATGGTCGAATCCCGGACCGTCTCGGTCTGCCCGCTCATGGCGTCGCCCAGCAGGAAGGACGCGAAGGAACTGCCGCTCCTGAACGATGTCTCGCCGGGCACGCTGGTCCCCAGGAAGCTGAAACTGGCCTGGCCCGCGATGTTCTGCTCCCCGAACCCGGTTGAGGGCTGGGTCTGGAAGCTGAACCCGAACTTGAAGGCGTGGTTCCCGCGCGTGTAGTTCAAGTCGTTCTTGAGCGCCCACATGGGCTGCTCGTGGCCGCTCTTGGCGGTGCCGCCCCAGCCGGTGAATTCGGTGAAGCTCATGTTGGGGAAGTTGCGGTCGCAGTCGATTACGTTGGCGAAGCAGAGCTTTTCCTTCCACCCCGGCTTGTTGTTCGGCGTGCCCTGGCTCTTATAGAACACGTTGCCGCCGATCTGGAAGTGGTTCAGCAGGGTCGGGGAGATGATCCAGTCGTGGGTCAGCCGGTAAGAGGAGATGTCGTATAGGTTCAGCGTGCCGTTCCAGAGCGGCTCCGGCAATCCCGGAGGACCGTCGGCGCCCAGCGATTCGCGGAACCGGGAGATGTTCATGAAGAAACCCAGCCGGTGGCTCTCCGACAAGACGTGGTCGATCTTGACGCTGCCCTTATCCTGCGGCGAGAGCACGGTGCCCGAACTGTTGATCCAATTGTTGCGCACGTAGTCGATAGTGCCCGGCTGGCCGCCCCGGTTGGGCTGAATGCCCTGGGCGTAAGACATCACCTTCTGGGAGAAACTGCTGATACGCGATGTGGGGATCTGGTTGCTCGGAAATACATCGCGAATAAAGCCGCTGCCCGAGGGATTGGGGCGGGTAGTGGCGGGATCGTAGATCTTCAGCAACTGGTTCTTGGCGTCCACCCAGTTGGAGAAGTCGCCGTTGTACATCTCCGGAGTGGGTACGCTGGCGATGACCGCCCGGGATCCGACCCGGTTGCGGAACCCCTCGTAGGCCAGGTAAAAGAAGGTGCGGTTCCGCCCGTCGTAGATTTTGGGAATCCAGATGGGGCCGCCGCCGGCTACGCCGAAATCGTTCTGCTTATATACCGTCTTCTGGCTTCCCTCGAAGAAATTCCGCGCGTCCAGTTTCTGGTTGCGGAGGAAGTCGTAAGCGGTGCCGTGGAACTCGTTGGTGCCTGACCGGGACGAGAAGGTAACCACGCCTCCGGCGGCCTGGCCGTATTCCGCCTTGAAGCCGTTGGTATCCACGGCGAACTCGGTGATGGCCTCGAGCGAAGGCGCGGCGTAGGCCACCTCGCCCATCTCGGCCGGCCGGTTGGTGGTGATGCCCAACCCATCCAGCGTCGCGTTCCACGCCCTGGCCTGCCCGCCGCCGATCGACATCTCCGTACTGCCGCTGCTGGTCACCTGGGCCGCGATCTGGACCAGGTCGTAGGGATTGCGCAGCCGGCCCCCGACCACCAGTGGCAGTTCGTCCACGAACTTGTTTTCCACCGAGGTCGACACTTTGGCGTTCTCGCTCTGCACGCTCAGCAGCGTACCGGAGACCTCGACGGATTCGGCCACCGAGCCCAGCTCGAGGGTGGCGTCCACGCGAACCGTGGCGGAAGCCGTGACGGTCACGTCGCCGCGCAGGTAGCGCTTGAAGCCGTCCGCCTCGGCGGTCACCCGGTAGATGCCCGGGTATACCATGATGTTGTAGTTGCCGGTTACCGTGGAGTTGGTGGTTGTGGCGACGTTGGTCGCCTGGTTGATGGCCGTGACCCTGGCGCCGGGAACGCCCAGGCCGGACGGGTCCAGCACCTGGCCCGTAATATTCCCGCTGGTCCCTTGCGCATAGGTCAGCATCGGGATCAGAAGAGCCAAAGGGAGGAAATTCGAAAGCCGTGGCGGAGCCATAGTCGGATTCACCCCGGCAACGTATATCTCAACCATCGGCCCTGCGTCAATTGGAATTCAAGCCCGCGTTGTCCCGTGGAATCAAGGGGAGCGGGACGCCCGGACCGCCGCGCTGCGGCTTCTAAATATAGCCAAGGATACTTGAAATCTCTGAGGACGGGAGCTTTCAGTGATCAGCGGTCAGCGTTCCGCTTTTGAAGCAGCGCGGTGAGCATGCGTTGCAACTCTGTCGCTCGTTCGGCCAGTTCGTGATGCTGCTTTGGCGGGATGAGCTTCAGGTCTTTGGCCAGCAGCAGGTGGTACTCCAACTCGCTGGCCGATCCCATCGCGATGGAGCAGAAACCGGCGAACTCGGCATCTCCGTTCCGACCGCATCCCTCAGCGAGGTTGGCCGGAACAGAAGCACTGCAGCGCCGCAGTTGGCTGGTCAGGCCGTAGAGTTCCTCACGGGGGAATGTGGCCGTGATCCATGTTCGTCCTCTTCCACAAGCGCATCTGCGGTCCCTTGGCCAACTCGTTGTTCCACCATCGTCCCGAGAGGGCGGCTCGGCCGCCCGCCAAGAGTGAAGCGGCATACCACAAGGCTGATGATGCCACCGGGAAGCTGATCCATCTGCTTGCCGCCTGAGGCGGAGTGCCGCCACCCA
>JADZAF010000218.1 GCA_020852755.1 Bryobacterales bacterium
CCCGTGCCCCCCGCCAGCGCCGCGCCGTGGACCGCCGCCACCACCGGCTTGCGCAGCCAGGCGCCCAGGGAGAAGAGCCGCGCGTGGACCTCCGCCTGGCCGGCGTCCTCCGCCTCCAGGGCCTCGCTCAGGTCCATGCCCGCGCAGAACGATCTGCCGTTGCCGGAGAGCAGCACGGCTCCTGCCGCAGGGTCTGCATCCGCCGCCTCCAAAGCCCGGATCAGTTCGCGGCACAGGTCCAGGTTCAGGGCATTGCGCTTTTCCGGGCGGTTCAAAGCCAGGCGCAGTACCCGGCCCTCACGGCTGATCTGCAAGTTCGCGCTCATCGACGTCGATCTCCAGGTCCAGCATGCGGGCGCCCAGCGCCTTGCCCTGCGCGTCCAGGCGCAGGGAAACGGTGCCGCCGCCGCCCAGGGCGTGGCGCAACACGAAATTGAGCGCGCCCAGGTTGGGCAGTTCGTACCGCCGGACCTCGCCCCGCAGCAGGGGAGCGAACAGGGTCCGGACCCGCTCCACGGTCACTTCGCGAACCAGAATGGGGTAGTCGCGCTCGCGCCAGGCGATCACGCCGATGTTGGCGGTGTCCCCCTTGTCTCCGGAGCGCGTGTGGGCGATGCGGGCCAGCGGCACCCTCATTCCACGACCTCCACGCACGGCCGGATCTCCTCGCGAGGGATCAGGGCCGACCAGTAGGCCACCACCTCGCGCACCTGGGGCCGCCCCTCGCCGTATCCGGTGGCGCCCGGCGGCCCGGAGAGAACCAGCGGGATCATCTCGCGGGTGAAACGCTCGACGGCATCCCTGTTCCGCCCTCGCACGCCGATGCGCAGTTCCACTTCCGGCGGATCCTGCTCCACAATGCCCAGGCAGGCGCCCGCGCCGAACAACTCGGTGTGGGTCTCCTCAAATTCCAGCTCCAGCCTGGCCAGACGCCGGCGCACGATGGCATCGGCCGCGCGCGCCTTCTCGACCGCGCCGGGCCGCGTGTAGACCAGCGTGCCCACCGCCTTCCACCCGTTGGCGTAGCTGATGGAGAGTTTCAATTCCGGCGGCCGGGGGGCGCCGCGGACTCCCGTGATCCGCACCCGGTCCGGCCCAGCGTCGTTCAGGCGGATGGTAGTGAAATCGGCCGTGCAGTCTGCGGTCAGATAGCGGCTGGGATCGTGGATTTCGTAAAGCAGCTGTTCCTTCACCACGTCGGCATTGACCCGGCCCCCGGTGCCGGGATGCTTGGTAAGGGTGAAGCTGCCGTCCGGCTCTACCTCCACGATGGGGTAGCCGATCTCGTCCAGGTCCGGAAGGCTGTTCCAGTCCACCTGGCAGTTACCGCCGGTAACCTGGGCTCCGCACTCGATCAGGTGTCCGGCCACGGTGCCCGAGGCCAGCCGGTCCCAATCGTCCTCGCGCCATCCGAAGCGATGGATCATGGGCGCCACGGCCAGGGCGGTATCGGTGGTGCGCCCGGCGATGACCACCCTGGCTCCGGTGGCCAGCGCCTCGGCCAGCGGCAGCGCGCCCAGGTAGGCGTTGGCGCTGAGGATCCGGTCGCGGATGGAGGCCAGCGGCAGGCCCGAATCCAGGTCTCGCATCTCGTAGCCGGCCGCCATCCAGCCGTCGATACGATCCAGCACGTCGTCGCCGCGTACGACCGCTACCTTCAGCCCCGGCGCCGCCTGTCCCACCGCCCTGGCGCAAGCCAGGGGATTGACTCCTCCCGCGTTGGCGATCACCTTTATGTCGCGTTCCACCAGGCGCCGGGCCAGACGTCCGATCAGGGGAGGGAAGTCGCGCGCATAGCCCAGGGAGGGGTCCCTCTGCCGCTGCTTTTGCAGGATCGACATGGTGACCTCGGCCAGGTAATCGAGCACCAGGTAATCGATGGGGCCCTGCTCCACCAGGCGAACCGGGGCTTCCAGCCAGTCGCCCCAGAATCCCTGCCCGTTGGCGATGCGAATCATACCGCTTCCAGCGCCGCGGCCAGCACCTTGCGCGTATCCAGCGGATCGATCAGCGCGTCCATGTGCCCCCGCGCGGCCGCATAGCGGGCGTCCAGCCAGCGCTCGTAATCGGCCCGGGTGCGTTCGATGGCCGCGGTCAGTTCGGAAGGAAGAGGCTGCCCGCCGCTCCTGTACTTATCGATCTCGGCGGAGAACAGCGCCTGCACCGCGGAATCTCCTTCCATCACCCCGATACGGGCGGTCGGCCAGCCGAAGGTGAAGGTAGGGTCGAAGCCCTGCCCGGCCATGGCGTAGTAGCCGGCGCCGGAAGCGTGGTTCAAGGTGAGGACGATCTTGGGTACCGTGGCGCAGGACATGGACTCCACCATCTCGGCGCCGGCGCGGATGATGCCCGAGGCCTCGGCTTCCGGACCGACCATGAACCCGGAGACGTCCTGCAGATAGATGAGCGGAAGGTCCAGCCGTTCGCAGGTTTCCACGAAGTAGGCCGCCTTGCGCGCCGATTCCGTGTAGATGATGCCGCCCACGCGCGGCCTGCCGTCGCCTTTCAGAAAGCCGCGGCGGTTGGCGATCACCCCCACCGGCCGCCCCTCCAGCCGGGCGTTGGCGCACAGTATTTCAGGCGCGTGCTCGGGCTGGAACTCCATGAAGTCGTCGCCGTCGAAAATCCGCTCGATGACCTCTTCGACCGGGTAGGGCAGGCGATGGTCGGGCGGCATGATGCGGTAGAGGTCTTCGGAAGACTTGGGCGGCGGAACGCCGTGAAAGAGAGGGCGCGGGGCGGGCAGGTCGCGGAAACGCTGGCGAATCATTTCCAGGCACTGGTGGTCGTCCCTGGCCGTGTAGTGCGCCACGCCGCTCACGCCGGTATGAAGGCGCGCGCCCCCCAGAGACTCGAAATCGACATCCTGCCCGGTGGCGCCCTTCACCAGGTTGGGCCCTCCCAGGCCCATGAAACTGGTTCCCTCCACCATCAGGATGACGTCGCTGAGCGCGGGCAGGTAGGCGCCGCCCGCGATGCAAGGGCCCATGACGGCGGCGAATTGCGGGATGTGCAGCTTGCGCCGCATCTGCGAGTTGTAATGGAAGATGCGCCCGGCCCCGTACTGACCCGGGAAGATGCCGTCCTGGTAGGGCAGATTCACTCCGGCGGAATCCACGAGGTAGACGATGGGCAGCCGGTTGCGCATGGCGATTTCCTGGGCCCGCAGGATCTTGGTGATGGTCTCCGGCCACCAGGCTCCGGCCTTCACGGTGGCGTCGTTGGCGACAACGACAGCGGGCCGGCCTTCGATCCTGCCGAGACCCGTCACCACTCCGGCCGCGGGCGCCTGCCCGCTGTACTGGTCGTAGGCGATGAGCAGGCCGATCTCCAGAAAGAAGGCCCCGGGATCCAGCAGGGCTTCGATGCGCTCACGCGCGGTAAGTTTGCCGGCGCGGTGCTGTCTGTCGATCTTTTCCGGGCCGCCGCCCAGGGTCAGGCGCATCTCCAGCTGCCTGAGTTCCTGGACCAGACGGCGCATGCGCGCTGCCGCGCCGGTTTCGGCCTCCCTCTCCGTAGCAGGCATGCTAACTTCAGTATCTTCTTTTGGCGGCGTGGAACGCCAACCAGGGCGTTAGGCGGGAGACAGTTCTGCCGCACCGCGAGCCGGCGGTTTCAGTACGGGCTGCCGGCCTGGGCCGGTACCCGCGCGGCATCGCCGAACAGGCGGCGCACTTCCTTCTTCAGCGGCTCGAGGCTTTTCGCATAGATCATCTTGTAGGCCTCGCAGAAGTAATCCAGGTCCTCGAAGCGGCGGTAGCGGCCGTGGCGCAGCTTGGGGCACCCGCCGTGGCAGACCGGCTGGTACTCGCACACCTGGCACTCGGGACGCGGCAGCGTCTTCTTGGCGGCGAACTGGTAGCGCCCCTGGCGGCGCGCGATCTCCGGCCAGGAATCCAGGTTCACATTCCCAAGCTTCCAGCTCTTCTCGACGAAGAAATCGCAAGGGTAAATGTCGCCGTTATACTCCACCACCACGTAGCTGTCGCAGGTCTCGTGCATGGTGCAGTTGCCCGGCTTCTGCCCGGCCACGGCCTCGGCAATGTTGTCGAAGAAGCGGATGCGCACCGAACGGCGATCCGGCCACCACAGGTCGAAGGTCTCGCACAGGAACCGGCCGTACTGCTGCGGGGTGATGGTGAAGGGCAGCAGGTTGCCCTCCCTGTCAAACTCGGCCAGCGGGATGTACTGGATGTAATCGATGCCCAGTCCGCGGAAGAACCGGTAGATCTCGCGAGGCTTGTCCACGTTGGCCTGGCTCAGCACGCACAGCACGTTGAACTCGACCTTGTTCGTCTTGAGCCTCTCGATGCCGCGCATCACCTGTTGCCAGGTGCCGTGCCCGGCTTTGTTGAAGCGGTACCGGTCGTGCACCTCCTCCGGCCCGTCGATAGACACCCCCAGCAGCCAGTTGGTCTCGCGAAAAATCGCGCACCAGCGGTCGTCGATGAGGATGGCGTTGGTCTGCAGCGCGTTGGACACGGTCTGCCCGTCGCGCCCGTAGTACTTCTCCAGTTCGACCAGCTTCTCGAAGAAGGCGGGTCCGGCCAGAGTCGGCTCGCCGCCCTGAAACGCCAGCACGCTGTTGGGATAGGAGTAAAACAGGTAAGTGTCGACCAGGCGCTCGAGGGTTTCCTCCGTCATGCGGCGGGCCGGGAGCGACGCGTAGGGATCGGCCTCGCGGTCCAGGTAGAAGCAGTACGAGCAGTCCAGGTTGCAGACCGCCGAAGCCGGCTTGATCAAGACTGACGAAATGCGCGGCGTAGTTCCGAGTGAATCTCCCAGAACGGGCAGCGAAAACCCATCGCCCACCCCTTGAGTGTAACAGAAGGATCCGGCGCGACCGGCACGCGGGGTATGATGTGATTCCATGATGCCGCGCGAACTCCTCCTGGACGTACGCCGCCGGCTTCGCGCCGCCTCGGACCCCGATTTCCGCGCCGGCCAGGTGAACTTTTTCCGCGAAGCGGTGAATCCCCACGGAGTGCGCTCGCCGGAGGTGAAGCGGATCGAGCAGGGCGCCTGGCGGGAGGTGAAGCGCTGGCCGGCCGAATCGCGCATCCGTTTCTGCGACGAGCTTTGGAAGAGCGGCAGGTTGGAGGAAGCCACTCTCGCCATCTACCTTTACAGGCGTTTGAAGAAGCTGTGCGGCGCGGCCGAGTTTCGCCTCTTCGAAAGCTGGATCGATCGCTATGTGGATAACTGGGCCAACTGCGATGGCGTCGCTTCCTGGCTGCTGGCCGCCTGTGTTGAAAACGAACCCGCTCTCGGCGAATGCGTTTTCGCCTGGACCGCTTCGCCCAACCGCTGGAAGCGCCGCGCCGCCGCCGTGGCGTTTCTTCAGGAAGCCAAGCGGGGCCGCCGCACCGGGGAGATCCTGCGCGTCGCCGACGATTTGCTTCAGGATCCCGACGACATGGTTCGGAAAGGAGTCGGCTGGCTGCTCAAGGAAGCCTATCCAAAGAAGCCTGGAGAAGTACTGGCGTTCCTTCGCGCCCGGGCCGTTCCGCGCCTGGTGCTGCGTCTGGCAGCCGAGAAAATGACGCAGCGCGACCGCGCTGTCGTGCTGGGATGAGGGCAGTATACTGTTAGCTCGTATGCCCAGGTCACCCGCCGAGATGCAGGAGAAGATCCTCTCCAACCTGGCCGCCAGGACCGGCAGGACCGTCCAGCAGTGGTGCAGCGTCACGGCGAAATCGGGACCCGCCGGCCGCAGGGAGCGCCTGGAGTGGCTGATGCGCGAGCAGGGACTGGGGCGCGTAGCGGCCTCCCTCATCGCCGCCCGGGTGGAAGGCAGGGCAACCGGCTACGGGGATGCGGCCGCCCTCGTGGATGGCATGCTCGCCGGGCCCAAGGCCGAATTGCGGCCGGTGTATGACGCGCTGGTGCGCGTGGCGACAGAACTGGGCAAGGATGTGAAGGTGGTCCCCTGCCGAACCCAGGTGACGCTGTGCCGCCGGCGGCAGTTCGCCTGGATCAAGCCCGCCGCGCGAACCCGCCTCGACCTGGGCTTGGCTCTGCCCGGTTTCAAGGCCGGCGGCCGGCTGATCGAGATCACGGGCGCCAACGACAAGGACCGGGTCCGGCTGCGGATCCCCATCACGGCCGTCTCCGGCGTGGATGGGGAGGTGCGGCAACTCCTGAAAGCCGCCTACGACCTGGACGCGTAGAGGAGAGTGATCCATGCAGCGACGCGATTTCGTCAGAGTGGCGGCCGGTTTTCCGGCCATCGCGCGGAATGGCTGGAGTGCGAACGGCCGGATACGTGTGGCCATGGCCGGGCTGGGGAGCCGCGGGCGTGACCTGATGCGGTCGTTTCACCTGCTACGCGGGGAGAACGTCGAGATGGCCGCCCTGGTGGATACGGACGAAGCGGTCCTGAGCGGTCGCGCTGCGGACTTCGAGAAGCTCGCCGGCCGGCGCCCCGCTGCCTTCCGGGATATCGGCCGGTTGCTGGAGGATCCTTCCATCGACGCGATCGTGCTGGCCACGCCCACTCACCGGCACGCCCGCGGCGCCATACAGGCTTGCCAGGCGGGCAAGGACGTGTACGTCGAGGCGCCCGGATCGGGTGATCCGCGGGAAGGGCGGGAACTCATAGAAGCGGTGCAGAGGTACCGGCGAATTGTTCAGCACGGCACGCAAAGCCGCAGCAACCCGGCCACCGCGCAAGCGGTGCGGAAACTGCAGGAAGGTCAGATCGGCCGGGTCTTCCTGGCGCGCGCCATTGTTCCCGGGGCCATCACGGCTGAAACGGCCGGCCGGGGCGTGCACCAGCTCGATGTCATCCGCTGGGCTCTCAATCGGAACACGCCGCCGGCCCGAGTGGCGGCGATGGGAGCAGGCCAATCGCGGTCCGTGCTGTACGAGTGGGCAGGCTGCGGAGTACTGGTGATTCTCGAAAGCCGCGGCGCGGACGTCGGTTTTCCCTCAGGGGTAATCTTCGCCGGCACGGAGGGATCCATGATTCTGTCGGCTTCGGGCGGCTACCGGACGCTGCTGGGAGCCGGCAAGAGGCGCGGCCCTGCCGGATCCGGCGCGGGCGAGATCGCTACCTTGCTGCACGTTCGCAACTTCATCCGGGCGATGCGCAGCCGAAATCCGGCGGACCTCAATGCCGGGCCTCGGGAACTCCATCTCTCGTCCGCTCTTCCCTGCCTGGCCGTCGCCGCCTGCACCGGCCGGCCGGAAGCCTGAAGTCCGAGCCGGGGAGCGCCGCTTTCCGGGCCGCGACAGGCGGGAGCGGTTGAGTTTCCCACGCAGCGTTCCCGAAACCCTCTTTCCGCCGGCCCGGTATGCACGGCCTCCCGTTTCCGGTCCGAGGGCGGGGCAAGCATGGTTTCGAAGGGCGGCCCCCATGGGCCCGGGGCCCACCCAGGGTGACGAAACCTGGGGCGAGCGCGGTTTCCGGGCTGCGGCCGAAGGGAGCGGGTGGATCCCTCGCGTTGTCGCCAGGACCCGGTCGCGGCTGACTGTGCGGCAGGCAGGCTGGATCATCTAGAATAGCGGTAGACTGCACAGGAGAGAATTGATGCGAGGCGACCAGAAAGTAATCGACGAGCTGAATGCTGCGCTGAAATCGGAACTGACTGCCATCAGTCAGTACATTGTCCATGCGGAGATGAACCATAACTGGGGCTATCATGCCCTGGGCAGTTACATCAAGAAACAGGCCATCGACGAGATGAAACACGCCGAGAGCCTGATCGAGCGCATCCTCTTCCTGGAGGGTACGCCGAAGATGGACGTGATGCCGACTCCCCAGATCGGCGCGGACGTCAAAGCGCAGTTGGAGAATGACCTGGCCGCGGAAACCGGAGCCGTCAAGCAGTACAACAACGCCGTGCGGCTGTGCGCCGAGGCGGGGGACAACCACTCGCGCGCGCTGTTCGAGGGCATGGTGAAGGACGAAGAGTCCCACGCCGATTTTCTCGAAGCGCAGCTGGACATGATCCGGCAGATGGGGATAGGACCCTACCTTTCGCAACAGATGAAGGGCGAGCACTAGGGCGGGATCCGCGCGGGCTGCACGGATGTACAGCGAGCGCCTGATCGAGCATTTCAGGAACCCCCGCAACACGGGAGAACTGAATTCCCCCGGCGTCACCGTCGAAGTGAGCAATCCGGCCTGCGGGGATATCCTGCGGCTCTCCGTTCTCGTCCAGGGCGGCCGGATTGCGGATGCCCGCTACCGGACGCGGGGCTGTACCGCTTCCATCGCCGCCGGATCCGCGCTGACCGAATGGCTGATCGGGAAGGGGCGCACGGAGGCGGGCGCCTTGACGACGGCGGACATCGAAGCCTCACTGGGCGGCCTGAGCGGCGAAAGCAGGCACGCGGCCGTGCTTTGCGTGGATGCCGTGCGCGCGCTGCTCAAGACCGGTTCACTGTAGCTTTCCCCGGCCGGCTACGTCCCAGACCTGCTCCACCCGATCGCCCCGGAGCCCGTACAGGTGCTCGTGCAGGTTGACCGCGGCGCAGATGTGGTTGGGGATGATGTGGACCCGGTCGCCCACCGAGAAGCTCACTTCCGAATTGCAGACGTCGATGTAGCCGTGCTCTTCGTTCATCCTGTGGAACACGCAGCCCGGCGCTTCCGCCACCCGGCCGAAGGTCACCTCCTGCGATCCGATCAGGCGGTCGGAAGAAAAGGTCTTCGATCCGCCGTCCACGATCATTTGTCCCGGGCGGACGGTCGAGACCACGGTCACCAGGATGGAGGCCGCGCAGTCGTCCAGCGAACACGCGCCGCAGAAGGCGGTGTTCAAGTCGTTGAAGAGATAAGTGCCGGGCCGGACTTCGTTCAT
Organism: Bryobacterales bacterium; assembly: GCA_020852755.1. Classification (GTDB taxonomy): domain Bacteria; phylum Acidobacteriota; class Terriglobia; order Bryobacterales; family Bryobacteraceae; genus JADZAF01. The sequence goes on from JADZAF010000218.1 coordinate 8,808, forward strand.
TCCGGGCACCAGGTGGGAGTAATACAGGGCCGGGGTGGAGCCGCCGCTCACGATCTTCAATTCGATGCCGGCGCGGCGAAAGTCCTCCAGGATGCCTTGCAGGGTGTTGCGGAGCTGGTCCAATTGCCCCTTTCCCTCTTCATCCATGGCGCGGATATGGCCCGGATAGAACGCGATTCCCTCCAGGGTCAGCCGCGGCAGACGCAACAGGTTCTGGGCTAGAGTCAGCAGTTCCCTGCCGGGCGAGACGCCCACCCGTCCCAGCCCCACGTCGACTTCCGCCAGGACACCCACGGTGACCTGCGCTTCCGCGGCAGCGTCCGACAACTGGCGGGCCGAAACCAGGCTGTCCAGCGCGACCGTAACCCGGGCCTTGCGGGCTACTTCCATCAGCCGCCGCAGCTTGGATGGCCCGATCACCGGGTAGGCGACCAGCAGGTCAGGCGGCTCCGCTCCCAGCATCACTTCCGCCTCGCCCACCTTGGCTACAGCCAGTCCGGCCGCGCCCAGGCACAACTGGCGCCGGGCGATTTCCGGGGTCTTGTGAGTCTTGGTATGGGGCCGCAGCCGCAGGCCGTGGGCGCGGGTGTAGTCCGCCGCCCGTGCGAGGTTGCGTTCCATGCTGTCCAGGTCGATCACCAGCGCCGGGGTTTCCAGTTCGGATACGTGCATGATGATCCAGTATACGGGAACGCGCGCTCCGCCCACCCTGCCAGGGGCCGCCTGGTTCAGCTTCCTGAAGGCAACGTGATCCCGACAGCCGCGTTGTCCTCCGGACCGCCCAGCCAGTGTCCGTACTTCGCGGCTGCGGCTGCAAGCCGTTGCATGTCTTCCGCCGCCGGCGGCGATTGGCCTCCGCCCTCCGTGGGCCTCCCCACCTCTTGAAGGAACCTGGCAAGTCCCGGTGTTGTGGTGATCAGCGCCACAGCCGGATCTTTCGAAGTGTTTCGAAACGCATGCTTGGCCCCGGCGGGCACGTGGAGAAAGTCCCCCGGCCTTACGCTCAGCCAGTCAAACCCTCCCTCCCGTTCGGAAAGTGCCAGCACAGCTCCGGAAATCAGCCAGAAGCTCTCGAAGTCGGGATGACTGTGTAGCGGAACCACGGCGCCCGGAGGCATGGTTCCTTTCATCACGCAGTAGACGGCGCCTTGTTCGTCGGGCGAAGTCAGGAACTCGATCGTTGGTCCGAGGACATTCGTAACGCCGTACATCCCTTTCGCAACGATGTGGGTTACAGAGGGTACTTGCATACTGAGTTCGATGCCGCGACGATTGCCGGAGGCTTCGTGGACCGGGCGTTGAAGAGGTCAAGTTGTTACATCCACGGCAACGCCGCAGCGTTGTGGGAAACCATGGCCCGGGCATCGCCGTCCGGGGACCGGACTCCCGCGAAAAGAGTAATCCGCCCGATTGCCGCTTTTCTTTCAACGGGGACAGGCGCATAATAGGCGCGTGCAAAACCGCTGTTTGGAGGTGTTTCATGCCGATCGCCAAATTCCTCGGCTTGACCCGCCTGGCCAAGCCGTTGACTTCTGAGGAAGGTCACAGAATCCTCAAACGCGACCACTATCGTTGCCAGTACTGCGGATTGGACGGTATGTCGAACTTCGAGAACTCCCTGATCATGACGGTGGATTTCGTTCACCCGCGCGCGCACCAGGGGAAGAAGGTTCCGGGCAACCTGGTGGCCGCCTGCCGGCCGTGCAACGTGATCAAGGGCCGCCGGGTCTTCAGCAACCTGGAGCAGGCCAAGGCGTACGTCCTCGAGCGCCGCCAGGAGTTGCGCACGAATTGGGAGAGCCAGATGGACCGCCTGCGCAGCCACGCGGTGGCGTAGGCAGCATCCGGCCGGCAGGGCCTTCAACGGCTGCGCGGCGCCAGCCTCACGGTTACCGTCGCGGGACTCGCCCGGTCCAGCCGCACGCCGGGCGGAAGGTCCAGGTTCTGCCGCTCGAGGGGCACGGTCAGAAGACCTTCTTTGGCCCCGGTCAGGTCAAAGCGCGCCACCAGGCGGGGGAAGCCCATTCCCTCCATGATCCAGACGCTGCCGCGAAGCTGCACTTCGAAGTGGTCCGCCGACTGCCGGGTGATCTGCATGCCGGCGGGCACGTTCCGGAACTCCACCGGAATGTTGAATGTGCGCACGGTGTTGCCGCCCGGCCGCACGGAGATGCCCAGGAACAGGGCCGCCAGCGCCAAGGCCGCGAGTTTGAAGCCCGGGTTGGCCGTGAGAGAGCGGCGGATTCGGGCGGTGACGCCGGCCGCCGGACGGGCATGCAGGCGCCGCAGGGCCGCGACCAGTTCCACCGCGTCGGGGAACTCCTGCGCACTGCGTTCCTGGAACAGGGTCACTGCACCGCGCTCCTCCGAGACGGCGATCACCAGGGCGTCCGACCGCTCGGCAAGGCCCATGGCCGCGCGGTGCCGGGTGCCGAAGTGGCCGGGCACGTCCACCCGCTCGGTCAGTGGCAGGATGACCCCCGCCCGGGTGATACGTCCCTTCTCGGCTACCGCCGCCCCGTCATGCAACGGCGAGCTCTTCTGGAACAGCGCGATCAGGAGTTCCGTCGAGACCTCGGCGTCGAGAGCGACGCCGTCGCGCACCAGTTCTGAGACCGGCTCGTTCCTCACCAGCACGATCAGAGCGCCCAGGCCGGTGCGGGCCAGGGCGAAGGCAGCCTCGGCGAGCGGCTGAAAGCGCGGGCCCATCACGGCCGCGGGCTGCGTCCACAAGCGGGTGACGTTATCCAGCCGGATCAGGGCTTGGCGCAGTTCTCCCTGGAACAGCACGACCAGCAGGACCACCGAGATGACGGCCGCGCCGTCCAGCACCCAACTGGTGATGATCAGGTCGAACTGGCGGGCCGCCAGGGCGGCCGCGTGCAGACCCGCCACCACCAGCGCAATGCGCAGCACACGGGCCTGCCGGGCCCACACGAGCAAGGCGTAGAGCGCGACGGATAGCACCGTGAAGTCCACCGCGCTCTGCCAGCCTGGGAAGATCACACGTTCTTGACCGGCCTGACGACGCCGCCCGGCTGGCCGTAGCGATGCCGCTGTGCGGTCCAGCGTGCCTGGCCGTATTCCTGGAGGCCCACCGTGCCGCGCATGACTTCACCTTCCACGGTGCCGGTGAACTCGTAGCCGAGGCGGGTGCCCTCGTAGCGGTGTGAACTGCGGAACCGCACCTGGGTGCCTTCCACCACGCCCCGCAGGTCGCCGGACAGGATATCCCCCATGTGAGTTCCCACCAACTGGTTGTCCTTCTGCTCGAAGACGACCACGTGCTCGGCCTCGCCTCGCACGAACTCCAGGTGGAAGCGCCATTGCCCGGCGATGTTGGCGGGCGCGCCGGAAGGCCGCTCGGGCGGCTGGACCCGGGGCGGATGGGAGAGGACCGCGTGCAGCTTCTCGGCGGCGATCTTTTCGTCGCCCGGCATCATCATGTAGGGCATGATGGTGACGCTGCTGGGCATGTTGCTCAGCCGGTCGCCGCTGGAGCCCGCCAGAATGATGCGCGGATTACCCTCGTACAGCGTATCGAAGACTTCCTGGCCGGTAATGCCCAGCTGCTGCGCGTCCCACCGGATTCGCAACTGCGGGGCGCGGTTGGACAAGCCGCGCGGCTGCATCACCTCGGTGGTGACGCCCTGCACCCGGCTGACCGAGCGGGAGATGGTGTTCAGCCAGGACTCCCACTGCTTCCATTCCGCCTCGTGGTCGCGCTTCACCCACATCTCGACCGCCGCCAGCATCCCCATGATCTCTTCCTTGCCGACCTTGAGCGAGCGTCCGAAGGCGTGATGGGGCGCGCTGTTCAACCAGGCGGCCTGGAGCAGGGTTTTGGAACCCAGCAGCAGGCCGGCACACTGGGGCCCGCGGATGCACTTGCCGCCGCTGTAAGCCACCATATCCGCTCCGCGCTTCAGATGAATGCTGGGGATGGTCAGATGCTCGGCGGCGGCGTCCACGATGACCGGCACGCCTTTCGGCTTGGCCATCCGGCAAATCACCTCGGTCCCCAGCGGACCCTCGTCGCCGGTCCCGGCCAGGATCATGATCATGGCCGTGCGCTCGCTGAACGCCGCGGCCAGTTCCTCGGGCGTGCCTACCTCCACAACCTTCACGCCCAGCATGCGCACGGCATGGTCGTATACGTTGCGCGAATAGCGCGGCATGATCACTTCGTTCTTCAGCCCGGCAAGATTGGGCAGGCGCTGCATCTTCTCGGGATCGGCGCCGGCGATGCAGGCGGCCGTGGCGTGGGTCAGGGCGGCCGCGCACCCCGCCGTGACGATGCCATACTCGGCTCCGGTCAGCTCCGCCAGCCGCTTGCCGACTGCTTCCATGAGTTCGTCCAGGTGAACGTAGTGGCGCGAGGCCTCATCCATCGCGCGCTTCACCTCCGGCAGGGACTGGGAGCCGCTGATGATGGTGAAGGTTCCTTTGCAGTTGACCAGGGGCCGCACCCCGATCGATTGATACACACTGGCAGTTGCCGCCGCTACCGCCCGGGAGGCGCTGCCGCCGAACAGGCCGCCGGCGGTCAACCATCCTCCGCCGCGGAAAAGGTCGCGCCGGCTGAATCCACCGAAGAGACTTTTCAACATGTACCTGAGACTACCGCCGGGGAGTGGACAACGCAAGCGGGAGGCGGACTGGCGGCGGCAGGGACGACGCCGCGGCAGGTTGAGAGCGTGCGCCGCCAGGGACCCACCAGCCACGTCACCCTTACTTTCCGTGCTGCCGCCGGTCACCAGTCTTTGTCAACGGAGGGAGGCCGGGAAGTCGCCCCGGGCAGGGACCGTCCCTGGCGCTCCTGGCCCAGGATGCCTTGCAGGCTGGTTCCCAGGTCGGGACCTGCCGCCGCCGCGCCCCCCGGTGTACCCTGGCTCTGGCGCTGCCTGACCTGTTCTTCGACCAGCTTGAGCCATTTCCGTGCGATTTCCCGGTTATGCGCCGCGTCCGGGAGCGTCTTCTCCAAACGAAGCGCCTCGGAATAGGCAGTGATCGCACGCCCGAGCATGGCCAGCGCGCCCTGCGGATCGCCGTTGGCGAGCGTCAGCCCGAGCTGGCACGCCGCGTTGCCGGCATTGTACTGGCTGAGGGCGGCCAGATGCCCCCGCTTGCTCTCCCTTGCGGCCTGGGCGAAGTTGTCCAGGGCGCGCCCGTACTCTCCGCCCCGGTAGTAGGCCGTTCCCAGGTTATACAGGGCGTGCGGGGAGCGGGGCCGCAGGGCCACAGCTTTCTGATAGGCCTCCAGGGCCTGGTCATAACGTCCGGAGTTCCAGGCCGCGTTGCCCCGCACCACCAACTCCTGGGCCGGACCGGCCGCCAACGACTCAACCAGCAGGCACGCAAGCAGGAGCCGGCTTCTCCTCATGATCTCTTCCTCTCCGGGACGGCCAGAGCGGCCAGCAGGCTGGCGACGGCGGCGGCCAGCAGAAATGCGAAGACCTCCCGGCGCCGGTTCTGCGCACGGCCGCGGGACGCGGAGAGCAGGCCGGCCAGTTCCTCCCCCAGGTTCATTGCGCCGCGCCCGGCGAGCGCCGCGCGGCCGCCCCCGGCTTCCGCGATGAGCCTTGCCCCGGCGCTGTTCAAACGCGACCACACTTCCGCCCCCCGGTAGGTCAGGAAGCGCTCGGCGCTGTCCTCGATCACCGGAATCCGGGCGCCGTTCGCTTCGGCGCCCAGTCCCACAACGCTCACCCGGATGCTCCTGCCGGCCGCCTCCCGGGCCGCCGCCGCGGCCGCCAGGCCGTGATCCTCGGCGTCGGTCAGAATGACGATCTCACGAGCGCGCTGCGCGAGATCGTCGAACCCCTCATTCAGCGCGGACCGGATGGCCTGCGCGATATCGGTGCCGCCGCGCGTGACGCTCTCCGGTGAAACCTCGTCCAGGGCCAGGCGGAAGAAGTCGAAGTCGGTCGTGAGCGGGCATCGAACTCCGGAAGTGCCGGCGAAGGCAACCAGCCCGATGCGGTCGCCGCGCAGCCGCCCGGCCAGTTCCCGAAGCCCGTCCTTCGCGTATTCCAGGCGGTTGGGCGGCAGGTCCCTGGCCAGCATGCTACGCGAGACGTCCAGCAACACCACGATGTCGCGGCCCTTTCCCGGAGCGGGTTTGCCGGCATCCCAGGAGGGGCGCGCCAGGGCCAGGACCGCCAGGACGAAGGCCGCCAGCGCCAGGCCGGATTTCAGCCCTCTCCGCCGCCGGCTGCGTTCCCCGGCGAGATAGGCGCGCGTCTCTTCCAGAGCGAAGGCCGCCAGCGCCTCGGACCGGAGGCGCTCTGCGCGAGCCGCCAGCAGCAGCAACAGCGGGATCGCCCACAGGAAGTGCAGCGCCGCCGGGGACAGCCAGGCGAATCCGTTCATGGAATTCTCCTCAGCCACGTGCAGGCGGCCATCTCCCCCAGCAGCAGCAGGATCAGCGCCGCCGCCAGCGGCGCGAAGCGCTCCCGGCCGTTGGTGTAGCGCATTCTGGCAATCTCGCTCTTCTCCAGCCGGTCGATCTCGGCATAGATGGAGCGCAGCGCCTCGCCGTCGTACGCGCTGCGGTAGATGCCGCCGCATTGCTTGGCAAGCTGCGCCAGGTCACGCTCGGAAGCGAAGCGCAGCTGGACGCCGGGCGGCAGAGAGGTGTTGGGAGTTGAGCCGACGATGCCGATGGCGTGGACCCGTATGCCCCAGCGGGCGGCCAGATCGGCCGCCTGCCATACGTTGCGCACGCCCGCGTTGTTCTCGCCATCTGTCAGCAGCACGATGGTCCTGCTCCTGGCGTTGAACTGCCGCAGGCGGGCGGCGGCCAGGGCCACGGCATCTCCGATGGCCGTGCCCAGTTCATTGATGCGCCGGGCGGGGCGCAGCCGGGAGACCAGGCCCGGTATGGCGCCGTGCGACAACGTCAGGGGACACACCGTCTCGGGCTGCCGGGCGAAGGCCACCACGCCGACCCAGTCCGAGCCACGGCCCCGCAACTCCCTCCCGTCGCCGCGCACGAACTCCGCCAGAACCAGCTTGCCCAGTTCCAGCCGGGTGGTCTGCCGGCCCTCATAGAGGATGGGCGACGCCATGCTGCCCGAGCGGTCGATCACCATCTCGATCGCGATCCCTTGCCCCGGCTCCCTGACCCGCTCCACGCCGGTCTGCGGCCGGCCCAGGGCGAGGATCAACAGGCCGAGCGCCGCCAGCCGCAGCCAGAAGGGCAGGCTGGAGAGCCGGGCGCGCCAGGTCGGCTCAATTCCTTCGAAAGGCGCGGTGGAGGAGAAAAGCAGCGCGGCTTCGCCCGCACGGCGAGCGCGCCACCAGGCCAGCAGCGGGATGGCGGCCAGTAAGAGCAGCGCCCACGGTTGCTCAAAACGCATTGCGGGTCTCCTCCACAAAGCCTCGCGCGGCTTCGAGCGCGCGGCGCCGCGCGTCCCCATCCGGGGTCCAGCCCGCGAATTTCGCCAGGTCGGCTTCCGCGAACAGGGCTCGCAGCACGCCCTGCTGCCCGGCGGCGATGCGCCGCATGCGGAACAGGATGCGCAGCAGCTCCGAACTGGTGGCGTCGGGCTCGTTCACCTCAAACCGGTCCGCGATATAGACGCGCAGGATCTCCGCCAGGCGAGTGTAGTAGAGCTTTGCGGGCAGGTCCGTTTCCAGCGCTTCCAGCGCTTCCAGAGCCGTCTGCCCCGGCGGCGCCGGCGGGGGGCCCACCCCGGCTTGCCGCGCACGCAGCGCGGCACGGCGCCTCCGGGCCGCATAGCCGGCCGCTGCTGCCAGGATTGCGCCGCCCGATCCGATGCCGGCGTACCACGGCCAAACCGGGTCTTCCGGCATCTCCACCGGAGGCGCGATGTCCCGCAGGTCCCCCGGCGCTTCCGCCGCCCGGCCGGGGGCGGCGGCCAGCAGGAGGACGAAGGCCGCTTCAGCGCCGCGTTTCGCGCGCACGGAAAAACGAGACCAGGGCACTCACGTACTCCTTGCCGGTGTCGATCGAAATGCGGTCCACGCCCGCGGAGCGGAACAATTCCTCCAGTCGCGCTTCGCGCCGCGCGCACTGTTCCGCGTAGGCGCGGCGCACCGCGGCCACGCTGCTGTCCACTACCACGCGGCGGCCGGATTCCACGTCGTACAGGGCCACCAGTCCGGCCGCGGGCAGTTCGCTCTCGCGCGGGTCGCCGACCTTAACCGCGATCAGGTCGTGCCGCTTCGCCAGCACACGCAGGGGGCGCTCAAAGTTCTCCGCCATGAAATCGGACACCAGGAAGACCACGCAGCGGCGGTGCATGAGGCGGCCGAGGTAGCCGAGCGCCATGGCCAGGCCGGTCCCCGACGGGCGGGGCTGGAACCGGATCAACTCGTGCAGCAGGCGCAGCGCGTGGGACGAACCCTTGGCCGGCGGCACGAAACGCTCGATACGGTCGCTGAACAACAGCAGGCCGACCGTGTCGTTATTGCGCAGCGCGGAGAAGGCCACCAGGGCGCAGAACTCCGCGGCCAGTTCCATCTTCCGCCTTCGCATGGAACCGAAATCCGCGGAAGCGGAAACGTCCACGGCGAACAGCAGTTTCAACTGGCGCTCCTGCACGTAGCGCCGCACGTGCAAGCGCCCGGTGCGGGCCGTCACGTTCCAGTCGATGTCGCGCACCTCGTCGCCGGGCGTATACTCGCGGACTTCGTCGAACTCCAGGCCGCGTCCCTTGAACGCGCTGCGGTACCCGCCCGCGAAGCCGCTGGCGATGGTCTTGCGGGTCCGTACCTGGATCAGGCGGACCTTGGCCCTGAGACTGCTGTCGATCATGGCGCCGCCACGCCCTGCAGAATCTGCCTCAGGAGATCCTCCGAGGTCTTGCCCAACGCCTCGGCTTCGTAGCTGGTGATGACGCGGTGGCGCAGCACGTCCATGGCAAGGGCCTTCACGTCCTCCGGCATCACGTATCCCCGGCCGGACAGCAGGGCGTGCGCCTTCCCGGCCAGGGCCAGGTAGATGCTGGCGCGCGGCGAGGCCCCGTAACGGATCATCTCGTCGATAGGGATGTTGTAGCGCCCCGGGTGGCGGGTGGCGTCCACCAGGGTGACGATGTATTCCTCGACCTTGGCGTCCAGGTAGACGTCATCCACATGCGAGCGAAGCCGGAGGATGTCATCCCCGCACAGCACGGGCTCCACATCCAGGTCCGGTTTGGAACGCGCCATGCGGCGCAGGATGTCCAGTTCCTCGCCCCTTTCCGGGTAGGTCAGCTTGAGCTTCAGCATGAAGCGGTCCACCTGGGCTTCCGGCAGCGGGTAGGTTCCCTCCTGCTCGATGGGGTTCTGGGTGGCCAGGACCAGGAACGGCTCCTCTAACGGGTATGTCTGCCCGCCGATGGTCACCTGCCGCTCCTGCATGGCCTCCAGCAGGGCGCTTTGCACCTTGGCGGGAGCGCGGTTGACTTCGTCGGCCAGGATCAGGTTCGCGAAGATCGGCCCCTTGCGGGTTTCGAACTCGCCGGTCTTGGGATCGAAGACCGGCGTGCCGATCAGGTCGGCGGGCAGCAGGTCGGGGGTGAACTGGATGCGGCGGAAGGAAAGCTGCACCGCCCGGGCCAGCGTCGTCACCGAAAGCGTCTTGCCCAGGCCGGGCACGCCTTCAATCAGTACATGGCTGTTGGACAACAGCGCCAGCAGAAGTCTCTCCACCAGGTCGTTCTGCCCGACAATGACCCGGGCGATCTGCCCGCGCAGGCGGTCGAGCAGATCGAGGTCGGCTTGCGGTGGGGTTTTCAGGGGGAGTGCATTCAACGGCATGGCTGGAGGCTCCTGGCGGTCCGCGACCGGCAGGCCGCCGGTTCCGCCATCCGGGAGGCCGGCGCGGCCAGGACGGGTGTAACGGGTTTCTGCATACCAACAGTCATTCCGTAGCATAGACACCATTCCTCCGGGCGAGGTTCCCGCGGAGGCGGGCGGCGGGCCGCTGCGGATGCCTGTTGTATGCTTTTACTACACGGGAGTCTGAAATGGAAGCGCAAACGCCGGTTGGTCACGCCACCGCCGCGGAAACCGGCCGGAGGATCTCATGAAGAAGATTGCCATTCTATTGCTGTGCCCGGCCCTGCCCCTGGCGGCGCAGGACTACAAGATCGCGGTGGTAGGCCTGGGACACGCGCACGTCTGGGGACACCTGGAGAGGGTGCTGAAGGGAGGGATAGCCCGCCTGGTGGGCGTGGCCGAAAGCGAGCCTTCGCTGGCCGGCGAGGCCCGCAAGCGCGGCGTCCCGGACAAGCTGATTTACGCCGATTACCGGAAGATGCTCGACGAGACCCGGCCGGATTTCGTCTGGGCCTTCAATGAGACCTATCGTCACGCGGAAGTCGTCGAGGCGTGCGCGCCGCGCAAGATCCACGTGATGGTCGAGAAGCCGCTGGCCGCCACTTTTCAGGAGGCGCTGGCCATCCAGCGCGCCGCCCGCAAGCACGGCATTCACGTCATGACCAATTACGGATCCACCTGGCAGCCCGGCTACTACGCGGCCAAGGCGGCCGGCGAAGCGGGATCGGTGGGAGCGGTGTGGCGTCTGCGCGGCGTCACCGGACACGGCGGGCCGGGCGACCCCAGGACCTCGTACTTCGTTTCCTGGCTGGCCGACCCGGTGAAGAACGGCGGCGGGGCGCTGGTCGACTTCGGCTGCTACAACGCTGTGTTCGCGCTGTGGATCAAGGGGAAGCCGGAAAGCGTCTATGCCAGCGCCAACCACCTGCAGCCGGAACTGTTCCCCAAGGTGGAAGACAACGCCACCATGATCCTGAACTACCGCGATGGCGTGGCCATCTTCGAGCAGAGCTGGGACCTGCCGCCGCGGGCGCCCGGCGGCTTCGAGATCTACGGGCGCACGGGGAGCCTTACCATCCTGGGTAACCGTGTGGAATTGCGCCGCGGCCGTACGCCCGAAGAGGTGAAGGTGGCCCCGCTGCCGGCGGAGCGCGCCGAACCCATCGCCTATATGGCGAACGTGCTTCGCACCCGGGGCCAGGTGGACGGCATGTCGGCGCTGGACATCAACGTGGACGTGATGGAAGTACTGGAAGCCGCCAAAGCGTCCATCAAGACCGGCCGCGCGGTGCGCCTGCCGCTCAAGCGGTGAGGCGAAACCGGATCCGCCGCTCGCTGCACCCTACGGCCGCGCCAGGTACTTCTGATACAGCCGCCGGTGCTTGTTGTCCAGGTCCACGGCCCGGCCCTTGATGAACAGGTGCTTCACCTGGGTCCGGGTCTCCAGCGGATCGCCGTCGGTCACCATCAGGTCCGCCCACTTGCCTTTGGCGATGGAGCCGTATTCGGACGCCACGCCCCAAATTTCCGCGGCGTTCAACGTGAGGGCCTTCAGTCCTTCCTGGTAGGGGAGGCCGTAGGCCACCGCCGTGGCCGCCTGCTCCGGCAGATTCCGGGCGCCGGACGTCGAGAACGAGGCGAACGCCAGCTTGATTCCCGCCTTGTACAATTCCCCGGGCAGGGTGAAGGACCGGTCGTAGGGATCGTCTTCGTTCAGCGGGGGCACGTGGGTCGGTCCCAGAATCACCGGGATGTTGTGCTCGCGGATTTCCTTGACGACGCCTTCGACCTCCCTGGGTCCGGCCAGTATCAGGCGGATCTTCTGCTCGCCTGCCAGCTTGAGGGCCTCGCGGACGGCGCGTTCCCGGGTGGCCCGCGCCACCACGGGGACCTTGCCCTCCAGCACCGGCAGCATGGCTTCGAACTTCAGGTCGGTCTTGAAGCCCGCCTGCCCGGCCAGCCTGGCCTGCCGGTAGCGGCGCGCAGCTTCGAAGAAGTCCCGCAGTTCCGCCAGTTTCTTCTCATAATTCCTGCGGGCTTCGGCGAAAGATGGACGCCCGGGTGGGCTCCCGCGCCCGCCGCCGGCCTGGATCACCGGGATGGTCAGCATCATGGCTGCGCTGCGGCGTATGTCCATCTCCTCCCAGGTCCAGCCGTCCAGGTGCACCAGGGCGGCCTGGCCGGAGATGATGCCGCCCATCGGACCGGCGATCACGCTGGTGATTCCCGCCGCACGGGTGACCGGGATGTGCTCGCTGGCTGGATTGATAGCGATCTCCGCGCGCAACTGGGGATTGAAATCGCCCACCTCGGTGGTATCCACCGTCGCGGGCACCGCGCTGATCTCGGAAAGCCCGATCTGGGTGAGCGAATCGATGATGCCCGGATAGACGTGCAGGCCCTTGCCGTCGATCACCCGCAAGCCTCTGGGCACGGCCGCCGAGGCCCCCAGAGCGGCGATCCGGCCATCCACGACTACCAAAGTGCCTGCCGCGATTTCCGGAGCCGAAACCGGATGGATCGTGATGTTGCGCAGGGCGAAGCTGTCTTCGCTGCCGGCCAGCAGCGGGGCCAGGCATGCGAACAGCAGGGCGGCGGCTCTCATTGCGGCCTCCTCGCCGGCGCTGGTTTCACGGGCCCCGCTTTCTCCTTCTCCATCTTCTCCAGCAGCGCCTTCTTGCGCCTTTCGCGCTCGGCCTGCTCGCTCGCCGCGCGGTCACGGTCAAAGTACACCTGGCCGTCGATGAGCACCTTCTGGACGCGCGCGTAGGCGGAAAGCGGGTGCTTGTCGAACAGCGTCAGGTCGGCGTCCTTGCCCGGCTCGATCGATCCGACCCGCCGGTCGATCTCCAGTTGCCGCGCCGGGTTGATGGTGATGAGAGCCAGCGCCTCGTCTTCGCTCAGGCCCCCGTACCTGATGGTCTTGGCCGCCTCGGTGTTCAAACGGGCGGTCAGCTCCGCGCTGACGTCGTCCGAGTTGAGGGAAACCAGCACGCCCTTGCGATGCAGCAGGGCGGCGTTGTAGGGAATCGCGTCGTAGGCCTCCACTTTATACGACCACCAGTCGCTGAAGGTAGTGACTCCAGCCCCGTTCCGGGCGATCTCCCGGGCCACCTTGTAGCCCTCCAGGCCGTGGTCCAGGGTGGCGATCTTGAAACCGAACTCCTCGGCCAGGCGCAGCGCCATGAGGATCTCGTCCGCCCGGTAGGCATGCACGTGCGCGCGCCGTCGTCCTTCCAGTACCTCGACCAGCGGCTCCAGCTTGAGGTCGCGCCTCGGCGGCACGGCAGTCTCATTCCGGGCCTTCTTGGTTTCGTAGGCGCGCCAGGCCTCACGGTACTGGCGGGCCTCGGTGAAGGCCTGCCGTATCACGTCTTCCACGCCCATGCGGGTGGCAGGGTAGCGCGGGGCGGTCCCGCGGCCCGGGGAGGCCCCCGCCCGCTTGGGATTCTCGCCCAGCGCGAACTTCAGGCCCGGCTTGGCCCCGCTGAACAGCAAGCCCTCCGCGTCCTTGCCCCAGCGGGTCTTGATGATCGCGCAGGTGCCGCCCACCGAGTTGGCGCTGCCGTGCAGCACGTTCACCGTGGTCACCCCGCCGGCCAGCGCGCGATAGATCGAAATGTCCTCCGGATTGACCACATCCTCGATCCGCACCATGGAGGAAACCGAGATGCTGCCCTCGTTGATGCTTTCCGCGGCGATGTGCAGGTGCGCGTCGATGATGCCGGGCATCAGGTACTGGCCGGCCGCGTCGATGACCGTGGCCCCTGGCGGGGCCGCGACCTTCTCTCCCATCCCGGCGATCCTGCCGTCGCGCACCAGCACCGCTCCCTGAAAAGCGGGCCGGGTGACGGGCAGCACCCGGGCGTTCCGGATCACGATGACTTCGGCCGCGCCGGCCGGGACCCACCATAGACAGGCTGCTACCGCCAGCGCTCTCATCGGGCTGCCTCCCCGGGCGTTTCCACCGCCGGCTCGAATTTCACTCCGTCCACGAAGACGTACCGGATCTTCGTTTTCTCCTCGAACAGATCGCCGTCGGTGACTACCAGGTTGGCGATCTTGCCGGGTTCGAGGCTGCCCAGCCGGCCGGAAACGCCGTAGATCGCCGCGGCTCCCAGGGTAAGCGCCTTCAACGCGTCCGCCGGAGCGAGCCCCGCGTCGATGGCCTTCTTTACCGCTTTCCGAAGGTCGCGCGGCCTCTCCACACCGCCCGAGTAGAAAGCGAAGGGAAGACCGGCGCGGGCCAGAGCCGCCGCGCTCGACGGGGCCTTGTCTCGAAACTCGAGCACCTGCAAGCTGTCCTTCTGTTCGGGATCCGCCTCCCGGTCCCGCTCCGGCCACTTGAGGTTGAGCAGGACCGGCGCGCCCGAAGCCCGCAGTCTTCCTATGGCGCGGTGCGCTTCGTGTCCTCCGTAGAGCACAGGCTTGAGATTCAACTCGGCGGCCAGGCGCAGCATGCGGTCGATCTCGGCGGCGCGGCCGGCGGGCAGCAGAACCCGGGGGCAGTCCAGCAGACCCTCTACCGCGCGGTCATAGGCGGGACGCTTCATGGCGGCCGTGCGCTGATAGGCCGCCTGAGCCGCGCGGTAATGGCCGGCATCCAGGAAACTCTGGCGGATGTAGGCGATCACGCCCATCAGCGAGCCCGGAAAGCCTGCATTCATCCCGCTCCGCAGGGAAAGGTAGAGGCCGGCCGGCGTGGCCACCACCATCTCGCCCGCCCTATCCCCGGCCAGATTGATGACCGCCCCCTGCCCGGCAAAGATGCCGGACGTGGGGAAGACCGCCGCGCTGGTGAAGCCGGCGCCGCGCGCTTCTTCCAGCCGCCGGTCGGAGGGCTGGATGAGGTCCGCGGCGCGCAGCCAACTGGTATTGGACGGGCGGTCCTCGGGGCCTTTCGCGGGAGCGGCCGGCGGTGGTGCGCCGGCTTGCGGGATCCGGTTCGCCGAGGACGCGCTCGCGGGAGCCGGCAGGCCCCACGAACTCAGGGCATCGATCAAGCCCGGGTACACCGTGAGACCTTTTCCCTCCATGATCCAGACGTCGGGCGCGGGAGACAGGTTCTCCCCCACCGCCTCGATCAAGCCGTCGCGAAGCACCACCGTGCCCCGCTCCAGGACGGGGCCGCTGACGGGGACGATCCGGGCGCCGCGAATGGCGATGGCCGAGGGTGGTTCAGCCCCAAGCGCGGCTGCCAGCGCCAGGATTGCCGGGAGTACGCGTTTCATGACCGTAACCGTTCATTATGCCGGAGCGCCTGTCCCTGCGCTGATCAGGGGGGTGCCCTTGATGTAGGCCAGCCCCTTAAACAGGGCCACCAGTTCCTCCTTCTCATCCGTCACCCGGATCAAGCACGTGGACAGTTTACGGGTGCGGGCAATCTCTTCAGCAGTGGCCGTCAGAACGCCAGCCTGCACGGCCTTGAACCAGGTGACATCCACCTGGCAGGCCACCGCCAGCACTCCGTGCGAATTGGATGCGGCCGCGAACGCCAGGTCCGCCAGGGTCACCAGTGCACCGCCCTGCAGGATGCCCACTCCGTTGAGGTGGCGGGATTCAATTGTCATCCGCGTGCGGGCGAAGCCGGGGCGGATGTCGATGACCCGCATCCCATTCTCGCGGGCAAAATGATCTCCTTCAAAGAACGCCGCCAGGCATTCCATCTCCTTGGATTCCATAGCGCCTCTATCCTAATACGAAGCGCGCGGGGCGGTGGAATTGACACGGATGTGTTGCCCCTGCCTACAATGAAATTTCGGGATGGATTCTCCAAAACGCCGCTCTACCCTTGTCTGCGTGGTGCTGACTGCTCTCACCCTGGTCTCCGCGACGTCCTGCGTGGTCCGGCGGCGTGTCATCACCCGGCAGGGCGGCGGCGGCAACCAGGCCTTGCTGACCGCCGACGAATCGGTGCTGAGCAAACAGGTTTCGGAGCGCTACAGCGCCATCCGCACCCTCAACGCCACGGTGGACATGGTGCCCGCCCTGGGCTCGGTCAATAAAGGCAAAGTCACTGAATACAAGGACGTGCGGGCCTATGTCCTGCTCCGGAAACCGGCCGACATCCGCATCATCGGACTGTACCCGGTGGTGCGCAACAAGGCCTTCGACATGGTCTCGAACGGGAAGCAATTCGAGCTTTACGTGCCGGCCAGGAACCGCGTCATCGTGGGAGCCAATGAAGTGCGCGCGCCGGCCAAGAACAAGCTGGAAAACCTGCGCCCGCAGCACTTCCAGGAAGCCTTGATCATCGAGCCGGTCAATCCCGCGCGGGAAGAGGCAGTGCTGGAGAATCTCACCGACGAAGAGAACGCGGCCTATATCCTGCACATCCTGAGCCGCCAGGCCGGAGGCAGACTGCAGCTGGCGCGCAACCTCTGGTTTGACCGTCTGAACCTGCACCTCGTGCGACAGCAGATTTTCGACGCTTCGGGCGATATCCTCACCGATGCCCGGTACCGCGAGTGGGAGACCTACGACGGCATCCGCTTCCCGAAGCAGATCGAGATCAACCGTCCTCAGGACGAATATGGGGTGGTGATGACCGTGGTCAAGATGGACATCAACAAGCCCCTGACCGACGACAAGTTCGCCCTCGAGCGCCCGGCAGGCGTGCAGCTGCAGGTTCTGGGCGAACCCCCCATGGCGGCGGAAGGCCGGGTGTCGGCCAACGGCAAGAGAAAGAACTAAGTGATCAACAAACTGGTGCTGGAGAACCTGAAACAAAGGCCTATCCGCACGTCCCTCAGTATTCTGCTGATCGGCGTTCCCGTGACCCTGATCCTGACCCTGGTGGGCCTGAGCGAGGGCACCCTGGAGGATTCGGCGCGGCGCCAGCGCGGCGTGGGCGCCGATATCGTCATACGGCCGCGCGGCTCTTCCTTCATGGCGCTGAGCAGCGCTCCCATCCCCGAAGGCATCGTCAAGATGCTGAGTCAGGAGCCGCACATCACGGCGGTGAGCGGCACGGTCATTCAGGCGCTGTCCGGCCTGAATTCCATCACCGGCGTGGACCTGGAGTCCTTCTCCAGAATCAGCGGGGGCTTCCGGTTCATTGAAGGGGGCCCGTTTCGCGGGCCGGATGACATCATCGTCGATCAGTTCTACGCCGCCCAGAACAACCTGCACGCGGGCGGCAGGGTCGGCGGCATCCTCAACCGCGAGTGGCGTGTGGCGGGCATCATCGAAGGCGGAAAACTGGCACGCCTCATGCTTCCGATCCGGGTCTTGCAGGATGCCACCGGCAACACCGGCAAGCTGAGCCAGATCTACGTCAAAGTGGACCGGCCGGCCAACATTGACGCCGTGGTGGCTTCGCTCCGGGCGAAGCTGGAAGGCTACCCCATATACTCCATGGAGGAGTTGCTCTCCCTGATTTCTGTGAACAACGTGCCCTTGCTGAGCGGCTTCATCGACGTAGTGGTAGGGATCGGCATCATCATCGGGTTTGCCGTGGTCTTCCTATCCATGTACACCTCGGTGCTGCAGCGGACCCGGGAGATCGGGATTCTGAAATCCCTGGGCGCCTCGCGCTGGTACGTGCTGAACATCGTGCTGCGGGAGGCTACCCTGCTGGCGGTGGGCGGCACGGTTCTGGGTATCCTGCTCAGCTTCGCCACCAAATGGGTGATCGCGGAGATGGTGCCGGCCTCGCTGACCCAGAAGATCGTTCTGCCGTGGTGGCCCATCGCCGGGTTGATCGCGCTGTGCGGCTCGCTTCTGGGCGGGCTGTACCCCGGCTACCAGGCTGCCAGCCAGGATCCTATCGAAGCTCTCGCCTATGAGTGAGACCGTCATCCAAATCGAGGGGCTGCGCAAGGTCTTCCGGGTGGGCAAGGTGGATGTGGAGGCCTTGCGGGGCGTGGATTTCGAAGTCCTCCAGGGCGAGTTCGTCTCCATCGTGGGGCCCTCGGGTTCGGGCAAGTCCACGTTGTTCCACGTGATCGGCGGGCTCACGCCGCCCACGGCCGGCACCGTGCGGGTCCTCAACTACGACCTGGCCGCGCTCACCGACGCCGGGCGCACCAACCTCAGGAAAACGGCGGTGGGGTTCGTTTTCCAGAAATTCAACCTGCTGCCCACGCTGACGGCGGCCGACAATATCGCCATCGCGCGCCACATCGCCGGACGTGACCACATCGCCGAGGATCCCGAGTTCCGCAAAGTGCTGGACCTGCTGGGCATCACTCACCGGCTGCACCATAAGCCGGCGGCGCTTTCCGGCGGCGAGCAGCAGCGCGTGGCCATCGCCCGGGCCATCGTCAACCATCCCGCCATCCTGCTGGCGGATGAGCCGACCGGGAACCTGGACTCGCAGAACTCCCAGGCCGTGCTCTCGGTGCTGCGCGACCTGAACGAACGGATCGGCCAGACCATCCTCATGATCACCCACAACCCCGAGGCGGCGGCCTACGGACATCGCCTGGTGAATATGCGGGACGGGCGCATCGTACAATAGATCCTGCATGGATCGTCCCCCGGACTCCAGCCTTGTCCCTTTCGATCCGGCCCAACCGCCGGCCCCGCAGGCCGTCATCCAGATGCATCCGGCTCCTCCCCAGTGGCGGCAGGAGGAGGAAGTGCCCCTGCGGCTGTTCTGGCGCGTCCTCCGCAAGCGCTTTTGGAAGATCGTGTTCTGCTTCGTCACCGTCTTCTTAAGCGTGCTGGTCGCGACGCTCAAGCAGACTCCCGTTTACGAAGCCGCCGCCCTGATCGAGATCGACAAGGAGAATCCCCAGATTCTCTCCTTCAAGGAGATCCTGAACCTGGAGTCGAACAGCGACGAATATCTGGAGACGCAGTACCGGGTGCTGAAGAGCCGTTCCCTGGCTGACAAAGTAGTGCGGGAGCTGAAGCTGTTCCGGAAACCGGAATGGTATCGCAAGCGCCAGTTTCTGGATCTGTACCGCAGCGACCCGCCGCCCGATTCCCTGGCGTCGGTGGCGCACGGCGCCGCGCAGGTGGACCCGGAGAACGCCGCCTACCGCAACACGATTGAGAATTTCCTCAAGGACCTGGACATACGGCCGGTGCGGCGCAGCAACCTGGTCGAGGTCGCTTTCTCGTCCAGCGATTCGCGACTGGCCGCGGCGGTCACCAACGCGCTGGCCACCAGCTATATCGACCGTAACCTGGAAGTGAAATTCGAAGCCACCCAGAAGGCCTCGGAGTGGCTACGCGGCCAGCTGGTGGGCCTCAAGGCGCGGCTGGAGAAAGCCGAAGACGCGCTGCAGGATTACGCCCGGCGCAACGACATCGTCTTCCTGGACGACAAGCAGACGGCTTCCAACGAGAAGCTCCGCCAGGTGGAGACGGAGTACACCAAGGCGCAGGCCGAGCGCATCCAGGCCGAAGCCGTGTATCGCAGCCTGCTCGATGGGCAGCTGGACGCGCCCGGCGTGCTGGAGAACAAGCTGGTCCAGGATCTTTCCAGCAACCTGAACGAACTGACCCGCGAGTACGCCCGGCTCACCCAGTTGTTCAAGCCCGACTATCCCCAGGCCCAGCAATTGAAGCTGCAGATCGATACCGTGCAGAGGAATCTGGAGTCCGCCAAGAAGACCCTGATCGCCAATAAGGAGCACCTCTACAAGGCGGCTTTGGAGCGCGAGCAGATGCTGGCGGCGGCGGTGCAGGAGCAGCGCGCGGTGGTGGCTCAGGTGGCCGAGCGCTCCATCCAGTACGGCATCCTCAAGCGCGAGGTGGATACCAACAAGCAACTCTACGAAGGGCTGCTCAACCGCATGCGCGAGGCCGAGGTCTCGGCCGGGCTGAAGGCCAGCAATGTCCGGATCGTCGACGCCGCCCAGGTGCCCAAGCGTCCGGTTCGTCCCAAGGTGGCCTTGAACCTTTTCCTGGGCCTCTTCGTCGGCCTGGGACTGGGCATCGGCTACGCCTTCCTGGAGGAGCACCTGGACAATTCGGTGAAGAATCCGGATGATGTCGAGCGGCTGCTCGCCTTGCCGACCCTGGGGGTGATCCCGCTGTTCGCGCCGGGCCCGAAGCAGCCCGCCGTTCTCACCGAATCCGCGCGGGGCTCGCTCACGGAGCCGGCCTCCGACAGCAAGTCGCACCTGGCGGAAGCCTATCGCTCGCTGCGCACCTCGATCCTTCTTTCCACGAATCCCCGGCCGCGCGTGGTGCTGACCACCAGCGCCCTGGCCAAGGAAGGCAAGACCACCACCACGGTGAACCTCGCCCTCACGCTGGCCAGCCTGGGCAGCCGTGTGGTGGTGCTGGATTGCGACATGCGCCGGCCCACCTGCCACAAGCTCCTCCGCACCCGGCCGGAGAAGGGCGTGATCCACTATCTGACCGGGCAAGCCACCATGGAGGAGATCACGACGCCGGTGCCGGGAGTGGACAACCTGCACCTGGTGGCCTGCGGCCCCATCCCGCCCAACCCCACCGAGCTGCTCTCCCAGCCGCTGGCGGCCTCGCTGGTGCGCTGGCTGGCGGAGCATCACGATTTCGTCCTCATAGACTCCCCGCCGGTGGTGGGAGTGACCGACTCGCGCATCCTGGCCACGCTGGCCGATTCGGTCGTCCTGGTGGTCCGCTCCCACGCCACCACCCGGCAACTGGTCCGCCGGACCCTGGACGACTTCCGCCAGATCGGAGCCCGGGTGATCGGCGTGGTGCTCAACGGCGCCGACGTCCACTCCTCGGACTACGATTACTACGGATATTACTCGTACTATAAGAGTTACTATCTGGAAGACGGCAGTAAGAAGAGGGGATAGCGGCCGGATTTCAACAGCGGCGCTGGCCAGTTGCAGCCGCGTTGCACAACACCAATTATCTGGCCTGACCAGCCACGGCCTTCTCCACCCTCGCCGTATCCTTCCTCGCGAACCCGGCGGCGCCCGCCACCAGCAGCAGGCCCGCCGCGACATAGACGATCGCGGCCAGGGAGATGGCCGTTCCCAGGCTGGACTGCTGGGCGATGTAGCCCACCACCAGGGGCGCGGTGCCTCCTCCGGCAAGCCAGCCGATCATGTTCATGAAGCCGGCCGCGGTGCCGCGGGCCTCCGGACGCACTACGTCGAAAAGGGAAGCGAAGATATTGGCGTCGTAGACGCCCTTGAAGAACCCCCACGCCATCAGGGCTACGATCAGCCAGGCGACCGATTGGGTGGCGCCGCAGAGCACCACGAAGGGCGCTCCGGCGAACACGCCCAGGGCTTGAACCAGCATGCGGCCGCCCGGGGTGCGGCGGCGCAGCCAGTCGGCCATCCAGCCGCCTAGCGGCGCCCCGGCCATGCTGGCCAGTTGGGCGAAGATGGTGGCGGTGAGGCCGGCCATGGCCAGGCTGAGATGAAAACGGTCGTACAGGAACTTCGGCATCCAGGAGAGCAGCACCAGGGCCACGAAATTCGCGCACATGAACGCCGCCATCAGAAACAGCACGGTGGGGGTGCCCCAGATGGTTTTGAGAAAATCGCCCAAACGCATGCGTCCGCCGGCCGCCGGCACTGCGGCGGTCCCGGCATCGCTGCGGTCGGCGGCGCCGCGCTCCGGCTCGTGGAGCAGGCGGTGGAGCAGGAAACCCAGTAAAATGCCCAGCCCGCCGAAGACGATGAACGACCAGCGCCAGCCGTAGTGCTGGCCGATGAGCCCGGCGAAAAACCCTCCCCCGATAGTCCCGAAATAGACGCTGGTCTGGTGGAACCCCATGGCCCGGGAGCGGGTCCGCTTGCCGTGATAATCGCTCACCAGCGACATGGAGGCCGGATAGTAAAAGGTCTCTCCCAGTCCCTCCGCGGCGCGGAAGAAAAGCAACTGGGGGAAGTTCCTGGCCCAGGCGGTTGCCACGCAGATCACGCTCCAGGCGTGCAGGCCGCCCAGGATGGCGGCCTTTCGCCGGATCCGGTCGACAATGTTCCCCGCCAGCGGAGCCGACAGCCCATAGACCCAGGCGAACGACGATCCGAGCAGCCCGAGTTGAATGGGCGTCAGGCCCAGTTCCTTCTCCAGCAGCGGGAACACCGAAAAGATCGCCTGGCGGTCGGCATAATTGAAGAACGAGATCCACCACAGCATCCCCACCACGTGCCACTTGTAGTGGGGATGCGACGCCAGCCCGGCCGGCGCGGGTGTCACGGTCTCAACTCAGGCGGAACCGGCAGGGTTACGTCGCCGGTAGCGGCCCATTCCGCTCCCCGGGTGAAGGTGACCACGAAGGCCGGTGTCTGCACGGCGGGAGCGTCGTGGCCCAGTACGGTGGTGAAGACACGGCCGCTGCCGTACTGGACGGTCCACAGCATGGGCTGGTCCCGCCCGTCGCCGGGGATGGGCTGGCGTGCCTTCCCCCCGTACAACTTATGGTCGTCCCAGGCAGTGGCCAGCACGTGGTAGCTGCCCTCCGGCTGCCACTTCAGGTTGGCATACAGCTCGTCCTTGGGCTGCGGGAAGGATTTCTTCAAGCCGCGCGTGACGGGATGGTTGGGGTCGCGGATATCGACGGTGAAATCGTGTCCGGGGGAATGGTGGCCGTTATTCGGCCGCCAGTTGCCGGCCGACATCTTCTCATATTCCTCCCAGCCGTTGAAAGCGGCCACGGAGAAGTGGTACACCACCACGCCCTTGCCGGAGCGAACGAAGTTGAGCAGGGCCTGGTCGGCGCGCTCGCCCCAGCGCAGCTGCGGCTGGGCGCGGTCGAAGTAGTTCAGTACTACCAGATCGTAGGGAGCCAGAGTCTCCGGCCCCGCGCCGCGGAACTCCTCGGTGACACGCACTTCGAACTTGCCCGTGTCCTCCAGGGCCTTCCGCAGGTAGGGAGTCACCGCGCGCCAGTCATGGCCGTTCTGACCGGTGATAATCAGGGTCTGAATCTTGCGGGGCTGTGCGGTTTGGGCATACAGGGGCGCCAGCAGGGACAAGGCGCACAGCCAGAGCAGAAAACGCTTCATCTTTGAGTCCTCCGGACCTGTCGGAATGGAGATTATATCGCGCGGGCGTGCGGGGCCGCCCGAAGCCGGGTTGCCAAGCACAGTTAGGGCAGAGGAAACTGAGGATAACAATGCCAGCGAAAGTTCGAAAAGCTGTTTTCCCCGCCGCCGGCCTGGGTACCCGGTTCCTGCCCGCGACCAAGGCCCAACCCAAGGAGATGCTGCCGCTGGTGGACAAGCCCATCATCCAGTACGGGGTGGAGGAAGCCATCCGGTCAGGCATCCAGAACATCATCATCATCACCGGCCGCGGCAAGTCGGCCATCGAGGATCACTTCGACGTCAGCTTCGAGTTGGAGAACATGCTCGAGTGCCGCGGCAAGAAGGACCTGCTCGAGGTGGTGCGCAACGTCTCGGACATGATCAACGTCTGCTACCTGCGCCAGAAGGAAGCGCTGGGGCTGGGCCACGCGGTGCTGCGGGCGCGCGAACTGGTGGGCAACGAGCCCTTTGCGACCGTGCTGGCCGACGACGTGATCGACTCCGACACCCCCTGTCTGAAGCAGTTGCTGGAGGTCTACGAGTTCTTCGCCGCCCCGGTGCTGGCCGTGATGGAAGTGCCGCGCGAGAGCATCTCCTCCTACGGGGTCGTGGATGCAGAACCGGTGTCGCACAACGGCTCGCGCGACCGCCTCTTCCGGATTCGCGACATGGTGGAGAAACCCGGCGCGGAGACGGCGCCCTCCAACCTGGCCATCATCGGACGCTACGTGCTGACTCCCGAGATCTTCGATTCCATTACCGAAGTGCAGCCGGGCAGGGGCGGGGAGATTCAGCTCACCGACGCCCTCAAGCACCTCCTGCGGACCCGGGCCATCTACGCCTACCGCTTCGAAGGCAGGCGCTACGATGCCGGCGACAAGCTCGGATTCCTGCAGGCCACCGTCGAGTTCGCCCTCAAACGCGACGATCTGGGCGACGCCTTCCGCGAGTACCTGAAGACCCTCCCGCTGTAGGGGCTCACGAAATCAGCGCGATTCCGGCTGATTTCAACGCGATCCACAGCAGCCACACTGCCAGCAGCCAGGCGGCGCTTCTTCCCCAGCTCACTTTGCCGTCCGCCACCGACAGCCCCGTGGCCAGCAGCAGCAGAGTCCACAGCGAGAACAGGTCGATGCTTGCGGCAGCCGACTGCAGCCAGCGCGGTATGTCCCCGGGCAGCCAGGCGGCCAGGTTGAAAACCAGCGGGTTCTGGAGGTTGAAATCCTCCGGGTTCTTCAAGTACATCACCAGGATGGTCAGTCCGGTGGAGAGAATACCGGGCAGCAGGGAGTAGCTGGTGAGGGCGAAAACCTGCCGGAAAGAGCACTTGGATCCCAGGAAGACTTTGAAGACGACGGCCGCGACGGCGGCCAGGGCCAGCGCGTAGATGGGAATGCCGGCGGTGGCGCCGACATATCCGAGAACCGATACCATCCGGACCTGTTGTTCCACCAGGCTCTCCTGGCGCTCGACGGGCAATTGCTGGAAGCGCTCGTTGGCGGACATCTGCTGCCGCAGGAGACTGTCCCAGCCGACCCGCTGCGAAAAGCAGTAGGTGAGGGCAAGGGCCGCCACAATCAGCAACAGGAGGGGCGCCCACCAGCGCGGGCGCGCGGCCACGTCGGCGAAGGTGGTCTTGGGCTCGAAAAGCACCCCGCTGAGGCGCTGGAGTTCGCCCAGGGGTTTTGCGGGCGCGGGTTCCGGAGTCATCCGGGGAATTATAGTAAAGGTAGTGACCGTCAACAATGCCTTCCCGGCCCTGTGGTCCTGTGTGGTGCTCGGGCTCGTCCCCGCCTCGGCGGCTGAACTGAGACAGCCCACCCAGGACGCCTTCGACCGGTACATCCGCTCCACCGAGTCCCGGCTCAGCCAGCAGGTGAAGCGCGGCGGCGCGTTTCTCTGGGTGGAGGGCTCTCCGGAACGGATGAGCGAGATCCGCAAGGGAACCGCCCTGACCCAGCCCTGGAACAAGGAGGGTGAGATGGAGGTCCCGGACGGCCTGATTCACGATTGGGTCGGCGCCGTGTTCATCCCCGGTGTGACGCTGGAGATGACCCTCGCCCTGGTGCAGAACTACGACCGTCACAAGGAGATTTACAGGCCGGAGGTCGTGGATTCCCGCCTGCTCTCCCGGCAGGGGAACGATTTCCAGGTCTACCTGCGGCTTCTCAAGAAGAAGGTGATTACGGTGGTGCTCAACACCCGCCACGACGTGCGCTATTTCCCGCTGGACAAGCAGCGCTGGTACAGCCGCTCCTACAGCACCCGGATTACGGAGGTCCGCAATCCCGGGGAAGCGAATGAAACGGAGTTGCCGCCCGGCGAGGGCCACGGTTTTCTGTGGCGCCTGTACTCTTACTGGAAATTCCAGGAGACCGGCGACGGGGTCATCGTGGAGTGCCAGGCCATCTCGCTCACCCGCTCGGTGCCGAGGGGTCTGGGCTGGCTGGTAGAGCCCATCATCCGCAACCTGCCGCGCGAGTCGCTGGCCAATACGCTGGGCGCGACCCGGGCGGCGCTGGTCAAGTAGAAATCCGCGCGGGCCGGCGGGACGTTTCCAGCCGGCGCAAAGGCCCCGGGGATTGGGTCGCGGTTCAGAGACGGACTCGGACTCCCCGCGGACCCTTGTTATCATCGGCAGTGATGAAGATCACGGCTGTCAGAACTCTGGTCGTCAACGCGGAAATGCGCAACTGGGTCTTCGTGAAAGTGGAGACCGATCAGGACGGCCTGTTCGGCTGGGGAGAGGCCTCGCTGGAGTGGAAGACCCGCGCCGTGGCGGGGGCGGTCGAGGACTTCGCCCCCATGCTGTTGGGGGAGGACCCGACGCGCATCGAGCACCTGGTGCAGAAGCTCTACCGGCAGTCCTTCTGGCGCCTGGGCGTGATCGGCATGAGCGCCATCTCGGGCATCGAGCAGGCCTGCTGGGACATCCTGGGCAAGAGCCTGGGCGTGCCGGTGTACAAGTTGCTGGGAGGGGCGGTGCGCGAGCGCGTGCGCATGTACACGCACCTGGGAGGCGGCGACATGCGGGCCGTCTACGAAACGTTCGACGCAGGCCCCCTGATCGACCTGGCCCGGCAAGTCATCGAGCGGGGCTACACGGCGGTGAAGGTAGTCTTCGTGCCCTATTCGGAGCCGCTCATGGGCATCGGCCACGTCAGGAAGTTTGCTTCACTGATGGAGCGCCTCCGGCTGGCGGTGGGTGAATCGGTGGATATCATGATCGACTTCCATGGCCGGACTTACCCAGCCATGGCGGTGGAGTACATCCACGCCGTCGCCGAATTCCGGCCGTATTTCTGCGAGGAGCCGGTGCCGCCGGAAAACGTGGATGCGCTCCGCCAGGTGCGGGAGGCGGTGCGGGTGCCCATCGCCACCGGCGAGCGCCTGACCACCCGGCATCAGTTTCGCGAGATTTTCGAGAAGAGCGCCTGCCACGTGATCCAGCCCGACCTCTGCCATTGCGGCGGCCTGCTGGAGGGCAAGAAGATCGCGGCCATGGCGGAAGCGTATTACATGGGCGTGGCCCCCCATAACCCGCTGGGCCCGGTGGCCAACGCGGTGGCCCTGCATTTCGCGCTCTCCACGCCGAATTTCCTGATCCAGGAGGACATGCTGACGGACGTGCCGTGGCGCTGGGATGTGGTGGAGCACAGCCTGACCACCAGGGACGGCTACTGGCAGATCTGCGACCAGCCCGGCCTGGGAATCCGGGTGAACGAAGCTGAGGCCGCCCGGCATCCCTTCCGGCAGGAGATCATACACTCCACCACCATCCGCGCGGCGGATGGAGCGGTGCTCGACTGGTAGGCCGGGCGCTTACCGTACAATGACGGTTTGTTCGAACTGGCTACAGCCGTCCTGGGCGGTCTTGCGCCTCTCCTGGTGGCGTTTGGACTGGGTTCCCTGCTGTTCCGCTCCTGCGGCATGCCGGCGCCGCTGCTGCTGGCCGCGGGAACGGCGCTCGAGAGCCTCATCCTTTTCCTGCTCCTGCTCACGGACCGGTTCACCCCGGCTGCCCTCGCGGCGATGGCGGCCGCCGCTCTCCTGCCGCTGCCCATCGTAAGGCCCAGGCCGGCGCGGGAACCGGCCGTGGCGGAACTCGACCGCTCCTCACGCTGGCTGTTCGCGATCGTGTTCGGCGCCTTCGGGATCCTGTACCTGATCTACGCCCTGGGTCCGGAGACCGAGTTCGACGCCCTGAACTATCACCTGGCTCTGCCGGCCGAGTACCTGCGCCTGGGCGGCTTCCCGGACCGCATCGGTTTCTTCGAGGTCCTGCCGCAGGGCCTGGAGATGCTGTACGCCTTCTCTGCCGCCCTGGGAGGAGCCGGCGCCGCCCGGCTGACGCACTTCGCTTTTCTGGCCCTCACCCCGGCGATGTTCCTGGCCGTGGGCCGGCGGCTGGGATTGCCGGACTCAGGTCCGTTCTTCGCCGCTGCCTTCTACTTCTGCGCGCCGGTGGTGGGAGTGGCCGGCACCAGCGTGCACAACGACGCGCCCATGGTCTTCTTCGTCCTGGCGGCGTTTTACCTGCTGCTGCGCTGGCGCGGCGAAGCGAACTCTCGCTGGCTGATCCCGGGAGGGTTGGCGGCTGGTTTCTGCTACGCGGTGAAACTGCCGGGACTGATTGTTCCCGGCCTGCTCGTTCTCTACCTGCTGTTCGCGCGGCGCGTGCGACCGGCGCTGATCGCGGGCCTGTCGGCCTTGCCTGCGATCGCGCCCTGGATGATCCGCGCCTTCGTTCTTACCGGCAACCCGGTAGCGCCCATGATGAATGCCTGGTTCCCCAACCCGTTCTTTCACCTCAGTTCGGAACTGGAACTGGCGCGCAGATTCACGCACGGAGATCCTTCCCTGGCGCAGGTTCCCTTACATCTGGCGCTGGGCGGGCCGCTGGAAGGCTTCTTCGGACCGATGCTGCTGGCGCTGCCTCTGGGCCTGCTGGCTCTGCGGCGCAAGAACGGCCTGCTGGTAGTCGCCGCTGCCGCGGCCCTGGCCCTGCCCTGGTTCCTGAATCACGGAGCTCGCTTCCTGATGCCGGGCTTCGCGCTGATGTCCGTGGCCCTGGGCATGGCTCTGCCGCGGTCCTGGCTGTGGCCCGCGGTGCTGCTCCACGCCCTGACCTGCTGGCCGCAAGTCATTCCGCTCTATGCCCGGGCGGGCGCGTGGGAATTCAAGGAACTGCCCTGGCGGGCGGCGTTGCGGCTGGAGCCGGAACGCGAATACCTGAAGCGCGCCATGGCTGAATATCCCGTGCTCGACCTGCTGGAAAAACACACCCGGCCGGGCGAGAGAATCTTCGCCGTTATCGGCGTCCCCAAGGTCTACGCCCGGCGCGAGGTGCTGGAGTTCTGGCATTCGGCCGAAGCCGACCGCCTGCTGGACAGCCTGAAGGTCGCGGCCTTCCAGGCCCGCGATCCCTTTTACGATGTGCGGGCCGACTGGATGCCGGCGCCGCTGCGAGCGCTGCGCTTCCGCCTGCCTCGCGGAGAACCGGAGGAGTGGTACATCCACGAACTCGATCTCTACGACGGGGAGCGGCGCCTGCCGCCCGGCCGGGGCTGGTCCCTGGACGCCTGGCCCAACCCGTGGGAAACGCCCTGGATGCTGGACGGCAATCGCGCTACCCGCTGGCGGACGTGGGAGCCCGTGCGGGCGGGCGCGTTCGTCGAGGTCGCGTTTGACCACCCTCAAACGGTAAGCTCTGCCGTCCTGCTCGCTCACATCCCGGGACGCGCCCCCGGCATCGAGTTTCACGGCCGGGACTCCCGCGGAGCCTGGCGGCGGTTGGCGGCCCGTCCGGAAATGACGCGCCGCGCCACCGAGGATCTGCGCCGTCCGGCCGTCCGGGCACTGAAACGCGCCGGGTTCCGCTACCTGCTCACACCGGTGGGCCGGAGCGATGCCGGCCCGCTGGGCCGGCTCATCGCGGGGCACGAGAAGGAGTGGGGCCTGGAACTCGCGGCGGAGTCCGGGGGGATACACCTTTTCCGCATCCCGTAACCGGGCGGCGTTGGCGGTAGAATTGGGTTGTGGCGCTCCCATCACCTCACGGAATCGTTCCCGCGATCGTTACTCCTTTCCGCCAGGACGAATTGATCGACTACGCGGCCTGGCAGCTCCTGATTGATCAGCAGATTGCCGCCGGCGTGGACGGCATCTTCGCAACCGGCGGCCAGGGCGAGTTCTTCTCCCTCACCCTCGAGGAGCGCATCGTGGCCCTGCGCTTCTGCCGGCAGGCGGTCAACAGACGCGTTCCTCTGTACGGCAACGTGGGGTGCGTGACCACCCGCCAGAGTATCGACCTGGCCCAGAAAGCCGAGGCTGAGGGGATCGACTATGCCGTCGTGATCACCCCTTACTACATCAAGCCGACCGAATCGGAACTGGTGGATCACTACGTGGAGATCTGCCGGGCGGTGCACATCCCGGTGCTGGCCTACAACATTCCCGAACGAACCGGCCTGGAGCTGACGCCCGCCATGACGGCTCGCATCGCGGCCCAGTGCGAGAACTTCGTCGGCTTGAAGGACTCCAGCGGCAAGCTCGACCAGTTGCCCGAATTCGTGGCCATCGGACGTGAGCGGCCCTTCTCGGTCTTCATGGGACGCGACCACATGATCCTGCCCGCGCTGAAACTGGGATGCGCGGGAGCCGTGACCGCGTGCGCCAATGTAGCCCCGAAGGCCTTCGTCGATTTGTACCGCGCGTTCCGGCAGGGCGACCTGCAGGAGGCGGCGCGCCTGCAATCGCTGATCGATCCGCTCCGGCAGGCCTTCGCCCTGCATACCTTCCCCTCGGTTGTGAAGGAGGCGATGAACCGGATCGGCTTGCCCGCGGGTCCCTGCCGCCGTCCGGTCGGTCCCATGCCGGCGGAGGCCCGGGCCAGGTTGGATGCGGTACTGGAAAAACTGAGAGAGGAGCGGCTCCTGCCCGAGGCGACCGCCGGAACCCAGGCCGGCGGCAGCGACTGACCGCGGTACGGCAGGACGGCAAATCATGCATACAAACCGGCTCGCAGGGGAGAGGAGTCCCTATCTGCTGCAGCACGCCCACAACCCGGTGGACTGGTACCCCTGGGGCGCTGAGGCGTTCGAGAGGGCGCGGCGCGAGAACAAGCCGATCTTTCTCTCCATCGGTTACTCGACCTGCCACTGGTGCCATGTGATGGAGCGCGAGTCCTTTGAGGACGAGAAACTGGCGGAACTGCTCAACCGCCATTTCGTTCCGGTAAAAGTGGACCGCGAGGAACGTCCCGACATCGATCGCATCTACATGACCTTCGTGCAGGCCACTACCGGCGGAGGCGGCTGGCCCATGTCGGTTTTCCTGACGCCCGAACTGAAGCCCTTCTTCGGCGGCACCTACTTTCCGCCCGACGATCGCTACGGGCGTCCGGGTTTCGGCACCTTGCTGGATCGCATCGCCCAGGCCTGGGCCACCGAGAGGGAACAGTTGGAGCGGTCGGGAGACGAGGTGACCGGGCAACTGCAAAGACAATTGGAATCCGGCCGTTCCGGGCGGATGGATAGCATGCTCTCGGAATCCTGTTTCCTGCAGCTCCGGCGCAGCTTCGATCCCCGGCGCGGCGGCTTCGGGGGCGCGCCGAAGTTTCCCCGTCCCGTGGTGCACAACTTCCTGCTGAGGTACTACGCCCGCACGGGGAACCGCGAAGCTCTCGACATGGTCCTGACCACGCTGAAGGGCATGGCCCGGGGCGGCATGAACGACCAGTTGGGAGGCGGCTTCCACCGCTATTCGGTGGACGAGCGCTGGTTCGTGCCGCACTTCGAGAAGATGCTCTACGACCAGGCGCAGCTGGCGGTTTCCTTCGTGGAGGCCTTCCAGATCACCGCGGAGCCGTTCTACGCGGACGCAGCCCGCGCCACCCTGGACTACGTGCTGCGCGACATGCGCGACCCCGGGGGCGCTTTCTACTCCGCCGAGGATGCGGACAGCGCCTCGGATCCGGACCGGCCCACGGTGAAGAGCGAGGGGGCTTTCTACCTCTGGACGGCAGCGGAAATCGACGGCGTGCTGGGACGCGAAGCGGCGGCGCGCTTCGGCGAGCTGTACGGCGTGGAAGAGAACGGCAATGTGCGTGACGACCCGCACGGCGAGTTCCGCGGCAGGAACATCCTGTATGCGGCTCGCGAGCCTGGCGAAGTCGAGCCCGCCGGCGAATGGCGCTCCAAATTGCTGGAAGCGCGCTCCCGGCGCCCGCGGCCGCACCTCGACGACAAGATCCTTACCGCCTGGAACGCCCTCATGATCTCCGCCCTCGCCAGGGCCGGTGCCGTGCTGGACGAGGCGCGTTACAGCGAGGCCGCGGAGCGCGCGGCGGACTTCATCCTGACCCGCATGTACGACCGCGGGACGGGCGTGCTGCTGCGGCGCTACCGCCAGGGCGATGCCGCCATACAGGGCTTTCTCGACGATTACGCGTTTCTGATCGAAGCCCTGCTGGACCTCTACCAGACCGGCTTCGACCTGGCGCGCCTGGAAACCGCCCTGGAGCTGGCGCACTCCATGCTGGCGCTGTTCGAGGACAAGACCCACGGCGGCTTCTACAGCACGGCGGAGGGCGATAGCAGCCTCATCCTGCGGGTCAAGGAGGAGTACGACGGAGCCGAGCCTTCGGGCAACTCGGCGGCCGTGCTGGACCTGCTCCGCCTGGCCGGGATCACCGGCCGCCAGGACTTCGCTCACTCGGCCGAGCGGGCCTTTGCGGCGCTGAGCGTCCGGGTGGCGGAAGCGCCGACCGCGGCGCCGCAACTGCTGGCGGCCTACGAATTCGCCAGCGCCCGGCGGAAGCAGATCATCCTGGTGGGGGACAGACGGGACGCTACCCTGCGGCAGATGCTTCGCGCGCTGCACGCCAGGTTCCTGCCGCATCATGTCCTGCTGCTGGTGGAGTCCGAGGCCGCCCGCCGCCGCCTCTCGGAATACCAGCCGGCCATCGCGAACATGCCGGCCATTCAAGGCAGGACCACCGCGTACGTCTGCGAGGACTTTACCTGCCGGTTGCCGGTTTCCGAACCGGCGGACTTCGTCAAGTTGTTAGAATAAAAGACTACTCGCAGCCGCCACCGGCATTCATCGGTTTCACCTGCCGCCTGCGAAACAAATCTGGAGGAGAACGAATGGAGAGACCTGGAGCCACAACACTGAAGGGCAATCCCCTGACCCTGATCGGGGCTGAACTGAAACCGGGCGACACCGCGCCGGATTTTTCCGTGGTCGATACAGGCTTGCAGACCGTGGATCTCGCCGCCACCGGAAACAACGTCCGCATCATCAGCGTGGTCCCCTCGCTGGATACGCCGGTGTGCGACGCGCAGACCAAGCGGTTCAACGAAGAAGCCGCGAAGCTGCCGGGCGTGGACATTTTGACCGTGAGTATGGACCTGCCCTTCGCCCAGAAGCGCTGGTGCGGCGCGTTCGGTGTGGACAAGGTCAAGATGTTGTCCGACCACCGGGACGGTTCTTTCGGCAGGAACTACGGCACCCTGATCAAGGAACTGCGCATCGAGAGCCGGGCCATCTTCGTGGTGGACCGGAATAACAAGATCCGGCACGCCGAGTACGTGAAGGAAGTGGCCGATTTCCCGGACTATGAGAAGGCCCTGGCGGCGGCCCGGTCAGCCGCCGCGGCCGCGGCGTAATTGGACTCCGGCCTTAGATCGACGGGACCGGCGGTCGAGGGAATGCTTGCCCGGGCTGCCGGAAGCCCCCTCGTTCGGGGCGGCCTGACTATTGGCGCCGGTATCGTCACCGGCAATCTCACCGGCTTTTTCCGGGTTGCCCTGAACGCCTACCTGTTGGGGACCGATAGCCTGGCCGATTCGCTCGCCGTAGCCATCGGTCCCATCGATACACTGAACGCCGTCCTGATCAACACCATGGTGTTCGCGTTCGTCCCCATGCTGACGGAACGGCAGGGCGAGGCGCGGACCGCATTGTTCGTGCGGCTCCGCCGGCTGTTCTTTCTGGTGTTCCTGGCCCTGTCCGCCGCCATCGCGGTGTTCGCTCCCTGGCTGATTCGGGTGCTGGCGCCCGGTCTGGCTTCGGACTACCTGGTCAAAGCAGAGTGGAACCTGCGGCTGGGCGCGCTCTCGACCCTGGCTGCCGGAACCGCCGCCGTTCACTCCGCCCTGCTCTACACGGAGCGCCGGTTCGCGCCTTCGGCTTTCTACCAGGCCTCGCTCAATGTGGCCACTGTTTTGAGCGCCCTTGCGTTGTGGTCCAGGCTGGGAGTCTACAGTTTCGCGGTTGGCTACGCGGCCGGCGCCTGGGTTCAGTTCGGAGTCGTGTGGGCCGCTTCCCGGAGCGGGCGCACTTTCAGAAACCTGCCCGCCTGCACGGCCCCTATCCGCGACCTGCTCGCCAAGCCCGCGTTCGTGCTGACGTACGCCGGCTTGATCGCGCTGAACATCACCGTGTCCCGGGCCTACGCGACCAGCGCCGGGCCGGGCATGGCGGCGGCCCTGGAATACACCCTGCGCTGCATCGGCGTGCCGCTGGCGTTCCTGGTGATGCCCATCTCGAATTCGCTGCTTCCGGAAATCGCCCGCCTGCGCAGCCGTTCGCAATGGAAACAGGCCTTCCGGCTGATCGACCGTACCCTGGCCCTCGGCGCCCTGGCGGCGGTGGCCATCTGCGCCCTGGCCGTGGCGGTCCGCGAGCCGGTCATCGCGCTGCTGTTTGAACGGGGCAGCTTCACGGCGGACTCCACCCGCCTGGTCTCCCTGGTCTTCCTGGGATTCGCCCCCAGCCTCATCGGCTGGAGCCTGCTGGAAATCGCCTCCCGGACCCTGTTCGCGCTCGACCGGCCCTGGCTGCCCGTGAGCGCGGCCATGCTGCCCGTGGTCTTCAACCTGGCGCTCTCGCTGGGCCTGCACTTCACCCGGCCGCAATACCTGGGGCTGGGGCCCTCCCTGGGCCTGATCGCTGCCTTCTTCTTCCTGTTTCTGCGGATGCGCGCCGCCCGCGGCCGCTGGCCGGCCGTTACGCCGGCCGCAATCCCAGACCGGGCGAATCCGGCAGGATGAGCCGGCCTTTCTCGACCTTCACCCCTACGTACGGATCGTTGGCGATGAGCAGGTTGCCGTCGAGGTCGGCATAATCCACCAGCGGGCTCAAATGGGCCGCAGCGCTGATGCCGATCGAGCTCTCGATCATGCAGCCCAGCATGGTCTTCATGCCCAGCGATTTCGCGATCTGGATCATGCGAAATGCTTCCAGGATCCCGCCGCACTTCATCAGCTTGATGTTCACGCCGTCGAAAGCCCCGGCCAGCCTGGGAATGTCCGCGGGGTGCAGGCAGGCCTCATCCGCCAGGATGGGAATGTGAACCCGGCTGCGCACCCAGCGCGTCTCCTCGAGCATGGGCGCCGGCATGGGCTGCTCCACGAACTCGACGCCCTGCTTCTCCAGCCAGTTGATCTTGCGAACCGCCTCCTCCTTGTCCTTCCACCCCTCGTTGGCGTCCACCCGCAAAGGCTTGCGAGTCACGCTGCGGACCGCTTCGATGGTGGCCTCATCGGTATCCAGACCGACCTTGATCTTGAGCACCGGGAAATCGGCCGCTTCCCGGGTCTTCTGCCGGGTGATCTCGGGCGTGTCGATGCCGATGGAGAAAGTCGTGACCGGAGCGTCCGTCCTGTCGAGCCCGAAGTAGCGGTAGAGGGGCACGCCGAGTTTCTGCCCCACCCAGTCCATCAGGGCAATATCGACGGCCGCCTTGGCGGCGTACTGGCCGGATCTCCAGCGGAACAGGAAGTCCATGACCTTGGCGAACTGCCAGGGATCGCGCTGCACCAGGAGCGGAGCGAACGCTTCCACCATCTGCCGGGCCGTTTCCGCGCTCTCCTGGTAGCGCACGATGGGCGCGGCCTCGCCTCTTCCGGTGACCCCGTCTGCGGTGTAGCGTACGTGCAGGTTGTCGCGGTGCTGGCTGGAGGACATCACCGTGGTCCAGGTGTGGCGCAGTTTCAGCCGCACGACCTCGCTTTCGAGCCGGGGCTGCGCCGGGCTCGTGCGCGCGGCACACGCGGCCAGCGGCGCCTGGGCAGCTGCCAGCATCCACTTTCTGCGGTTCATCTCAGCCTCCGGCAGGCCACCAGAAGCCCGCTCCAGTATGGTTCGTCCAGGCGGTCGATGCGCACCATGGGTCTTTCATGGGTGGTCGCGTTGATGAATTCCCCATGGCCCAAATACATGCCGGTATGGCTGATCTTCCCCGCGGACTTGCCGAAGTAGAGGAGGTCTCCCGGCTGAAGCTGCGTCCTTTCAACCGGCGCCAGGCCGTCCCAGCGGGCCTGGGGCGCCGCGTCGCGCGGCATAAGGACGCCCCGGCGGCGCAGCAGCATCTGGGTGAAGCCCGAGCAATCGTAGCCGAACGTGGAGGTGCCGCCCCACAGGTACGGCAGGCCGAGAAACCTGCGGCTGAACTCGATCAACTCGGGTATGCCCATGATCTTCGGCTGCAGGGAAACGTCGCCGCGCTGCACCCAGGCGGTGCGGCCGTCGGCCAAACGCGCCTCGATCCAGCGCTCGTTCTTCTCCGCTGTCAGCTCCAGCCTCGTCTCGAAGGGAACCGTGAGAAGCGGCTGGCGCCGGGTGACATCCGGCTCGGCGTAGAGGTTGGCAAACAGGCTCTCCACCTGCGCCACCTTTCCCGATGCCGCGTAGCGATGGCCCTTCCGAAGCCACTTCTGCGGGATCCAGCCGGTGTAGTCGTCCGGTGTGCGTATGCGGGCCCAGTCCCCTTTCTCTTCCAGGACCTCGACGTTGGTGCCGTAGATGGCCTGGGACACGACGTCGGTATCGAAAGCGGGTTGCGAGTACATGTTGGCGGCCGGTTTGAGGACGGAGGAAACCAGCGCCATGGCAACCAGAAGGCTCGTCACTTCTCCTATGATACGTGAACGCCGGTACAGGATCAGTGCATGGCCGCGGCCACGATCAAGGCGATTCCGATGGCCACGGCGGCGGCCAGGATCGCCGCCGGCAGGTTGCGCTCCTCGAGGATCGCGGTCCACACCCGCGGCGGCGTCATCCGTTCCATGAGCGCCAGCGCGGCGGCGAAAACCAGCAGTCCCAAAACGGTGAAGATCAGGGCGTTGACCAGGTAGCCGATCCGGAAGTCAGCCATTTGCGAGGACGAGTATAGCGTAAAGTGCTGTCAGCCATCAGCTATCCCCGTGCGATAATTCAGCTACAGAACCTCATGCAGCGACGTTCTTTTCTCCGTGCCGCCACCGGCTCGGCTTTCTTAGGTCCGGGAGGGCTGGAGCGGGTTCGGGCGGCTGTCGCCGCGGCGGATGCCGGCCCCGCTGAAATGGCCCGTAACGAGAGTTTCTGGCGGGAGATCCAGCTCGCCTTCACCGTCGACCGCACGGTCATCAACCTGAACAACGGCGGCGTCTCGCCTTCTCCGCGTGTCGTGCAGGAGGCCATGCGGCGCTACCTGGAATTCAGCAACATGCTCCCGGCCCACAACTTGTGGCGGGTGCTGGAGCCGCAGGTGGAAGGCGTGCGGCGGCGCCTGGCGGCGGAATTGGGGTGCGATCCCGAGGAACTGGCCATTACCCGGAACGCCTCCGAGGCGCTGGAGACCTGCCAGCTGGGGCTGGACTTGAAGCCCGGCGACGAGGTCCTGACCACCGATCAGGACTATCCGCGCATGCTGACCACCTGGCAGCAGCGTGCCCGGCGCGACGGCATCGTGCTGAAGACTTTTTCGTTCCCCGTGCCGGCCGCCCCGGACGACCTGTATCGTCGCTTCGAGGACGCGGTCACGCCGCGCACCCGGGTGATTCTGCTCTGCCACGTCACCTTCCTGACCGGCCAGGTTTTTCCCGTGCAGCGCATCTGCCGGATGGCGCGCGCCCGGGGCATCGAGACTATCGTGGACGGCGCCCACGCCTTCGCCCATTTTCCCTTCAGGGTCGCCGACCTGGAGTGCGACTACTACGGCAGCAGCCTGCACAAGTGGCTGCTGGCGCCGCACGGCACCGGCCTGCTGTACGTGCGGCGGGAGAAGATCCGGAAGCTGTGGCCGCTGATGGCGGCCCCGGAGAAGATGGACGACGATGTCCGCAAATTCGAGGAGATCGGCACCCATCCGGCCGCCAATCACAATGCCATCGCAGAGGCGCTGACCTTTCACCAGACCATCGGCGGCGCGCGCAAGGCGGCCCGGCTGCGGTACCTGCGCGACTTGTGGGCGGACCGGCTCACGCGCCTTCCCGGCGTCGCGCTGCTGACCGGCCGCGATCCGGAACAAAGCTGCGGGCTGGCCACGGTCTCGTTCGGAAGGCGTGACGTAGCCGCAATCTCGGCAAAGCTCTGGGAGCAGTACCGTATCCTGACCGTCCCGATCGTTCGCAACGACTTTCAGGGGTTGCGCATCACCCCGAACGTCTATACCACCACGGATGAGATCGATATCTTCTGCACCGCGGTGGAAAAGGAGTTTCGGTGACAGGCTACATAACCCCTAAACTCAGGAATTCAATCACTTACGGAGTTTGGAGGTTATGTAGCCTGTCACCGAAACTCCTCGGCCGCGGTGAGGAAGGTGCCGGCGTGGGCTTCCACGGTCAGGGCGATGGGCTCGGAGTAGCCGCCGCCCAAGGTGATCACCAGCGGGATGCTGCCGGCGCGGCAGATCTGGAACACCCGGCGGTCGCGTTCCCGGAGTCCCGCCGGGGTCAGCGCCAGCCGGCCGAGCCGGTCCGTCGCCAGGCCATCCACGCCTGACTGATAGAAGACCACCTCGGGCGCGAACTCCTTAACCCGCGAAAGCAGTTCATCGAGCGCGGCCAGGTACTCCTCGTCGCCCGTGCCGTCCGGAAGCGCCACGTCGATCCGGCTGCTGCGTTTCCGGAACGGGAAGTTGTTCCTGCCGTGCATGGAGGTGGTCAGGACCGCCGGATCGTTCTCAAAGATGGCCGCGGTGCCGTCGCCCTGGTGAACGTCCAGGTCCACGATGGCGGCGCGGCCGGCACGGCCCTGGCAGCGCAACACGTGCACGGCGACCGCCAGGTCGTTGAAGATGCAGAAGCCCGACCCTTCCGAGTAGAAGGCGTGATGGGTGCCGCCGGCCAGGTTGCCTCCGAAGCCGAAGAGGAAAGCATCGGCCGCCGCTGCCAGGGTGCCGCCTACCGAGGCCAGCGTCCGGGCCACCAGCCCCGGACTCCACGGAAACCCGATCCGGCGCATGACGGCCGCCTCCAGCCTGCCTTCCATGAAGGCCCGCACGTACGCGGGGTCGTGGGCCAGTTCGATCAGGGCCGGGTGGGCCGGCGGCGCCTCGCACAGGTCGAAAACCCCGCTTGCGCTCAGTGCTTCCCGCAGCAGGCGGTACTTGGCGGCCGGGAAGCGGTGCCCCGGCGGCAGCGGGAAAGAGTGCTGGTCGCAGTAGTACAGGCGCCGCCGCATGGCGACGTTCAGCGCCGGGACAGGTCGCGAATCCAGATGTCCTTGAAGCGCATGTTGCCCTGCCCGCCGGAATGGAGCTGCAGAGCGATGGTTCCGTCGAACGATTTCGGGTTCGGGTCGGTGAAGTCGAGGACCTTCACGCCGTTCAACTCCGCCACGTAGTGGTTCCCTTCCACCTTGAGCAGCATGTCGTTCCAGTCGTTCGGACGGATCACGAATTCGTATTCGGGTGAAGGCCAGGCGATCCACCCGCGCCCGTCGCCGTAGATCCCCCCGGTGTGGTGCATCGGCGTGCGGTCGATTTCAAACTGCAGCCCCTGGCTTACATCCGCCGTGCCGGGTTTGAAAGCCGTATGGAAGAAAACGCCGCTGTTGCCGTCGGCCTCGCATTTGAAGCGCAGGGCCATGTGAAAGTCCTTGTACTTCTTCACCGTCTGCAGGTAGCCGTACTCCCTGGTGACTCCCTGGCCGTGAATGACGCCGTCTTCCACGTCCCACTTCTCGTTGCCGACCTTGTCCCAGCCGGTCAGGTCCTTGCCGTTGAAGGCCTGCTCCCACTGCTCGTTGGGCAGCGGAGGACGCTTCTGCGGCTGGGCGAAACCCAGTCCGGCGATGGCGATGAACAGAATCAAGGTACGCATGATCGTGTCTCTCCTGAAAGCTCTCCGTCTTCAAGCGTAAATGGGCGCGAGCACCCGGTCGATGTACTCTTTCTGAACCTTCGCGCTCTCCACCGGCGACACCCGGGCGTTGTCCAGGTCGATCGTGATCCAGCCCTTGTACTTGACGCTCTTCAGGATCCGGTGCAGGGCGGGGAAGTCGAGCACTCCGCGGCCCAGTTCGATGACGTTATCCATGTAGCCCCGCAGGCCCCGATGGTAGGCGCGGATGTCCTTGTAGTGCATGTAGACAATGCGCTTCTTATATTTCTCGTACATGGCCAGAGGATCGCCGCCGCCCATCCAGATCTGCGCGGTATCGGGGGAGAGGCCGAAGTAGCGGGGATTGGTCTTTTCCATCAGCAGGTC
>JADZAF010000219.1 GCA_020852755.1 Bryobacterales bacterium
CCAAACCGCTCCTTGCAGTCGCGGCTCAGTATGCCGGGCACGTGCCGGCCTGCGGCCGTTTCCGAGCCGTGACCGCAGGGAGCGGTTGCATTCTCCCGCGCCGGAGCCGCGCCCGGAATTCCCGGCTAGGCCTCCAAAGCCTGGTCGATGACCGCCAGGGACTGCTCGATGTCGGCTTCGGTGTGGGCCGTCGACGTATAGAAGCGGCCGTCCGGCAGACTGTAGACGCCCCGGCGCACGCAGGCTTCCAGGAAGCGCTGCAGCCGTGCGCCGTCGTCGTCCAGAGTGTCGCGGTAGCAGGTCAGCTGCTTCCGCCCGGTGAAGTGAATGGCGAAAGCCGCGCCGAAACCGCAGGCGATCAGGGGCACTCCCTTGGCCTGGGCCCTCTCCTGAATGCCGGCCCGCAGCGCCTCGCCCAACCGGTTGGCGCGCTTCAGGGCTTCCCCTCCGTTGTGGGAGAGTTCGGCCAGCGTGGCGTCGGCGGCGCAAAGCGATATCGGGTTGCCGTTGAAGGTGCCCCCGAAATTCACGCCCTTGCCGGCGATCAGTCCCACGATCTCCTTCTTGCCTGCCACCACGCTCAATGCCGGCCCGCCCGCCACCGCTTTGCCGAAGGTAGCCAGATCCGGAGTCACGCCGAAATGCTGCTGGGCGCCGCCCAGGCCGATGCGGAAGCCGGTGATCACTTCATCCAGAATCAGTACCGCGCCGTGCTGCGTGGCCAGCTCGCGGACCGCTTGCAGGTAGCCCGGGGCCGGAAGGATACACCCGCTGTTGCACAGCACGGGCTCCATCACGATCCCGGCGATCTTGCCCGGGTTGCGCTCCAGGGTTTCCCGCAGCCGGTCGACGCTGTTCCAGGAAGCGACCACCAGGTCCGCCGCCACGCTGGGCGACTGCCCTTTCGAGTGCAACACCACGTTGGGCCGGCTTTCGTCTCCCACCTGCTCGCGTGACGGGTGGTAGCTGATCAACTCGGAGTCCATCCAGCCGTGATAGTGGCCTTCGAACTTGAGGATCAGGTTGCGGCCGGTGAAGGCGCGCGCCAGGCGGAAGGCCAGTTGCAGCGCTTCGCTCCCGCTGGAAGTAAAGGCCGACAGCTCCGCACAGGGCACCAGGCTCTGAATCCGTTCCGCCACCGCGATCTCAAATTCGTGCTGGGCGCCGTAGGTCATGCCGCGCGAAACCTGTTTCCGGATAGCCTCGACGATGGCGGGATGGGCGTGGCCCAGGATGAGGGGCCCCCAAGCGAGCGTGTAATCGATATAGGAATTTCCGTCCACGTCTTCCAGGCGCGATCCGCTGCCGCAGCGGAAATACAGGGGCGCCGGACGGAACATGGCCCGGAAGGGGCTGCTGACGCCGCCTGCCAACGACTTACTGGCTCTCTCCAATAATTGCTGCGATTTTTGCCACATGAGGCTATCGTACCAATGGAAAAAGGGCGCGGGAGGGAAAACCTCGCCGCGCCCCAAAGTTGCAGGCAGGCTGTCTGGCCTGCGTCAGAAGTAGATCTTGGCTGCGATGATGACCCGCCTCGGGCTGCCGTTCTGGCCGGTGATCATACCGAAGGTCCGGCTGGTGATGGCATTGTCCGGGTTACGCGTGTTCATGTGGTTGAAGAAGTTCTCCGCCTCGAACCGGAGCTGCAGATAGCGCTGTTCCGAGCCGAGACCGAAGTTTTTCGACAGCGAGAAGTCGAACTGGCTGAAGCCCGGCCCGCGAACTCCCTGCAGCGTGGAGCCCACGTCGCCGATCTCCATGTCCCGCACCACACGGAAGCCCTCCGGCCGCAAGTACAGAACCTGGCTGGCCGAGCCTTCCAGGGACTGGTGGCCGGAAACATCGTTGGAGTACGGGACCCGAACGTCGGCGAAGCGCGGCCGCGAGTGCCGGCCCTGGCCGATGCCGATCCAGTTGCGGCAATAGGAGCCGCCGCAAATCAGCGCGAACGGGCTGCCGCCCCGCATCGTGAGAGTGCCGCCGAGGTTCCATCCGCCCACGATGCCATTCAATACCTTGTTGC
The DNA here is from genome assembly GCA_020852755.1 of Bryobacterales bacterium. Taxonomy (GTDB): domain Bacteria; phylum Acidobacteriota; class Terriglobia; order Bryobacterales; family Bryobacteraceae; genus JADZAF01. The sequence goes on from JADZAF010000219.1 coordinate 2,027, forward strand.
CCATGGTATCGGTGGCGCTCATGAACTTGCGGCCCCTGCCGAAGGGCAGTTCCCACAGACCGTTGATGACGCCCCGGTGGGTGATGTCGAACGGCGCCAGCCCGTAGATCTCGCTCATGGGCAGTTCGGCCTGCGGGTAGCCCTGGCTGTCACCGGTGGCCGCCCCGGGCGTGTGCATGCCGCTGCGATCGGCGCCGATGGAGCCTCCGGCCTGCAGCAGCTTGCCGAAGGTGTAGTTGCCCAGCAGGCTGAAGCCCTGACCGAAGCGGTGCTCCATCTGCAGGTAGCCGGAATGGTAGTTGGAATAGCCGCGCGGCTGGTTCCAGTTCAGCACCTCGCGCCACAGCGGGTGCAACTGGAGCACGCGGGCCAGCGGGATCTGCGCTCCGCCCATGGTGGTTCCGAAGGGGACCTGGCCATAGAACGGATTGTCCACGTTGGTGTTCAGGTTGTTGCCCAGCGGCTCACCCAGCACGTGATAGGCGTCGGGAACGCTATGCAGCGCCTTGTTGAAAGGCAGATCGCGCCCCAGGTTCGCGTTGTAGGCGGCTTCCAGCACCCAGGTGTTGGCGCCCGACCCGAGTTCCCGCTGCAGGCTGGCGGTGATGACGTGCTCGTAACCCGGATACATGTCATAACCCGGCACCACGAACCAGTTGCCCAGCGTGCTCTTGTTCAGCGCAGCCACGTCCCGGGTGAAGGGAACATAGCCCGTGCCGCCGGGCATGGGCGTCGTGAACGACAGCGGGTAGGTGAGCCCGTTGTCAGCCGTGCCGTCCTGCATCAGGCGGGCCTTGTCGCCGTAGCCAGTGTTCAGCGAAGCGGTGTTGAGATACGTGTCGCCCGTCATGGTCAGCCAGTTCAAGCCGTATCCGGCCCGGAACACCGTGCGAGGCATGAACTGGTACGCCAGGCCGACGCGAGGTCCGAAGTGGTACGGATATTCCCGCTGCCAGGTACGCATGGGATACTCGGACGTTCCCAGCATGGCGGCCCGGCCATAGATCCCGTTCTTCATCCAGTAGGGCTGATCGAACTTGATCCCGGCCTGCTGCTGCACCTTGTCCCAGCTCCAGCCGGGGTTCGGCGTCCAGTCCCACTTGAAGTCCTTGTCCCAGACGATCTGGCGGTCGAAACGCTCCGAGCGCGGGGGCTCGAAGTCCCAGCGAACGCCCAGGTTAACGGTCAGCTTCGAGGTCAGCTTGATGTCGTCCTGCAGATAGGCGCCGTGGTAGGTTTGCAGGGACGCCGGGCCCGCCACCTGCGTTCCCTCGCCCCAGTTGACGATTCCCAGCAGCCAGCTCGCAAAACCCGAACCGGTACTTGCGTTGTCGTAATACTGGGAGGTGATGCGCCGCTCGGTGGTCATGTTCACGCTGCCGCCGGTGGTCAGGTTGGTGAAGTAGCGCCGGTGCTCATAGCCCATCTTGATGGTGTGCTTGCCCCAGATCTTCTGCATGGAGACAGCGCCGTTGTAGTTGGTGTCGAAGGTATTGTTGGTGCTGCCTCCGCCCAGGCTGGCGATGGTATCGGCGGTGCCCAGGCTCGGCACACGGTTCCTGGTCGTGCCCAGAAGGTTCAGCACCTCGCGCTGATACGGCCAGGCGCTGGCATCGGCGACCACTTCGGATCCGCTGAAGCCGGCGCGGCGCAAGATGCCCGCACGGAAATTGAGCAGCGTGGTCGGGGTCAGGGTGTAGGTGTGGTCAAACGAGATGGTGTGCGCCGTCGAATAGCTGACGCTGGCGGACTGCAGCTCGCTCAGCCAGCGCGGGCTGCTGTATTTGTCGTCGAACCGCGTCACCGTCACGTGGGTGGTATGGGACGCGTTCCAGTTCTGGTCAATGCGGCCGGTCCACCGGTCGTTGCTGGATGGGTTGGATACCGAGCCGATGTAATTCTGATCGTGGCTCGAGTTCGGCATGGGCGCCCGGTTCGGCTCCGGATAGAAGCCCAGGTAGATCTTGGACATCGGGTTGATGCGGTCCTGGGGAATCCGGTTGCCGGCGAAAGGCAGGCGGCGGACCCGGGTGCCTTCCTTAAAAGCGGTCAGCGGATCGAAGAGTTGCACCGCCGCGCCCTTGTCGATCAGGCTCTGCGAGAAGTCGCCCTGGCGCTCCAGTGCGGTCGGCACACCGGTGGTGACGGCATTGCTGCCCGTGTTGCGGCGCGTGCCTTCGTAATTGAAGAAAAAGAAGGTCCTGTCTTTGCCGTTGTACACTTTCGGTATCCGCACCGGACCGCCGAAGGTGGCGCCGAAGACGTTGTCGTGAAATATGCCCTTCTCTCTTCCGAAGCGGTTGGAGTTCCAGTCGTTAGCGTTCAACTTGTCGTTGCGGAAGAACTCGTAAACGGAGCCGTGGTACTCGTTGGTACCCGACTTGGTGATCATGACCACCGCTCCGCCGGACAGCCGGCCGTACTCGGCCGACATCCCGTTGGTGATGACTTTGAACTCGCCGATCGCTTCGCGCGAAGGAATCGAATCGGGAACCGAGTGGTTGTAGCCGGTCGTCATCGGCACGCCGTCCAGGAAGTATTCGGTCTGCCCGGTGCGGCCTCCGTTGATGCGCAGATCCTCGGTTCCGCCGGGCCCGGTCTGCACGTTGGGCGTGAGTAGAGCAAACGAGAGAACGTCGCGGGAATATTGCGGCAATTCCTGGATGCGCCGGTTGTCGATGACAAGGCCCATCTGCACGTCCTCCGTACGGAGCAGCGGAACCTCTCCGGTCACCGTGACGCTTTCCGACGCAGTACCGACTTCCATGGTCAGGTCAAGCCCGACCCGGTCGCCGACCTGCAGCACGATATCGCCGCGCTCCAGGTTCTTGAAGCCGGAAAAGGACGCGGTCAACGCGTACTTGCCGGGAATCAGGTTGACGATGGTGTAACGGCCTTCCGCGTTCGTCTGGGTGCTGGAAACCACGTTGGTGGCCGTGTTCTTGATCGAGACCGCCGCGCCAGGGATCACGGCTCCGGTCTGATCTTTTATCTGGCCGCTTATGGTCGCATTCCCGGTCTGAGCAAACGACAGGGAGGCGGCGAGAGCGGACAGCGCAAGCAGCGAGTAGACCCGCCGCAGCAGAAGTTTCATACTCTCTAACCTCTTTAGATTAAATTTGAGTAATAGTAGAACGAAACGGGTATCCGAGGCAACTACTCTCTTCCTTGCCGTTCCCCGTGCTCCGGCCCAAAACGGCAGAACCGTGTAGATCGAGCCGCAACCGGAGGAAGCGGCCGCGCTCGGCCCGCTCCGCCGCCTCCAGGGTGCCGGGAGCGGCGGGAGAGAAGTTGGACAGCTGCAAACGCGGCCCGGAAATGGCGTTCAGCGACCCAGGGGGCACTCCCGCTCGCCGCCGGGCTCGTGCCGGGCTATGCGGGCCGGTCTCGCTTCAGCCTTCCCGCTTTCGGCGGTATAATGTAAGAAACAGTACATTACTGGGAAGTTTGGATTTACCGTGTTCCTCAGGAAGTCTTTCTTTATCCTGCTTTTGTCCGGCCTCATGGCTTTTCCGCCCCTGCCCGGCGGTTCCCTGGAGCCGGCCGGCCCGGAAACGCGCTTCCGGAAACTGCTCGACGCGGCTCCCCGCGTCCAGCCCGCGGCCCTGCGCACGGCGTTGACAGCCTTGGACTCGCTCCGTAACAGCGGCGCGCCGGTCCGCTCCGCTCTTCTGGTTCTGATCGACTACAGCCGGCCCTCCACCGAGCCGCGCCTGTGGACCTTCGACCTGGAGCGCAACCGCCTCCTGTTCGAAGAACTGGTGGC
>JADZAF010000220.1 GCA_020852755.1 Bryobacterales bacterium
GGCCGCGAGCGGGGCGAGCAGGGCGACTCCGGTATGATGGGAACGTGGTCATCCCCGCTCTCCGGATTCCAGGTATTGTTGTGTGCTTTGCGGTTGCCGCCGCCGCTCAGCAGGCGCCGCAGCGGCGCACCGAGCTGAACCTGCTGGGGAAGGTGGACACGGCCGCCGGGGAGAGCCGCCGCAACGAGAACATCCAGTTCAACCTGGTGGACAACAATGCCTTGAAGGAGCTGAACGTACGCCTGGGGACCACGGCCACCATCGTCCGGGAGTTCCGTCCGGAGCGCGGCTATTTCGGCGCGGAGTTCGGCAATGCTCCTTCCGCGGTGGTGCACACGCGGCCGGAGTCGCGCCCGGGCGTACACGGCACGCTGTACGAATCGCATTTGAACAGCGTGTTCAGCGCGCGTTCCTTCTTCCAGGCCGGCGACGTGAAGCCGGCGCGGGAGAACGACTACGGCTTCACATTCGGCGCGGAGGCCTGGCGCGGCGCCTACCTTTCGCTGGAAGGCGGGCAGCACAAGGTTCGCGGCAGCGTGAACGGGAACGTGCTGGTGCCGCGTCCGGACGAGCGGACGCCGCTGGCGGCGGACCCGCAGACGCGGGCGCTGATCGCACGGTTTCTGTCCGCATACCCGGCTACCTTGCCGAACCGCACGGACATCAACGAGCGCGCCTTGAACACGAACGCGCCGCAATCCATCGATCACAGCAACGGCGGCGGCCGCGTGGAGCAGCGCCTGGGCGAGCGCGACCGGGTGACGGCACGCTACCTGTTCACTTCGCAGAAGGTGCTGGCGTTCCAACTGGTGGCGGGCCAGAACCCGAACACGGACATGCGGGCCCATACCTCGCGCATCACCTGGAACCGGCAGTGGAGCAAGGCCACGGTGACGGACGTTTCCATCGGGTTCGACCGGGTGGGGTCGCTGCTGGTGCCCGAGCCGAACGCGGTGGGGGTGATGGTGGCGATCAGCGGGCTGCAGACGCTGGGGCCGGACGGGCTGATCCCCATCGACCGGGCGATGAACCTGTTCCGGTACGGGGCGCTGCTGCGGCGCTCCAGCGGCTCGCACAACTGGACCTTCGGCGGGGACCTGCTGCGCCGGCGGCTGAACGGAGTGGAAACGGACACGCACCGGGGGTACTTCTCCTTTGGCGCCGATTTCGGCCACGACGCGATCACCAACCTGCGCCTGGGCCTTCCGATCCAGCACATCGTATCGATCGGCGACATGCACCGCGGATTCCGGAACTGGGAGATGCAGTATTACGCCGGGGACTCCTGGCGGGTCCGTTCGAACCTGACGCTCGACTACGGCCTGCGGTTCCAGCCGGCGCCGCGGCCGTACGAGGTGAACGACCGGAACAGGATCCCTTACGACGCGGACTGGAACAACCTGGCGCCGCGCGCCGGGGTGGCGTACCGGCTTCCGCGCGCCTGGGGAGTGGTCCGGGCGGCTTACGGACTGGACTACGGCGAAGTGTTTCCGGTGACCTTCCAGCAGGTGCGCTTCACCCCGCCGGGCAATTACAAGATCATGATCCCGGTGCCCAGCCTGACGGACCCGCTGGGGGGACTGACTCAGATTGGAGGCCTGCCGCAGGCGCGGCCGAACACCTACACGCTGAGCCCCGACCTGGCCACGCCGTACGCGCACCAGTACAACTTTTCCTGGGAGCCGGCTCTTTCCGACGACTGGCGGCTGCAACTGGGCTATACGGGAAGCCGCTCGCAGAAGCTGCTGCTGATGTGGTATCAGAACCGGGCGCACGTGGTTCCCGGGATCCCGCAGACGACGGCGACGCTGAATGACCGGCGGCCGGACCCGACGCACGCCGAGTACCGCGAAGTGATCAACGGGTCGCGGGGATACTACGATGCGGCGCGGATCGCGCTGGTGGCGCCGCGCTGGCGGGGGTTGTCACTGGACGCGGCGTACTGGTTCAGCAAGGCGATGGACCTGGGCAGCGCGTACACGAATACCGCCTACGACCAGGATTCGCGGATTTCGCGCAGCCAGTCGGAATGGCTGCGCAACGAGGACATGAAAGGTCCCAGCCCGTTCGACCAGCCGCACGCCTTTCTATGCCGCTTCAGCTACGAACTGCCGGAGGCGGGGAAAAGCCGGGCGGCGCGGCTGCTGGGCAAGTGGAACCTGTCGGCGGTCGCTCTGGTAAAGAAAGGGACGCCGTTCACGGTGGTGTCCGGCTCGGACGCGCCCGGCTTCGGCAACGTGGACGGGAACGGCAACGACCGTCCCAACCTGCTGGATCCCTCGATTCTGGGGCGCACGATCGGCGACCCGGACAATTCCCGCGCGCGGCTGCCGCGCAGCGCGTTCGCTTATATGAAACCCACCGACGAGCGCGGAAACCTGGGGCGGAACACGTTCCGCAAGGGCGGGATCCGCAACGTGAACGCGGCCCTGTCGCGCAGCTTTCCGATCTCGGCGGATAAGCGCATCCTGTTTCGGGCCGAGTCGATCAACTTCTTTAACACGCCGCAGTTCGCCGAGCCCGGCTCTGACCTGGTCTCGGCCAATTTCGGCCAGATCACGAACACGCTGAACGACGGGCGGACGTTCCGGTTTCTGGTGCAGTTCGGGTTTTAGCGGGGGCTGGAGTGTTACAGCCAGGGTGAAGCACCCTGGTGCTCTCCGCAGTAACGAGTGCTCCATTCATGGGCCGAATGCACCTGGCAGAAAAAGCAGTCCTGAGAATGCAAACGCCGCCTACTGGGCGGCGTAAGATCTCCTTCTACTCTGGGTAGATGAGGCAATCTCAGTATGCACCTCGTCCACGAAGTCAAGAGGTCCTGTCTTTGTCTCGCTTGTCTTCAGGAAAGCCGGACCTGGAGCGACGGGTACGCTTCTCCTCCACGAGAATCCGGCTCAGGGAGAGGGGCGATCCCCGCCCGGGCGGAGGTATTCCGCCGGTTGCACGATGTCCGCTTCAGCCGAGTTCCGGGCCACGATTGCATTCGGGAACAATCCTCCCAGCACAAC
>JADZAF010000221.1 GCA_020852755.1 Bryobacterales bacterium
CCGGAGGACCTATGGTACTAGTACCGGAAAATGGCGGTCCGAAGAAAAAATTTGTGAAGAACTAGACAAAAGGGTCTGGATGGGCTATATTGGGATCACATTGCTATAAACACATAGCATCCTCCGCGACGAGGCCCAGCTCGTCGCTAGCCCCTCTCAGAGGCCCCGGGCTTGCGCCCGGGGTTTTCTGTTTTTAGAGACACTTTTCCGAACTTCCAGACCGTTGCCTTGACTGCCTGGAACGCTGAATTGAGGGCCGGGGGGTCAGAGCTGCCCGGTTGCAGCCATTTGCCGGGCGACGGTGGCCGACGTCCTGACAGGCTCTTCCACACGCATCTCCTGCCAGTTGTAGGCGAACTCCCCACCACAGTCCAGGCAAACGACGTAGGTGCCGTGACGTTGGCCGCCTTGCGCGGGCGACTTGCGGGCCGGCGTCAAGGGGAAAGTGGTTCGGCGATGTTGGCAACCAAAGAAGAAGTTGAGCAGCTTCATGTTTCTACCCCCACTACTTAGATACCAATTGGGCGGAAAACGTTGCATCGGCCTGCAGCCCTTTTTGGTGAACTGCCTCACGTCACCACCGTCCGACTTCTAACAGATGAAAATAATTAAATTGTTTTAGTGATCGCGGTCGGTCATTAACTCCACGATGGCCGAAAGGGATCGCTGGTAGGGAGAGTCGGGAAAACCGGAGATCAGGTCGCGGGCTCTCTGCGTGAATGCGAGGCCGCGCTGGCGGGCCCTCTCGAAGCCCGCGTAACGCTGGACGATCTCGACCACCCGGTCGAACGGCACGCGTTCGTAACTGCGGTCCCGCAGTATCGTCTGAACCTCGCGCCGTTCCGCGGAAGTAGCCTGCTCCAGAGCGTAGATGAGCGGGAGAGTGACTTTGCCTTCCCTCAAATCGCTGCCCACCGGCTTGCCCAGCACGTGTTCGCGGGCTGTGAAATCCAGCACGTCATCGGTCAGCTGAAAGGCCATGCCGAGATTCCATCCGTAGTCGCTCAGCATGTCCTCGGCCCGCGGGTCGCCGCCCCCCACCAGGGCCCCCAGGCGGCAGCACACCGAAAACAGGCGCGCGGTCTTCCGGTCCACCAGCTCCATGTAGTCGGCTTCGGAGATCTCCAGCCGTCCGAGCCGGTCCATCTGCAGCAACTCGCCCTCGACCATCATCTGGGTGAGGGCGATCAGCATTTCCAGAATCCTGAAGTTGCGTTCACGGACCGCTGCGTGGAAAGCCTGCATGTAGAGCCAGTCTCCCGCCAGCACGGAGGTGTGGTTGCCCCATTGGATATTGGTGGAAGGCCGGCCGCGCCGGGTCTGCGCGGTGTCGATCACGTCGTCATGCACCAGGGTGGCCGTATGGATCATCTCCATCACGGCCGCCATGCGGATGGCGGCGGGACTGCAATCCCCCACCATCCTGCTCACCAGCAGAACCAGCGAGGGCCGCAGGCGCTTGCCGCCGCTGGACTGCAGGTACCGTCCGATGGCCGTGATGGCGTTAACCGAGGCGACCGATTCGAGCGCGATCTCCCGTTCCACGCTGCGGAGATCGTCCTTGATGAGGGAAAAGATCTCCTTCATGGTGGAAACCTGCCCGACTTTGCCTGGTTGCATGGAGTCCATTCAGTTTACCCATTCGGCTCGGAACCGCGCAAACACAGCCGTTCGAAGTTGGCGCTGGTCGCGGCCGCCAGTTCCTCCAGGGATTCGGAGCGGATTTCCGCCAGTTTGCGCGCCGTTTCCACGATAAACGAGGGCTCGTTGCGCCTGCCCCGGTGCGGCACAGGAGCGAGGTAGGGCGCGTCGGTCTCCAGCAGCAGGCGTTCGGCCGGGACGAGGCGGGCGGCGGCGCGAACGCGTTCGGCTTTGGGAAACGTCAGCATCCCTCCGAAGGCCAGGTGGAAACCGAGATCGAGCGCCTGCCGGGCCTGCTCGGGACCTTCGGTGAAACAATGAAAGATGCCGCCCGGGCCGCGCCAGTGGCGGCGGATCAGCTCCAGCGTGTCGTCCCACGCCTCCCGGGTGTGAATGATGACCGGCTTTCCCGCCTCGCCGGCCAGCCGCAGCTGAACGATGAATACGGCCCGCTGCACTTCCGGCGGCGAGTAATTGTAGTGATAGTCCAGGCCCACTTCGCCGATCGCGGCCGTGCGCGGGTGCGCCGCCAGTTCCCGCAAGCGATCCCACGTCCCGGGCACGGCCTTGGATGCATCGTGCGGATGCACACCCACGCTCGCGTACACATTGGGAAAGCGCACGGCCAGCCGCAAACCGGCTTCCAGGTCCGGCGGGCCCTCGCCCGTCCCGATAGCCAGCATGCGCTCCACACCCGCCAGCCGGGCGCGCTCCATCACTGCCTCCAGGTCCCCGGCGAACTGCCGGTCGTCCAGGTGGCAGTGCGAATCGGCCAGCCTCACTTCAGCCGCGCCCCGACAGGCACGTCTTCGTGGAAGCCGGCAACTACCGGTTTGCCGCCTTCCGCCACGGCCGCGACAATCATCCCGTTCGATTCGATGCCGCGGAGTTTGCGGGGTTGCAGATTCGCCACAATGACCACCTTGCGGCCCACCAGTTGCGCGGGCTGGTACGCTTCGGCGATGCCGGCCACCAGGGTGCGCGGCTGCGGCTCGGCGATATCCACGGTCAGCTTGAGCAACTTATCGGCGCCCTTCACGGGTTCGGCCGCCAGCACCAGGCCTACCCGCATATCCACCTTCGCGAAATCCTCGATGGGGATCTTGGGCGATGGAGGCGGAACCTCCGCCGGCCGGCCCACCAGGGCCGCATGCTGCGCGGTGACTTCAGCCTCCAGCGCGCGCATTTCCGCCACCGCCTTGTTCACGTCGATGCGCGGGAACACCGGCTCCACTTCCCCAATCCGCTGTCCCGCGGACAGCTGCCCCCAGGCGAGCTGGCCCAGGCGGACGTCCTCCAGTTTCTCCGGCATGCCCAGCTGGCTCCAGATCCTGGCCGCGGCGCCGGGCAGAACCGGCCCCAGCAGCGCGGTGATCACGCGCAGGGCCTCCGCCGCGCTGTAGAGCGCCCG